>CAKZXL010000419.1 GCA_937883885.1 uncultured Aquincola sp. | reverse complement strand
GCCGAAGGGCGTGGCCATGGCCCGGCCACCGGCGTTGGGGGTGCCGCCCGGTGCGGTGTGGCACACCAGGCAGTCGCCGGCCGCGGCCAGCAGGCGGCCACGCTCGATGGTTTCACTTGTATAGACAAGTGCGCTGCTGCCTGGCGCCACCGGGGCGATGGCCGGTCGCCAGCCGAGGGCGGCGGCGCCCAGCCCCACCGCGCCGGCCAGCAGTGCACCGGCGGTGGCCCACAGGCCGCGGCGGCGGCGGGGCAGCGGGGCGTCGGGCGGCAGCGCCGCGGAGGCGGGTGGCGCTGCGGCAGGCGCGGCCAGCGCTGCAGCAGCCGGCGCGTGCGCGCCCTCCGGCCCCGGCAACGGGTTCAGCGCCGCCCGCACCAGCTCGGGCGTGAACGGCGGGTTGCGAAAGCGCACGCCGGTGGCGTCGAAGATGGCATTGGCGATGGCCGCCGTGCCCGGTACCGAGGCCGATTCGCCCGCACCCAGCGGCGCCTCGCCCGGGCGGGGCATCAGCATCACCTCCACCACCGGCACCTCGCGGAAGCTGAGGATGGGGTAGCTGCCCCACTCGCGCGTGGCCACGGCGCCCAGGTTCGGGCCGGCCGGCTCGGTGCGCACCTGCTCCTTCAACGCGCGGCTGGTGGTCTGCAACACGTTGCCGTGCACCTGGTGCTGCACGCCGGCAGGGTTCACCATCAGGCCGGCGTCATGCCCCACCACCACGCGGCTGACGTGCACCTCGCCGGTCACGCGGTTCACCTCCACATCGGCCACCCAGGCCGCCCAGGCGGCGCCGAAGCCGGGGAACTTGCTGTGCACGTAACGCGCATAGGCAAAGCCCTGGCCCTTGAGCAGCTGGCCATCGCTGCCTGGCACCGCGCCCTGGCCTTGTGGCGCGGTGTGCGGCAGCCAGCCGGCCTTGGCGGCGGTGGCGCGCACCAGCTCGGCGGCGCGTTCGTCCTTCAGGTAGCGCAGCCGGTAGTCCACCGGGTCCACGCCTGCGGCGGTGGCCAGCTCGTCGATGTACGACTCATGCGCGAACGAATTGGGCAGCGCCGAGACGCCGCGCAGCCACGAGGCCCGCAGGATGGGCGGCATGTCGTTGGCCGCCACGCGCAGGTTGGCGTAGTCGTAGGGCGGCACCGCGGTGCGGTCGCCCATCTCGTAGGCGGTGGCCGTGGCCGGCACCGTGCCGGTGAGCAGCAGCGCCAGCGTGGGCGCGCCGTTGCTGGGGTAGCTGGTCTGGAAGTCGTAGGCCGCGGGCGAGCCATCGGCCTGCAGCCCGCCGTCGATCTGCATCAGCTGGGCGGCGCCCTTGGGCTCCCAGGCATGTTCCTGCTCACGCGTCAGCTGCACCCGCACCGGGCGGCCGACCGCGCGCGACAGCAGCGCCGCGTCGGCGGCGACGTCGTCGGCGCCGTTGCGGCCGTAGCAGCCAGCGGCTTCCAGGCGCACCACGTCCACCTGCACATCGTCCAGGCCGGTGAGCCGGGCCAGGTCGGCGCGCAGCACATGCGGGTTCTGGGTGCCGGCCCACACGGTGAGCCGGCTGCGCTGCCAGTCGGCCACCGCGCACGAAGGGCCGATGGACGCGTGCAGCTGGTAGGGCCACAGGTAGCTGCGCGGCATCGGCTGCGCGGCGGTGGCGATGGCGCCCGCCACGTCACCGCGTTCCAGCAGCAGGCGGCGCGTGGCGGGGTTGGTGCGCACGGCGTTTTCCACGTCGTGCAGGCCAGGCAGGCCGGGCCAGGGCTTCCAGTGCACCTGCAGCGCGTGCATCGCGGCCTCGGCCTGGTCTTCACGTTCGGCCACGATGCCGATGAAGTCGCCGATGACCACCACGTCGACGATGCCGGGCACATGGGCGATGGACTTGCGGTCCACCGCTTGCAGCGTGTGGCCGACGAAGTCGCCGGCATCGACGCCGGCATAAGGCGGGCGCACCACACGGCCATGCAGCATGCCGGGCAGGCGCATGTCGTGCACGAAGGTCAGCTCGCCGGTGGCCTTGGCGGGGATGTCCACCCGCGGTACCGGCTGGCCAATCACGCGGTGCTCGTGCTCGGGCTTCAGCGCCACGCTGCCGGGCGCCAGCTTCAGCAGCACCTGCCGGCCGTGCAGGTCGGCCGGCGTGGCGCCCTGCTCGCGCAGCCAGGCACGCGCCTGCGCGGCGGCCTGGCGCAGCGGCAGGCCGTGCACCTGCAGCGAGGCGCTGGCGATGGTGGCGCCCTGGTTGGGCACGCTGCAGGTGTGGCCCATCAGCATGGTCACCTGCGTCAACGGCAGGTCCAGCTCTTCGGCCACCAGCTGCGACAGCGCGGTGCGCAGGCCGGTGCCCAGGTCCACATGGCCGTGCAGGCCGTTGGCGCTGCCGTCTTCCCACAGCGCGAGCAGGATCTCCGGCCCTTCGGCCGGGTTGGCCGGCACGGCAGCCGGCTGACCGGGGCTGGGCGGCGGCGCGGGGGGCGGATCGCGCGTGACCAGCAGCACGCCGGTGGCAGCCAGGAAGCCGGCGCGGTCGAGGTGCTGGGCCTTGCTGGCGAGCGTCATCAACCAACAGCCTCCTGCTGCAACACCACCGCCCGCCGCACCGCGGCCAGGATCTCGAGGTGGGTGCCGCAGCGGCACAGATGGTGGGCCAGGGCTTCGCGGATCTGCGCCTCGGTGGGTTGCGGGCAGTGGTTCAGCAGCGCCACGGTGGCCATGACCATGCCGTTGAGGCAGTAGCCGCATTGCGCGGCCTGGCTGTCGATGAAGGCCTGCTGCGCCCAGTGCGGCGCCTGGCGGTCGCCCAGGCCTTCCAGCGTGGTGATGTCGCGGCCCTGTACCCCGGCCACCGGGATGCAGCAGGAGCGCGCCACGCGGCCATCGACCAGCACCGCGCAGGCGCCGCACTGGCCCAGGCCGCAGCCGTACTTGGGTCCGTTGAGCCGCAGGTCGTTGCGCAGCACCTGCAGCAGTGGCGCGGTCGGCGGCACCTGCAGCGCCTGGGCCTGGCCGTTGACCTGCAGATGAAGCGTGACCGTGACCGGTGCGGGTGAGGGTACTGCGGCGGCGGTCACGGCGGCTGAGGGTCGATCAAGCGGTGGCGATGTCGCTCGACTGGATGCGCTTGACGCCCTTGGCCGCCATCTGCTTCCAGGCCGCTTCCAGCGAGCCGTTGAGGTCGATGGCGCGGGTGGCGTCTTCGATCACATAGACCTTGAAGCCGGCCTTGCGCGCGTCCATCGCGGTCCAGGCCACGCAGAAATCGGTGGCCAGGCCGGTGACGTACACCGTCTTGATGCCGCGGGCCTTGAGGTAGCCGGCCAGGCCGGTGACGGTCTTGCGGTCGGCTTCTTCGAAGGCGGAGTAGCTGTCCACGCCCTTGTTGAAGCCCTTGCGGATGATGAGCTGCGCGGTGGGCAGCTTGAGGTCCT
>CAKZXL010000418.1 GCA_937883885.1 uncultured Aquincola sp. | reverse complement strand
GGAGAAGGACGAGGACGACGACAGCGGCACGCAGGCCCTGCCGTCGATGGCCCAGGGCGACGCCGTGACCTGCACGGACGCCACCCGCAAGGACGCCAAGACGAAGCCGCCAGCGCGCTTTACCGAGGGCACGCTGATCCGCGCGATGGAGAACATCCACAAGTTCGTCAGCGATGCCGAGCACAAGAAGATGCTGCGCGAGGGCGACGGCATCGGCACGTCGGCCACCCGCGCGTCGATCATTTCCGAGTTGAAGCGGCGCGAGTTCCTGGCCGTCAAAGGCAAGCAGATCATCAGCACGACCCTCGGCCGCAGCGTCATCGACGCGCTGCCCGAGGTTGTGAAAAGCCCGGTGCTGACCGCGCTCTACGAGCGGATGCTGAAAGGCGTCGAGCAGGGCACGGCCGCCCTGGACGCCTTCATCACGAAGCAAGAGACGTTCATCCGCGACCAGGTGGCGAAGGCCAACAGCGGAGCCGTGACCATCGCCGGCGGCAAGGAAGCCGCGCCGGTGTCATCCCTTCACAAGTGCATGGCCTGCGGCAGCGGCTTGTCGCGCCGGCCGAGCAAGAAGAAGGGGCAATTCTGGTGGGGTTGCAGCAACTTCCCCACATGCAAGCAGACCTACCCCGACCTCAAGGGTCGATGATTTCGTCAGTGACGGTCGCCATGCCTTCGATGGTGAGCGCAACCAGAGTCGCGTAGCGGCGCTGCGGCTCGAACTTGGCCAGGTCGGCTGGCGTCATCTGGCCACCCTCGCGGGCGATCTTGAGCAGCCGGTTCTGGTGCACCGACCGCTCGATGCCGGAGGGCAGGTCGAGCGCCTGCCACGCCTTGAGGCGTTCGATGTGTTCCAGCATGTGCCGCGAGTTCGGTTTGACCGGGGATTGCCGCAGCCAGGCCAGCCACGTCGTCTTGCCGTTGTCGCGGCGCTTGAGCAGATCGTCGAGGCGACGGCGATGCACGTCCGTCAGCGGCTCAGCCAAGGCGTCGTAGAGACGCCGGTTGGCGCGGGTAATCGCTTCGGCGCTCGCCCGCTCGACGGCGTTGAGGGCGGGCACAATGACCGACTGCCGCCGCAGGTGCTCGATCAAGGCTCTGGCCAGCACGATGCCCTTGTCGGTTTGCATGGCCAGCTCGGTCAGCAACTGGACAGCCTGCCGGTAGTGGCCAATCGTGAACGGCTGGAAGCCGAACACCGTTTGCAGCTCGACCAGGTGCTCGCGTCGGGTCTGCTCACGCTGCCCGTACTCGTCCCAGCTTTCGATGCCGACCTTGAGCTGGTTGGCGACCAGTCTCAGCAATGGCGGGAACGGTGGCTCATCAGCGCCAAGGATGACGCCGGGAAAGCGCAGGTAGCAGAGCTGCACCGCGAAGCCCAGCCGATTGGCCGGGCCGCGCCGCTGCCGGATGATGGAGAGGTCGCTTTCGCTGAACGTGTAGTGACGGATCAACTCATCCTTGGTGTCCGGCAACGCCAGCAGGCTTTCGCGCTCGGCGGCGGAGAGGATCGAACGGCGGGGCATGCGGTTTCCTTCTTCTTGAAAACGTAGGTTTGTGACAAGCCCGCCAAGGCAACCGGCGCTGTCATTTTCAGAAGACGACTGCACCAATTGACGGGGCGTAACGCCAGATGTGCAGGCGACTCCTGACAACGCAATATCAGAAGTCATCTGCACCAATCTCGACTATGCTCAATACTCGTGTGCACCAAAGCGAGGTGTGAGCATGGCGTCAGACACATCATTGATTGCCGAGCAAGGCGTGGCCACCCTGCCCGATGCGGCTTGGGCGCAGGCCCGGCAACGGGCGGAAATCATCGGGCCGCTGGCAGCGCTTGATGTGGTCGGGCATGAAGCCGCCGATGCCGCTGCTCACGCGCTTGGCCTGTCCAGGCGGCAGGTGTATGTCCTAATCCGCCGTGCCCGGCAAGGTGCTGGGCTTGTGACGGACCTGGCTCGCAGCCGATCCGGCGGCGGAAAAGGCAAGGGACGCTTGCCGGAATCAGTTGAGCGCATCATCCGCGAGTTGCTGCAAAAGCGCTTCCTGACCAAGCAGAAGCGTAGCCTGGCAGCGTTCCACCGCGAGGTCGCGCAGGCTTGCAAAGCGCAAAAGCTGCGGGCGCCGGCGCGCAACACCGTGGCTCTGCGGATCGCCGGCCTCGATCCGCTCAAGGCCACTCGCCGCCGGGAAGGTCAGGATGCGTCCCGCAGCCTGCAAGGTGTCGGTGGTGAGCCTCCCGCCGTGACCGCGCCACTGGAACAAGTGCAGATTGATCACACGGTCATCGACCTGATCGTGGTGGACGAGCGCGACCGGCAACCGATTGGCCGTCCGTATCTGACCATCGCCATCGACGTGTTTACCCGCTGCGTGCTCGGCATGGTCGTCACGCTGGAAGCGCCGTCATCTGTTTCGGTCGGCCTGTGCCTTGTGCATGTCGCCTGCGACAAGCGTCCCTGGCTGGAGGGTCTGAACATAGAAATGGAGTGGCCGATGAGCGGCAAGCCCAGGCTGCTCTACCTGGACAACGCGGCCGAGTTCAAGAGCGAAGCGCTACGCCGAGGCTGCGAGCAGCATGGCATCCGGCTTGACTATCGCCCGCTCGGGCAGCCGCACTACGGCGGCATCGTGGAACGGATCATCGGCACGGCGATGCAGATGATCCACGACGAATTGCCAGGGACGACCTTCTCCAACCCTGACCAGCGCGGCGACTACGATTCCGAAAACAAGGCCGCCCTGACGCTGCGTGAGCTGGAGCGCTGGCTCACATTGGCGGTCGGCACCTACCACGGCTCCGTGCACAACGGCCTGCTCCAGCCGCCGGCAGCGCGCTGGGCCGAAGCTATCGCGCGGACCGGCGTGCCAACCGTCATCACTCGCACCACGGCTTTTCTGGTCGATTTTCTGCCCATCATCCGCCGCACGCTGACCCGCACCGGCTTCGTCATCGACCACATCCATTACTACGCCGATGCGCTCAAGCCGTGGATAGCTCGGCGCGACCGCTTGCCTGCGTTCCTGATCCGGCGCGACCCGCGCGACATCAGCCGCATTTGGGTGCTGGAGCCGGAGGGGCAGCACTATCTGGAAATTCCATACCGCACCTTGTCGCACCCGGCTGTCACCCTCTGGGAACAACGACAGGCGCTGGCGAAATTGCGGCAGCAAGGGCGCGAACAGGTGGATGAGTCGGCGCTGTTTCGCATGATCGGCCAGATGCGCGAAATCGTGTCCACCGCGCAGAAAGCTACGCGCAAGGCGCGGCGCGACGCGGATCGACGCCAGCATCTCAAGGCAACGGCAGTTCTTTTCAAAACCACGCCACCACCGGACGCGGACATGGCTGACCCGCAGGCAGACAACCAGCCACCTGCCAAACCGTTCGACCAGATTGAGGAGTGGTAGCCGTGGAAGAATATCCCATCATCGACTTGTCCCACCTGATGCCGGTGGCCCAGGGCTTGGCCCGTCTTCCGGCGGACGAACGCATCCATCGCCTTCGCGCTGACCGCTGGATCGGCTATCCGCGAGCAGTCGAGGCGCTGAATCGGCTGGAAGCCCTGTATGCGTGGCCGAACAAACAACGCATGCCCAACCTGCTGTTGGTCGGTCCAACCAACAACGGCAAGTCGATGATCGTCGAGAAATTCCGCCGCACCCACCCGGCCAGCTCCGACGCCGACCAGGAGCACATTCCGGTACTGGTCGTGCAGATGCCATCCGAACCGTCGGTAATCCGCTTCTACGTCGCGCTACTTGCCGCGATGGGCGCGCCATTGCGCCCGCGCCCACGGCTGCCGGAAATGGAGCAATTGGCGCTGGCACTGCTACGCAAGGTCGGCGTGCGCATGCTGGTGATCGACGAATTGCACAACGTCCTGGCCGGCAACAGCGTCAACCGCCGGGAATTCCTCAACCTGCTGCGTTTCCTCGGCAACGAGCTGCGCATCCCGCTGGTCGGGGTCGGCACACGCGATGCCTACTTGGCGATCCGCTCGGACGACCAGTTGGAAAACCGCTTCGAGCCGATGATGCTGCCGGTGTGGGAGGCCAACGACGATTGCTGCTCACTGCTGGCCAGCTTCGCGGCTTCGCTCCCGCTGCGGCGACCCTCGTCGATTGCCACGCTGGATATGGCCCGCTACCTGCTCACGCGCAGCGAGGGCACCATCGGCGAGCTGGCGCACCTGTTGATGGCGGCGGCCGTCGCTGCCGTGGAGAGCGGTGAGGAAGCGATCAACCATCGCACGCTCAGCATGGCCGATTACACCGGTCCCAGCGAGCGGCGGCGGCAATTCGAGCGGGAACTGATGTGAAGCCAGCGCCACACTGGCCACTGCATCCGGCTCCCAGGGAAGGCGAAGCCTTGTCTTCGTGGCTCAACCGCGTGGCCCTTTGCTATCACATGGAGGTGTCCGAGCTGCTGGAGCACGATCTTGGTCACGGCCAGGTTGATGACCTGGACACCGCGCCACCACTGGCGCTGCTGGCGATGCTCTCCCAGCGGAGCGGCATCGAGCCGGACCGGCTGCGTTGCATGAGTTTCGCCGGCTGGGTGCCTTGGCTACTGGACAGCCTTGATGATCAGATTCCAGACGCATTGGAAACCTATGCGTTCCAGCTCTCGGTGCTGCTGCCGAAACTCCGCCGTAGGACGCGATCCATCACGAGCTGGCGTGCCTGGCTGCCCAGCCAGCCGATACATCGCGCCTGCCCGCTCTGTCTGAACGACCCGGCAAACCAAGCCGTACTGCTTGCATGGAAGCTGCCCCTGATGCTGAGCTGCCCGCTGCATGGCTGCTGGCTGGAATCCTATTGGGGCGTGCCTGGGCGGTTTCTCGGCTGGGAGAACGCCGACACTGCGCCGCGCACCGCCAGCGACGCGATTGCGGTGATGGACCGGCGCACCTGGCAGGCACTGACGACCGGCCATGTGGAGCTGCCGCGCCGACGCATCCACGCTGGATTGTGGTTTCGGCTACTACGCACGCTGCTCGATGAGCTGAACACCCCGCTTTCGACGTGCGGAACCTGCGCGGGGTATCTCCGCCAAGTCTGGGAAGGCTGCGGGCATCCGCTGCGTGCTGGGCAAAGTCTGTGGCGACCGTATGAAACCCTGAACCCGGCAGTACGGTTGCAGATGCTGGAGGCGGCGGCAACGGCAATCAGCTTGATTGAGGTGAGGGATATAAGCCCGCCGGGCGAGCATGCAAAGCTGTTCTGGTCCGAACCCCAAACCGGTTTCACCAGTGGCCTGTCGGCGAAAACGCCGAAGCCCGAACCCGTCGATCACTGGCAACGGGCAATCCAGGCCATCGATGAGGCCATCATTGAAGCGCGGCACGACCCCGAGACGGCACGCTCGCTGTTCGCGTTGGCTTCCTATGGTCGGCGCGACCCCGCTTCCCTGGAACAGTTGCGCGCCACCTTCGCGAAGGAAGGCATCCCCCCCGGAATTCCTGTCACATTACGTGCCTGAT
>CAKZXL010000417.1 GCA_937883885.1 uncultured Aquincola sp. | reverse complement strand
TGAAGTTCCTGCGGCTGATCAACCGAAGCACGCCCAAGCACCTGAGCCTGCACCTGGTCGTGGACAACTACGCCACGCACAGCCACCCCGAGGTGCAGAAGTGGTTGGCCAAGCATCCGCGCTTCGTCATGCACTTCACGCCCACCAGCGCATCGTGGCTGAACATGGTCGAGCGCTTCTTCCGCGACATCACGGACAAACGCATCCGGCGCGACAGCTTCACCAGCGTTGCCGAATTGGAGCTGGCCATAGACCTGTATGTGGCCCATCACAACGTCGACCCCAAACCCTTCATCTGGACGGCCAGCGCCAAAGACATCCTCGCCAAGGTGACGCGGGCCAAGGCGGCCTTGGCCACCCCCGCGTCATAAGTACAGAACAGAGCGGCGCACTGCACTAGCTCTGCTTGTCGCCGGCGGTGCGGCGCTGCTGTTACGCCGCCCAGGCACCCGAGGGCAACGCTTGCCGGCTGAACGCGGCGGCTCGGAGCTATCCGCGGATTAGAGATAGCGGAGCCTGTGACTGAGATTGCCAAGCCGGCGCTACAGCGCACGCGCCATGGCCGCGGTCTCGTGGCACACCTTGGAGAGGACGCCGCATCAGGCCGCCACCGCGATGACCCCGCCCTGCGCGCAGGCCCCCGGCCTAGTGGGCCCTTCGAACAGGCGACGCTGGTCAGCGTTCATGGCCTCTGACTTGGCCCCGTAGGTCGAGTGCTTGTGCCGCGCGAGTCTGGCTGCCGGCGTCGGCCAGGTCGGAGAAGCTGTGACGGCGATGGACCAGGTGACCCAGCAGAATGCCGCTCTCGTCGAAGAGTCAGCCGCGGCAGCCGAAAGTCTCAAGGTTCAGGCGGAGCAGCTCGTGTCCACCATGGCTGTGTTCAAGGTTCGCGCGGCGGCCTGAAATCGGGCGTCGGCAGCTGCTGCCGTTCGGCACCGGACCGGCGGGTTCCGGATGGCTACTCGAGCGCTCCGCGCACCTTGCGCCGACCTCCAGAAGAAGCCGGTCAACTACTTAGGAACTGCGGGCAAATCTCCTCCCGAACCCAGACGACGAAATCAGGCAGCGAAGTGAACTCGCGGAAGAAGCCTTGCTTGTTGGTGACGTGCAGCTTGTACGCCTTGAAGAAACCTCCCCCAGACTCTTGCAGGGTGTAGCCGACCCCTTCAGCAAGCTCTGTCGCATACGAGACAAACGAGCTCTCCATCACTTGCCTGGCGAGGTTCGGCCCCCAAGCAGCTTGGCGTTTGGCAGCCTCGTGCTCCTGCGCCGTCGCAGTCACCTTGTAGTCGCGGTCGATCCGAGAAATCAATAGGGCCGGCGGAAGGTCGGACCCCATCACGTCGACCAGCTTGTTCAGCCCTTTGGCGGCTTCTTTGTTCCCACTGCGCAGCAGGAACTTTGCATACTCGAGCACCTCCGGGTGAGTCCCAAAGTATTTCTCGAGGAACTCCCGCTCCAGCTTTGCCGCCAGTTCGTTGCGTGCGCCGAACAGACGATGCTCCACGACTGTCACGACGAAGCTGAACGCCAGCGCCGTGGACAGCTGACCGAGCTGTTGTCGGGTCGTCGCCAGGTCGGGATAGATCGAGCAAGCCACCTTCCATCGTTCGCGGTGATCGTCAGTCAAGACGTCGCTGGAATGATCGAACGATGCACCTGGTGCAGACCCGCTTGCCTTCCGCTCCGCGTCGTATGCTCGGCGCCTTGTCACGTCGCCCAGCACCTCGTACGCCCGGTTGATGGCAGACATGCGCTCATGCGCCTCGGCGACGGGCCCCGTCCACCGGTCTGGGTGATAGCGCTGCGAGAGAGCTCGGTACGCCGCCTTGATGACTACATCTTCGGCGTCGGGCAAGACACCAAGAACCCCATATAGGTCCGCTTCCATCACGCGCAGCCTGCAACACAATGTGTCCAGTTTACCGGCTGGACATCCAAGGTCTCCACCGGCGGGCGCAAAGCGCTCGTCGAGCAGGCATGCTCGCAGCACATGTGATATACTACAGGCTACGCCGCAAAGCCTGGCGCTGGGGCAACCGACATTCTTACCGTGCTCGACAGATGGGCAGCCATCGTCCCATCGCGAGCAACGGCGACTCCTTTGCCGAACCACCCGGAGAGTGTGATGTCCTCGATTCCCCCGATTGCTCACGGCGCTGCGCCGCAGCCCGCCCAGGGCGTCACCCGCCACGCCAATGATGAAGGTCTCGAAAAGGCCCTCGGCATCGGCAAGAACGGCAAGAAGCTCAACACCAACGCGCTGGACCTGCAGGAGCAGATCGAAATCGTGCGGGACGAGTTTCTGGAGGTGCGGTCGGTCTACATCGGCCGCGAGCGGCACGACTTCCTGCGCAATGGCCTCCTGGGCGAAATCGTCTCGCGCACGCCCATCTTCGTGTACGACCTGGCCGAGCTAAAGGCCATCGTGCCGACGGCCTTCGTTGACCGGTCCGGCAAGATGTACATCGCCGACACGTTCGCGCGCCGCCTTCTGGCCGAGCACCACGCGGGCCTGGACTCGCTGAACTTCCTCATCCGCCACGAGGCCGACCACCTGCGTCGTCTGCACCTGGCGCGCATGGCGCAGGTCCACCCGACCATCGCCAACATCGCGCAGGACATCCGCATCAACATCGACATCACCAAGGGTGAGGCGGCCGAGCTCTTCGCTTCGAAGAACTCGCGCGACGCGAACGACAACGAGATCCGTGAAGCAGCGAAGGCCTATCTCGCCACGCTGGCCCCCACCGCCGTGGGCATCGGCTGCGCGATGAATTTCGAGGACTACTGCAAGTTCGACGGCAAGTCCGAGGAGGCCATCGCAGTCGAGCTGATGAAGGACTGGAAGGACCCGCCAAAGGTTCCGAATCGCGATGTGTCCTTCGAGCTCATCATGGAAGGCGCGGCGCAGGAGGCCGACAGCGTCAAGGTCATGCTGCAGACGGGCGTCAAGCTTGCCCCGACCGCGCCTCCGTACGTCATGACGCCGGCGGAGCTTTCAGGCCTGGCGCAGGAGCTGCGCCGCATCGGCAAGGCCAAGGCCAACCCGAAGTCGGTCAGCGACCAGGACCTGAAGGACTGCTACGACCGCCTGGCAAAGCTCAAGGAGCACCAGGGCCTGGTGGAGCTGGACATGCAGCACGCGCGCGCCTCGATGGCACTGGCCGGTACCGGCGGCGTGCACTCGAGCGGCAAGACTGGCGACTCCTACTTGGACGCCCTGAAGCCGTCCGAGCGCGTGGAGATGGCCATGCGCATCCTCGAGAAGATTCTCAACCCCAGTGCGAACAACGGGATGCCGGGGCAGCCGCAGAACGGCGGCCTGAACATCAAGGACCTCGAGCGCTCGATGGGGCGCGGCCAAGGCAACGGCCCAGGCAACAAGGGCAACAGCAACGACCCGAGCCAGGGCGGCCCCGGCAACCCGAATGGCGACCCGCAGCAGTCCAAGGGCAACGCCGACATGGTGCCGTCGCCCAACGTGTACCACGACCACGACCACGTGATGGACACCGACAAGCTCGTCGGCACTCTCAAGGGTGCCGGTGTCAGCGACTCGTCGCTGGAAAAGCTGGGCTACGACGACTTGGACAAGCTCGCCGAGGAGACGCAGGCCTGCAAGGACGGGGTCGTCGCAGCCATCAACAAGGCCTCCGAAGACCAGATGAGGGTCGGCAACCGCTACCCTGGCGGCCACCTGCTGAACTACGCCAAGGCGCAGATGCTGGACTTCTTCAAGCCGGTGCTGAGCTGGGAGATGGCGCTGAAGAAGCTCCTGGAGTCCATGGGCAAGGGTCAGCGTCACGACCCGATGGAAGCGTGGACCATCTACCACGTCGACGCCGCGGACATGGGATTCAAGCACCAGCGAGACGTGCCCTTCATGGGCTCGATGGTTCCTGGCCGCCCGCAGAAGCCGCTGTTCTTCGGCCTGCATGACACCTCGGGCTCGGTCGACGACGCGATGCTCAAGCGCTTCATCTCCGAGGGCATCAACATGTCCCGCAAGATGTCCCGCGGCAACGCACCGGACGTGGCCCACATCTTCGTGGACACCATCGCCCGGGGTGAGCCGCTGTACATCACCGAGAAGAACTACCAGAGCATCCTGAAGGACGGCCTGAACTACGGCGGCCGGGGCGGCACGAACTTCCAGGCCGGCCTCGAGAACGCGTTTGAGCTCGTGAAGCCGGGCGGCAAGAAAACGCCGTACACCGGCCGCACCATCGACGCACTCGCGTACTTCACCGACACCGGCGACACGCCGCCCGACCCGGTACGGCTGCTGGCCAAGGCGCGCGACTGCGGCATGAAGAAGCTGCCGACCATCATCTTCATCGCGCCGAAGTCGACCTACAACGAGGCGTTCAAGAAGGCCATCGAGGGCTGGGCGACCATCGTCTACTTCGACGCCGGCCCGAGCGCCAAGGCCAAGCAGGTCATCGACGTCGACAAGGCC
>CAKZXL010000416.1 GCA_937883885.1 uncultured Aquincola sp. | reverse complement strand
GGAAGACATCGACATCCGGGCGCTCAAGGCCAACCTGCACGCCCTGGCCAAGCTGAAGATCACGATGACCGCTGAACGCATCGAGATCCAGGGCGCGCAAGAGGTGCTGATCAACGGCGGCGGCAGCTACACCCGCTGGACCGCCAGCGGCATCGACAGCGGCACCACCGGCAGCCATGTGATGCATGCCGCCAGCCACGACTTCAGCGGGGCCAGGAGCCTGCCGGTGCGGATGCCGCGACTGGCCAAGGGAGAACCCACGGTGGAGCTGAACTACCACTACGACGACCTGACGCCTGTGGCGGGTGCCCCCTACCGGGTCACGTTCGACAACGGCGAAGTGCGCGAGGGCACGCTGGATGACCAAGGACGTGCCCAGCTCCATGACGTGCCCAGCCTGCACTACGTGGTGGCCTACGGCGAAGACCCGCGGGAGTTTGTGCCGCCTGACGACAAGCAAGACAAGTCGTACCTCTCGAAGCCGCTGCAACAGCAACTCAGGGCGCAGATGGAAGCCGAGCGCGCACAGGGCCGGCAAGGAGCACCGGAATGAGCCTGCTGGCCGATGTTCAGAAGTTCATCTCCGACCTGGTGCTGGGCGACTTTGCCGAGGACCCCAGCACCGCCAGCATCGTGGTCAACGGCGCCATCGGTCTCATCCCGATCGTCGACCAGGTGCTCGACGCCCGCGACGTGACGGCGCAGATCCTCATCTGCTCCCGCAAGGGCTGGGACCAGATGGACGAAGACGACTATGCCAACCTCGCTTTCACGGCCATCGGCCTGGTGCCCAGTTTCGGCAGCTTTTTCAAGGGCGCGGTCAAGCCCTTGTGGCGGCAGCGCAAGTTCGCCGGCCGAGGCGTGCAAGGCGGTGTTGCGATGCTGGAGCGCGCGCTGGGGATGAGCAAGGGCGGCGTGATCCGCTGGATCCACGCCATTCAATGGGTGGAGCGACGGCAGCAGGCCGCACAAACGGCCCAGGCGGCGCTGGATGCATACATCGGCCTGCTCGAGGTGGTGGCCTCAGGCCCCTGGTGGGCACCCGACGCGCTGGTGCGGCGGGCCAAGTGGCAACTGCCCGATGCTCAGCGGGCGAAGTTCTACGTCAGCCACGCCGTTGAGCGGGGCGGCAAGCTCATCGAGGACTTAGTGAAGGACCTGCTGGGCGAGCATGCCGTGTGGGTGCAGGCGGCGGCCAGCCTGGCGACGGCGGCGGTTCAAACCGGCCACCATGGCACCGGCAGCCACAAGGCCGCCGCCCAGGCCAGCGCCACGGCCACCAACAAGCGCCAGGCGCAGGGCAAAGACAGCAGCAAGGGCCTGCACGGCGACAACCACCCGCAGGTCGGCAACCAGAAGCAAAAGCAAACCAAGGCCGAAAGCTCGCCTGTCAGCGTCGCGCAGGACCCAGCGCGCAAATTCATAGAAACACTCGGCGCGCGACCGATGGCACTGCTGGCCGAGCACATGGTGGACTACCACGTGCTGGACAAGGAGGGCGTTCGTTACGAGCACGGCAGCTTGCAGGTGCACGCCAGCGGCTTCAGGAAGGTCAATGCTCCCTACCGGCCGAACGAATTGATTGCCGAGGATTGGAGCCGCGTTTTCACCCACGGTATCGACAGCCTGTGGCAAAGGCCGAACGGGCGTTATCTTGTGGTCGAAGCCAAGGGGCGCATCGGGGCGCCGAGCACCCAGACCCAAATGACCCAGCGCGATGCGGACAAGGGCAACAGCAAGATTCCCAACATACCGGCGGGCGCGCAGCTCACGGAAAAACAGGCGCAGTTGTGGCGGATGTTGCATGACAACAGCGACAAACAGGGGGCGGGGGCGGTGATGCAGATGTCGGATGAGTGGATTGAGAAGGATATACGGCGCACCACAGGACTCACAATATCCAAGAAGTCATACGATCGACGCGTTTACCTAGTATCGCAATTCAAACCGGCTGCCGACGGATTGCCGGATCACCTGGACTCCATTGATACAGCCATTGGGGCGCACGCCATCGACCATACTCTGCACCAGTCCGTCCATGGCGTGAGCGAGGAGTATCTCGAGCAGGATATTTTGGTTGTGCAGAACGCAAGAAAGGGCCGCAACGCCTCACAAAAAAGAACCGCGGCCCAGACAAAAGATGACTCCACACCCCGCAACAGGCAAGCGAAAGGACCAAGATAATCATGCCTCAACTGCCATCACATTTGGCTCGGGCTGCCAAAGAATTCAGCCAGGTTAGGCGACAGCACTTTTTCTACTGGGAGGCGTACGAGAGTATTCTTCAGAAACTCGATAATGGTGATCGCAACATCACGGCCGAGATCAATAGCTTTACGGAGCTTGAGCGCCTGGATCATGGGTATGTATCAGCCTTGGGGTCAAAGCTAGAAGGGTGTGTGGATAGAATAAGCCTGGAATACTCAGCCGGCGCATCCATGGAGGAAATCAAGGATTTATACCCGATCGCGATAGATGCATTTGAAGAGTGGTGCGGATCCTTCGTGAAATGGGCGTACCACCGGTTTCCAGAGAGGCAGCTACAGTTTGAAGAAAGTGGCTCCCTGCCTTGCCCTGTCGAAGCTGATGTCCCCGACAGCTACCGCGAGTTGTTGCGCGTCATCAGCCTGGGCGTACTCCTGGGTGAGCACGATCAACTTCGCCGCATAGCCAAGCTCATCGTCAATATTCGCGGCATAGACACCATCATCGAGGAGTTGTTGCTCCCTTTCGTGCCCGACCCGATGGAAATCAACAAGTTCTGCCATTTGGATCTGTACGACGACCTGATCGGCGCCGCCTGGGAGCCAAGAGAAGAAAGCACCAAATGCATGGCCAATTTCCTCGGCCGCTGGTACGAGTTCTTCGAAGGCGCTTTCTGGCACGACGCCCACCTGCGTTTTGGCCAACTCCGCGATGACCCCGATTGGGCCAACTACTACGGCTACTGGGCCTGGGAAGCCGGGGCCATCGCCTACTTGTACGAACTCGACGACAGCGCCTACCGCGACCACATCCTCTACCCCAAGGACCTGGTGGACTGGGCGCGCCGGCAAGGCCCCGTGCCCAAGCACTACACCCCACCGGCCCACGAGCTGCCCATCGTCCTGTCGGCCAAACCAGGCCAGCCCTGCCCCCGCGCTGGTGTCTGGTTTGCACCCCATCTGCGCATGAAGGAAGTGACCATGAAGCTTGGCGAGCCCATGCCCAGCGAACAAGTCGGACCGACCGGCGGCGTGACCTGGTATTTCAGGGGATGATCTGCCGCACGATGAAATTCGGCTACACCATCCTCTACGTGCCCGACGTGGCCGCCTCGCTCGACTTCTGCGAACGCGCCTTCGGCTTGCGTCGGCGCTTCCTGCATGAATCGGGCACCTACGGCGAGCTGGACACGGGCAGCACCACGCTGGCCTTTGCCGACCATGCGCTGGGCGAGGCCAATTTCGCTGGCGGGCATGTGGCGGCGCACAGTTCACCGCGTCCGCTGGGCTTCGAGATCGGGCTGGTGACCGACGACGTGGCGGCGGCCCACCAGGCGGCGCTGCAGGCCGGCGCCACCGAGATGGCCGCCCCCATGACCAAGCACTGGGGGCAGACCGTTTCTTACGTGCGCTGCCCCGATGGCCTGCTGGTGGAGCTGTGCACGCCCGTCCCCGGCTGAGCAGCGAGCTCGGGGGCTGAAAGGTCACTGCTGCGGCGTGTACGGCAGCGACGAGTGATGCACCACGATGCGCAGCTTGCCGCTGTCGTCCTTCAGGAACTGCCAGGTCTTGTCCACCGTCACGCGCTTGCCGTCGCGGTCGGTGAAGATCACGTTGCCCATGGTGGTGGCGGTGTTGGCCGCGATCACCATGCCCACGTTGCGCACCTCCACCTTCTGCCAGCCCTTGAGCGCAAAGCTGCTGTCGTGGGGGTAGGCCTTGTCGCCGCCCACGAAGTAGGCCAGCGCGCCTTCACGCGTGGTGCGGAAGGTCTGCGGCGCCGTGGTCAGCGTGGGCTTGAACAGCACCGGGCCCATCTGGTAGCCATAGGCGCCGTCGATCACCTGGGCCGCCAGGGCTTTTGCCGCCTCCCGGCCCTGCGTGTCGTGGGCCTTGCCGATGGCGACCAGCGCCTCGCCCCAGGCCTGCTGCGCGGCCAGCACCTCCTGCTCCTGCACGGTAGTGTTGAGGATGGGCGGCTTGGCGGCGGCCGGCAGCGCGGCCAGCGCCAGGGTCATCCAGGCGGCGGCTTGCCAGCGCAGGTGGCGGGTCGAGGCGATGCGTGCGGTCATGTCGTGCTCCTGTGGGGTTGCGATGCCGCCATTGCAGCCCGCTGGACTGAACCCGCCATGAAGCTCGCATGAGCCTGCACTGAACGCCGCATGAACCTCAGATGACAGGCGCGGCCGTTCATCTGGCGTTCATGCGGAGGCGCCGCAGCGCGGCCGACAATTCGCGCATGTTCCGCCGCCGCCTGACCATCGCCCTGGCCCTGCTGGCCGCCGCCGCCGTGCTCGAAGGCGTGGTGGCCTTGTGGGCGCTGGGCGTGGCCGACCGCCAGGTGCAGCGCGGCCGGGTGCACAGCGACATCCAGCTGGGCTTCGTGGAGATGTCGGCCAGCAAGCAGCGGCTGCGGGCCTGGGTGTCGCAGCGCCAGATGGATGCCGGCGCCGACCTCGCCGAGCGTGACCGCCTGCAAGCCGACATGCGCAGCACGCTGCAGCGCCTGCAAGACCTGGCCGAGCGCGCCCAGGTGCTGGACGAAGGCCGTGACGGCAGCCAGGCCGAACACCTGCAGCGCCAGGATGCGCTGAAGGTGTTGACCGTGACGCTGCACGACCTGCAGGAGGCCGTCAACCGCGCCGGCCCGCTGATGCCCGGCACCGACGGCCGTGCCGCCTGGGCGGCGGTGTCGGCCCTGTTCGAGGTGTCGCACGGCCGCGACCTGCGCACGCTGCTGCGCGAGAGCATCGAACGTGAATCGGCGGCCATGGCCCGCGAGCGTGCCGCCGCCGATGCCACGCTGCGCTGGATGCGCGGCCTGTGGCTGGGCGCCGCCGCCACGCTGGCGCTGGGCGCGCTGCTGCTGGGCGCCTACTTCACCCGCGCGCTGCGCCAGCCGCTGGACCGCCTGAGCCGTGGTGCCGCCGCGCTGCAGCGGGGCGAGCTGCAGCACCGCATTCATGTGCAGGGGGCCGATGAATTCGCGGCCGTGGCCACCAGCGTCAACAGCATGGCGGCCGAGCTGCAGCAGCACCGCGAGCGTGAAGCCCGCGCCCGCCACGACCTGGAAGCCCTGGTGCATGCCCGCACCGCCGAGCTGCAGGCCGCGCTGGAAACCCTGCAGCAGGTGGACGCCCGGCGGCGCCAGCTGTTCGCCGACATCAGCCATGAGCTGCGCACGCCCACCACCGCCATCCGCGGCGAAGCCGAGGTGACGCTGCGCGGCGCCGACAAGCCGCTGGCCGACTACAAGACCGCGCTGCAACGCATCGTGGGCACCTCGCGCGAGCTGGCACTGGTGATCGACGACCTGCTGACCATGGCGCGCAGCGACATCGATGCGCTGGCGCTGCACCGCGCGCCCACCGACCTGCGACAGCCGGTGGCCGAGGCCCTGAGCCAGGCCCGCGCGCTGGCCTATGAACGCGACGTGCGCATCGATGCCCAGCTGCCGCATGAGCCGGCCCCGGTGCTGGGCGATGCCACCCGGCTGCGCCAGCTGGTGGCGCTGCTGCTGGACAACGCGGTGCGCTATTCCCGCTCGGGCGGCGTGGTGCGCCTGAGCCTGCAACTGCAGCCCGCCGACAGCGACGACGAGCCGGCCCAGTGGCGGCTGGAGGTGGTGGACCACGGCATCGGCATTGCACCGGCCGAGATCCACCGCGTGTTCGAGCGCAATTTCCGCGGTGAAGCCGCGCGCCGCCACCGGGCCGACGGCACGGGCCTGGGCCTGTCCATCGGCGCGGCGCTGGCCCGCGCCCATGGCGGGCAGATCACGCTGCAATCGCCGCCCGGCCGCGGCACCACCGCCTGCCTGCGCCTGCCGGTGATGAGCCTGCCCACGACCCAGCCCGAACTGACCGCATGAACGTCCTGATCGTGGAAGACGATGCCCGCATCTCCGGTTTCCTGGAGCGTGGGCTGCGGGCCGAAGGCCACCGCACCCAACTGGCCACCACCGGCCCCGAGGCCGTGGCGCTGGCGCAGGACGCGGCGCGCCAGGACGAAGCCGAAGGCACCCGCACCCTGGTGCTGATGGACGTGATGCTGCCCGGCATGAGCGGCCTGGAGGTGTGCCAGACCCTGCGCGCCACCGGCGTGCAGCTGCCCATCCTGATGCTGACCGCGCTGGGCGGCCTGGAAGACCGCGTGGCCGGCCTGCGGCTGGGCGCCGACGACTACCTGGTCAAGCCTTTCGAGTTCGACGAGCTGCTGGCCCGCATCGACGCGCTGGCCCGCCGCGCGCGTGAGCAGGCGCCGCCGCCCGCCCAGCAACTGGTGGTGGCCGACCTGGTGCTGGACCGCGACACCATGCGCGCCAGCCGCGCCGGCCGGCCGCTGCAGCTCACCGCCCGCGAGCTGGCGCTGCTGGAGCTGCTGATGGCCGCGCCCGGGCGCCTGTTCAGCCGCGAGCGCATCCTGGCCAACGTATGGGGCACGCACGAAGATCCGCTGACCAATGTGGTGGACGTGTACATCCGCCGCCTGCGCAGCAAGATCGACGACGGCCACCCGCAGCCGCTGATCCACACGCTGCGCGGCATGGGCTACCGGCTCGAAGCCTTGCCCGGGCCGACCTGACCACGGGCAGGCCCGCTACCGCCGGCAGCGGTTTTGCGCCAAGCTGCGGCCCCCAACCCGGTGTGCCCATGCTGTTGCTCTACAAGACCACCCTTGCACCTGCCCTGCTGTGGCAGCGCCGCCGATTGCGCCGCACCGCGCTGCGCCTGCCTGAGCCCGAAGGCGAGCGGCACGGTGTGGTGCCCGGCGATGCCGCACGCGGCGTGGCGCGCATCCTGGTGGTGGGCGATTCGTCGGCCGCGGGCGTGGGCGTGGCCCACCAGCAGCAGGCGCTGGCCGAACCCATCGCGCAGGCGCTGGCGCGGCGCACCGGCTGCGAGGTGCACTGGCAGCTGGCCGCGCAGTCGGGGTTGGACACCGTGGGCGCCCGCGCCTATGTGCGCACGATGCACCTGCACCGGGCCGATGTGATCGTCGGCGCGCTCGGCGTGAACGACGTGACGGCCCAGCGCTCGGCCCGGCGCTTCATCGACGAATACCAGGTGCTGCTGCGCGAGCTGCGCCGCCGCACGCGGGCGCGCATCTGCGTGCTGTCGGGTGTGCCGCCGATGCACCTGCTGCCCGCCGCGCCACAGCCGCTGCGCTGGTACCTCGGCCAGTGCGCCCGACGGCTGGACCAGGCGCTGCAGGACTTCTGCGCGCGTGAAGGCCGGCTGCGCTACCTGCCGCTGGACTGGGCCAAGGGCGCGGAGATGGCGCCCGACGGCTTCCACCCGGGCCCGGCGCAATACGCCCAATGGGCCGAGATGAATGCCGAGGCCATCGCCCGCGCGCTGGTGCTGCCCTCATGTCCGGAAATGACCGCCACCGGTCCTTCGGCGACACTGCCAGCAGGCTGAGCCGCCGGCACGATGGCAGCCCGTCCACCCTAATCCGAAGCCCCCAAGCTCGCTGCGCTCGCTGCCCCCCGGGGGGGCGCGTTCCGTCTTGGGACGGCCCGGCAACGGAACTACCGCCGCCATGCAAACCGCCCTGCTCCTGATCGACGTCCAGCAATCCTTCCGCCACCGCCCCTACTGGCAGGAGGCACAGACCCAGCCCTTCCTGGCGGCCACCCACCAGCTGCTGCAAGGCGCGATGGCGCGCCGCATGCCCATCGTGCGGGTGTTCCACAGCGATGGGCCGGACACGCCCGACAACCCCTTTGCGCTGGCCAGCGGCCATGTACGCCCGCTGGACGGCCTGGCGCCCTTCGACGCCGCGCTGACGGTGCACAAGCACCGCCACAGCGCGCTGGTGGGCACCGGCCTGCCGGTGTGGCTGCACCAGCAGGGCATCCGCCGGCTGATCGTCGCCGGCATCCGCACCGAGCAGTGCTGCGAGACCACCACCCGCCATGCGTCGGACGAAGGCTGGGAGGTGGACTTCGTGGGCGACGCCTGCCTGACCTTCGACATGACCACGCCGGCCGGCGCGCCGCTCAGCGCGGCGCTGATCCGCGAGCGCACCGAGACGGTGTTGGCCGGCCGCTTTGCCACGCTGTGCAGCGTGGAAGAAGCGCTTCAGCGCGCGGCCTGAGTGCGCAGTCGGGCCTGCCGATGATCGACGTCTGGTTCGTGGTGCTGCCGGGCACGCTGCTGCTGGACCTGGCTGGCCCGGCCGAGGCGTTTCGCATGGCCAACCAGCGGCTGGCGCGGCAGGGCCGGCCGCCGCAGTTCCGGCTGCGCTACGGCGGCATCGGCGGCACGGCCGATTCGTCGGTGGGTCTGCCGCTGCTGCTGGAACCGCTGCCGGCCGCGCTCGGCGGCCCCACCTGGGTGGTGCTGATGGGCCAGCCCAGCGAAGCCCGCATGCTGCAGGCGCCCGCCTGGTTCAGTGCCCGCCGCTGGCTGGCCGAGGTGGTGGCGCCCTGGCTGGGCGAGCGGCTGCCCGCCAGCACCGATGACGGGCCTTCGGCCGGCCTGCTGACCATCTGCGCCGGTGCGCTGCTGGCGGCCGATGCCGGGCTGCTGCGCCCGGGCCAGCGCTGCACCACGCACCATGAGGTGGTGGACCAGCTGCGCCAGCAGGCCCCGGCGGCCGAGGTGGTGGGCAACCGCGTGTTCGTGGACCACGGCCCGGTGGCCTCGAGTGCCGGCATCACCGCCGGCATCGACCTGGCGCTGTACCTGGTGGCGCGTGAGTGCGGCGAGGCGGCGGCCCACGCCATCGCGCGCAACATGGTGGTGTACCTGCGGCGCGGCACCGAAGACCCCGAACTCTCGCCCCTGCTCACCGGCCGCAACCACCTGCACCCGGCGCTGCATCGGGTGCAGGACGCGGTGTGCGAGCAGCCGGGCGCCGCCTGGTCCGCCGAATCCATGGCCGCGGTGGCCCATGTCACGCCGCGCCACCTGGGCCGGCTGTTCCGCGAGCATGTGGGCAGCTCGCCGCGCGCCTATGTGGAGCAGGTGCGCAGCGCGCTGGCGCACGAGGCCGCGCGCAGCGGGCTGCCGCTGCAGGCGGCCAGCGAGGTGGGCGGTTTCAGCTCGCCGCGGCAGTGGCGACGGGCGCGCACCCGGCAGGCGGGCGCTTCAGGCGCAAAGGCCTAGTTCAGCCCAGCAACCCCAGCTCCGCCAACCCCTGGTGGATGGCCGCATGGTGCGTGGCCAGCACCGCCTGCCAACCCCGGGCGCGCGCGGCTTCCACGTTCTTCGGGTGGTCGTCGATGAACACCGTGCGCTCGGGCACCAGGCCGAAGCGCTGCTCGGCCAGCGCGTAGATGGCCGGCTCGGGCTTGATCAACTGCACCCGGCCCGAGAACACGCCGTCCTCAAAGTCGCGCACGAAGGCATGTTCGCGTTCCAGGTGGTCGGCATAGGGCGCCGGCATGTTCGACAGGTAGAACTGCCGCACGCCGCGCTCATGCAGCGCATGCACCAGGCCCACGGTGTCGGCCAGCGGCTGCAGCTCGTGCGGCACCGCGTCGATCACGGCCATGGCCTCGGCCTCGGTCAGGCCGGTGCGGCGGGCGATGCGGCCGGCCAGGTCGTCCACTGCCACCGTGCCGCGGTCGAACTCGGCCCAGTCGCCGCCAAAGCTCTGGAAGAACTGCTCATGCCAGTGCGCGGCGCTGATGTCGTCCTTCACCCGGCTGGGCAGGCTGGCCGCCAGCAGCACCCGTGGCCGCCAGCGGAACAGCACCGCGCCAAAGTCCCACACCACCGTGTCGACGGTGGCCTTGTCCTGCTCAACACTCATGCTGCGGTCAGCCGCTTCAGCAGCCCGGCGGTGGAGCCGTCCAGGCCGGCGGTGTCGCCGCTGGCCAGGCGCGGCAGCAGGTCGTTGCACAAGGCCTTGCCCAGTTCCACGCCCCACTGGTCGAAGCTGTTGATGCCCCACACCACGCCGCTGGTGAACACGCGGTGTTCGTACAGCGCGATCAGCGCGCCCAGCGACTCGGGCGTCAGCCGGTCCAACACCAGCGTGGTACTGGGCCGGTTGCCCGGGAAGGTGCGGTGGCGGGCCACGGTCTGCGCGTCCAGCTCGGCCGAGGCGGTGGGCGCTTTTTCGCCCAGCGCCTGCTCGGTGCTCTTGCCCAGCATCAGCGCCTGGCTTTGCGCCAGGCAGTTGGCCAGCAGCTTGCGCTGCAGGTCGGCGTGCGCGTGGGTGGGCGTCTTCACCGCGATGAACTCCACCGGGATCACGTCGGTACCCTGGTGCAGCATCTGGAAGTAGGCGTGCTGGCCGTTGGTGCCCGGCTCGCCCCACACCACCGGGCTGGTGCCGAAGGGCAGCGGCTCGCCGGCCAGGTCCACCTGCTTGCCGTTGCTTTCCATCTCCAGCTGCTGCAGGTAGGCGGGCAGGCGCTTCAGGCCCTGGTGGTAGGGCGCCACGCTGCGGCTGCCAAAGCCGTGGAAGTTGCGGTACCACACGTCCAGCAGGCCCAGCAGCGCCGGCAGGTTGGCCTGCAGCGGCGCGGTGGCAAAGTGCCGGTCCATCGCATGGGCGCCGGCCAGCAGCGCACGGAAGTTCTCCGAGCCGATGGCGATGGCAATCGGCAGGCCGATGGCGCTCCACAGCGAATAGCGGCCGCCCACCCAGTCCCAGAAGCCGAAGGTGTGCTCGATGCCGAACTGGGCGGCGGCGGCGATGTTGGTGGTGGTGGCCACGAAGTGGCGGGCCACGTCGGTGCCGCCGTTGGCCACGAACCAGTCGCGCGCCACCTGCGCGTTGGCCATCGTCTCCTGCGTGGTGAAGGTCTTGGAGGCGATGATGAACAGCGTCTCGGCCGGCTTCAACCCACGCAGCACCGGCGTGATGTCGTGGCCGTCCACGTTGCTCACGAAGTGCATGGTGATGGCCGGGTGCACGAAGGCGTCCAGCGCGGGCACCACCATCTGCGGCCCCAGGTCGCTGCCGCCGATGCCGATGTTGACCACATGGCGGATGCCGCTGCTGGCGGTGTCGCGCACCGTCTCGGCATAGGCCAGCATGCGGCCCAGCACCTCGTGCACCTCGGCACTGAAGGGGCCCTGCCCGGCCGGCGCGCGCAGCGCGGTGTGCAGCACGGCGCGGCCTTCGGTGGTGTTGATGGCCTCGCCGGCCAGCATCGCGTCGCGCCGGTCTTCCAGGCCGCATTCACGCGCCAGGTCGAGCAGAAGCGCTCGCGTGGCCAGGTCCCAGCGGTTCTTCGACAGGTCGGCAAACACCTGCGGCGCCTGCACCGCAAAGCTGTCGAAGCGGCCGGGGTCGCGGGCAAAGGCCTCGCGCAGGTCCAGTTCGCGGCCGTGGGCCTCGAAGTGGCCTTTGAGCGCACCCCAGGCCACGGTGCGGTCGCAGCGGTTGGGCGCGCTCACTTGCGCAGCTCCTCGATCATCTTGTCCAGCTTGATGGCGTCGGCGGCAAATCCGCGGATGCCTTCGGCGAGTTTTTCAGTGGCCATCGCGTCCTCGTTCAGTGCGTAGCGGAAGTCGGCTTCGTTGTACGTCACTGCGTGCACGCTGGCGCTCTTGGCGGCGGCGGGGTCGAGGCGGCGGGTCACCGGCTCGGTGCCGGCCTGCAGCTGGGCCAGCAATTCGGGGCTGATGGTCAGCAGGTCGCAGCCCGCCAGCGCCGTGATCTGGCCGACGTTGCGGAAACTGGCGCCCATCACTTCGGTCTCGATGCCGAAGTGCTTGTAGTAGGTGTAGATCTGGCTGACCGATTGGACGCCGGGGTCGTTGACGCCGGCCATCGCGGCTTCGTCCCAGCTGGCGCCGGCCTGCTTCTTGTACCAGTCGTAGATGCGGCCGACGAAGGGCGAGATCAGCGTGATGCCGGCTTCGCCGCAGGCCACCGCCTGGCAGAAGGCGAACAGCAGCGTGAGGTTGCAGTGGATGCCTTCATGCTCCAGCGCCTTGGCGGCCTGGATGCCTTCCCAGGTGGCGGCCACCTTGATGAGCACCCGGTCGCGGCCGATGCCGGCGCGCTCGTACAGCTCGATGATGCGGCGGCCGCGGGCGATGGTGCAGGCGGTGTCGAAGCTCAGGCGCGCGTCCACCTCGGTGCTGACGCGGCCGGGCACCACCTTCAGGATTTCCTGGCCGAAGCGCACCAGCACCTCGTCCACGATGTCGCCCAGCGGCTGCTGGCGATGGGCCGCCACCGTCTCGGCCAGCAGCGGCGCGTAGTCGGCCTGTTGCACCGCCTTGAGGATCAGCGACGGGTTGGTGGTGGCATCGCGCGGGGTGAACTGCGCAAGCTGCTTGAAATTGCCGGTATCGGCAACGACGGTGGTGGATTGCTTGAGTTGGTCGAGCTGGTTCATGGTGCTTCGCTCCCGGCGCGCAGGCGGCGCCCTGCGCCAATTAAAACCCGGACTGTGGCACCCGCCTGCATCAACCGTGTTACGGGTGCTGAGCATCCGCGGCACCCTGGCCCATCGGGCAAACCCCGTGTCGGTCACCGTCCTGACATTTGACCGGCCCAAGAAACCGCGTCATAGTTCGGCCCGTAACTTAATTACACCTGCGAGCCATGTCCTTCGATCTCGTGCTGTTTGGCGGTACCGGCGACCTCACCTGGCGCAAGCTGATGCCGGCGCTGTTCCAGGCCTTCCGCCACGGCAAGCTGCCCCCGGGTGGCCGCATCCTGGCGGTGGCGCGCGACGAACGCAGCGACGACGCCTACCGCGAGTTCATCCGCGACCGCTTCAGCGAAGTGGAAAGCGCCAAGCGCCCCACCGACGCCGAGTTCGACCGCTTCGCGCAGCTGCTGCACTACCGCCGCATGGACCTGTCGCAGCCCGAGCACTACGCGGGCCTGAAGCGCTGGATCGAAGAGCCCACCGCCGAAGAAGGCCGCAGCACGCCGGCCGACACCGTGGTGCTGTTCCTGGCCACCAGCCCGCACCTGTTCACGCAAATCTGCGCGCAGCTGGGCGCCGCCAAGCTCAACGGCCCCAACGTGCGCGTGGTGCTGGAAAAGCCGCTGGGCCACGACCTGGCCAGCGCGCAGGAGATCAACCGCGCGGTGGCTGCCTCGTTCACCGAGCAGCAGGCCCTGCGCATCGACCACTACCTGGGCAAGCCCTCGGTGCAGAACCTGTCGGCGCTGCGCTTCGGCAATGCGCTGTTCGAGCCGCTGTGGCGCCGCGAGAGCATCGCCAACATCCAGATCACGCTGGCCGAAGAAATCGGCGTGGGCACCCGCGGCGAGTTCTACAACCAGACCGGCGCGCTGCGCGACATGGTGCAGAACCATGCGCTGCAGCTGCTCACCATGGTGGCGATGGAGCCGCCCGCCAGCAACGACGCCGATGCCATCCGCGACGAAAAGCTGAAGGTGCTGCGCTCGCTCAAGCCCTTCACGCCCGACAGCGTGGCCCGCGACGTGGTGCGCGGCCAGTACCGCAACGGCGTGGTGGGCGGCAAGACGGTGCCCGGCTACCTGGAAGAAAACAAGGTGCCGGCCGGCAGCCGCACCGAGACCTTCGTGGCGCTGCGCACCGAGATCCAGAACTGGCGCTGGGCCGGCGTGCCCTTCTACCTGCGCACCGGCAAGCGGCTGGCCGCGCGGGATGCGCAGATCGTCGTCAACTTCCGCCCGGTGCCGCACCCCATCTTCCCGGGCGCCAACGTGGCCAACAAGCTGGTGATCAAGCTGCAGCCCGAAGACGGCCTGGAACTGCACCTGATGGCGGCCAAGGGCTCGGGCCAGTCGGAAGCGCTGTCGCCGGTGTTCCTGGACCTGGACTTCGACAAGGCCTTTGCCACCGAGCGCGTGGGCGGCTATGAACGCCTGCTGCTGGACGCCATCGCCGGCCGGCTGAACCTGTTCGTGCGCAGCGACGAGCAAGAACAGGCCTGGCGCTGGGTGGAGCCGGTGCTCAACGCCTGGGAGGCCGACGACAGCGGCCCGCGCCCCTACGCCCCCGGCAGCTGGGGTCCGCCCGCTTCCAGCGCGCTGGTGGCGCGCGACGGCTTCGCCTGGGCCGAGGAGCAGTGATGCTGGACCGCATCAAGGCGTCGATCCCTGCATTGCCGCCGGCCGAGCAGCGGGTGGCGCGCCTGGTGCTGGCCGACCCCCGCAGCTTCTCCAGCCTGCCCGTCACCGAGCTGGCCGAGCGTGCGCACGTGAGCAAGCCCACCGTGGTGCGCTTTTGCCGCAGCGTGGGCTACGACGGCCTGGCCGACTTCAAGCTCAAGCTGGCCGGCACGGTGAACGAAGGCGTGCCCTTCGTGCACCGCGCGGTCGATGAAGACGACAAGGCCGGCGACGTGGTGGTCAAGGTGATCGACAACGCGGTGAGCGCGCTGCTGCACTACCGCAATGCCGCTGCCAGCCACGCCTTCGAGCGGGCGATCAGCGCGCTGGCGCAGGCCGGCCGCGAAGGCCGGCGCATCGACTTTTACGGCGTGGGCAACTCGGGCATCGTGGCGCAGGATGCGCAGCACAAGTTCTTCCGCCTGGGCGTGTACGCCACCGCGGTGAGCGACGGCCATGTGCAGGTGATGAGCGCCACCATGCTGCAGCCGGGCGACTGCGCGGTGATCATCAGCAACTCGGGGCGCAGCCGCGACCTGATCGACGTGGCCGAGATCGCGCGCCGCAAGGGCGCCATCACCATCGTGGTGACGGCCAGCGATTCACCGCTGGCCCAGCAGACCACCGCCAGCCAGCAGGTGCTGCTGGCCGCCGACCACCCCGAAGACCACGACCGCTACAGCCCGATGGTCTCGCGCCTGTTGCACCTGCTGATCATCGACATCCTGACCACCGGCGTGGCCCTGCGCCTGGGCCCCACGCTGCGGCCGATGCTGCAGGAGATCAAGCGCAATCTGCGCGCCAAGCGCTACGCGGCGCCGGGGGGGTAATCGATCCATTAGGATGGTTGGTCACTGCCGTGCGATGCGAACCTGGAGACCGACGATGACTGCAAGAGGCGAGCAAAGCCTGATGTCGAAAATCCGCACGCTGTCGCCACAGCAGATCGCGGAAGTGGAAGATTTCGTTGAGTTTCTGGCCGCCAAGTCGAGGAAGCGATCCGCGCTCGAACGACTGGCTGCCGTGGCCCCAGCTCTGCAAGCCGCTGGCGCACCGCCCCTCAATGAAGACGATATCGCCGCAGAGTTGGGAGCAGCTCGGGCAGAGCGGCGAGCAAGGTCCGCCAACCAACCGGCCAGAGGCCCGGGTGCGGATCATTCTTGACACCAACATCGTGCTGTCGGCTTTGCTGTGGGGCGGTACACCCCATGCTCTGCTCGCCACCATCGGTCAGCGCTCGGACATCGAGCTGTGCAGCAGCACAGCACTCCTGGACGAGCTGGCCGACGTGCTCACAAGGCCCTCGGCCACCAAGCGGCTGGCGCTGATCGACAAGACGCCGCACGAGATGCTGATCGACTACATCGAGGCCGTCACCCTGGTCGAGCCTGACACCGTTCCCCGCGTCGTGCCGGGGGACGTCGACGACGATCAGGTCATCGCGGCTGCCGTCGCTGCAGGCGCCGACATGATCATCACTGGCGACCGCAAGCACCTGCTGCCGCTGGGAAGCTACCAGGGCATTCCCATCGTCCATGCGGCTGAAGCACTCAAGCGCATCACCACCATCTGACAGCACCAGGGGCGTGTGCTCAGCCCGCCGCCACCTCTTCCAGCCCCAGCAGTTCCGCCACGCCATACAGCCCCGCCAGCTCCACCAGCGGGCCGGGCAGGCCCACCACGTGGAAGCCGTGGCCGGCGGCCAGGGCGGCGCGCCGGCACTCCAGCAGCACCGCGATGGCCGACGAGTCGAACGACTGCAGCGAAGAGCCGTCGATCTCCAGCGTGCCTGCCGGCTTGTCCTGCAGCGTGGCTTCCAGCTGCGTGAGCACGCTGCAGGCGTCCGAAAAGGTCAGGCGCGAAGGCAGGGGCAGCATGCCGTCCTCAGCTCTTGGCGGGCGACTTGTTCAGCTCGGCCAGCTTGCTCAGCAGGCCGTCCACGCCGCCCTGTTGCAGGATGGGCGCGAACTGCTTGGTGTAGTTGGGCACCAGCCAGAAGCCGCCCACGTTCACGTCGTAGATCTTCCAGCTGCCGCCGGCATTCTCGAGCCGGTAGTTCAGCGCCACCGGCTGGCCGACGCCGCGCACCTCGGTCTGCACTTCCACTTCCTTGTCGGTGGCTTCACCGCGGAAGGGCTTGAGCGCCACGGTGGTGGCGGGCTTCACTTCGCGCAGCGCGCCGGCGTAGCTGCGCACCAGCAGCGTCTTGAACTCGGCCTGCAGCTTGCTCTTCTGGTCGGCGCTGGCCGAATTCCAGCGCTGCTCGCCCACGGCGCGCGAGGTCATGCGCTCGAAGTTGACGTGCGGCATCACGCGGGTGTCGACCAGCGCGTTGATCTTGCTGATGTCGCCGGCCTGGATGGCCTTGTCGGACTTGACCTGCTCGACGATGTCGGTGGCCAGGTCCTTGACGAAGGCGTCGGGCGCCTGCTGCGCAAAGGCCGAGACCATGGACACGCTGGTGACGATGGCGGCGATGAACGGCTTGTACATGGAGCGAAACCTTTCTTGTTGCCCCGGGTTCAGGCCCGGGGCTTGTGGAGGGTCAGACCGGCAGCGGAGGCGCAAGTTCGGGCGCAAGCGCTGCCGGTTGTATCAACGCGCGGCAGCCCGCGCCCGCTCACTTCGGTTGCGGCGGGTTACCGTCGTACACCATGCTTTGCCGGCGCTGCACGTACGCATCACGCAGGAAGCTGTAGCGGTCCAGCGCCACGGTATCGAGCAGGCCCGAAGCGGTGAGCAGGTTGGCGCGGGTGTTGATGGCGTCCAGCGCGGTGAGCTGCCACTTGGTGGCTTCGCGGTCGACGAAGGAGTTGTCCCAGGTCATGTCCAGCGGCAGCGCAGCGGCGTCGCGCACCTGCGAAGGGCCCAGCAGCGGCAGCATCAGGAACGGCCCCGGGGGCACGCCCCACCAGCCCAGCGTCTGCCCGAAGTCTTCTTCGTGGCGCTCGATGCCGGCGGCGGTGGCGATGTCCAGGAAGCCGCCCAGGCCCAGCACGGTGTTGGTGGTCACGCGCACCGTCATGTCGTAGGCCTGGCGCGGCTTGCCCTGCAGCACCAGGTTCACCAGCGACCAGGCGTCGTCGAGGTTGCCGAAGAAGTTGGTGACCCAGCTGCGCACGATCTCGGGCACCACCTTCTGGTAGCCGGTGGCCACCGGCTTGACCACGGCGCGATCGACCGCGTCGTTGAAGCCGAACACGCCGCGGTTGAAGCCCTCGAAAGGGTCGTTCACGGTGGCGGCCGACGCATCGGGCTCGGCGGTGGTTTCGGGCAGGGTGCCGGGCGCGGCACCGGCGGCCGGCGCGGCCGTCTGGGCCAACGCGGCCAGCGGCGCTGCTGCAGCCAGCAGCGTGGCCGCGGCGGCGCGGGCGAAGAGGTGGCGGTTCAAACTCATTTCAGGCTCCCGTCGAGGCTGGGGGGTGCTGCGGTGCCGTTGTCGGCGGCCTTGCTGAAGAGCACCTGGCTGATCAGGTCTTCCAGCACCACGGCGGATTGGGTTTCCTTGATGACGCTGCCGGCCACCAGGGTCTTTTCAGTGCCGCCCGGCTCGATGCCCACGTACTGGTCACCCAGCAGGCCCGAGGTCAGGATCTTGGCCGAGGAGTCTTCCGGGAAGTGCACGTTCTCGAACAGCTCCATCGTGACCACGGCCTTGTAGGTCTTGTTGTTGAGCTTGATGCTGGTCACGCGCCCCACCACCACGCCGGCGCTGCGCACCGCGGCGCGCTGCTTGAGGCCGCCGCTGTTGTCGAACGCGGCGGTGACGGTGTAGGTCTGGCTGCGGCCGAAGCTGGCGAGGTTGGCGGCCTTCAGGGCCAGGAACAGCAGGCCCGCCAGCCCCAGCAGCACGAACAGGCCGACCAGGATTTCAATGCGCTTCTTATTCATGGTGATAACTCGATGCGGTGTCGCCGCGTCAGGGCGTGGAGAACATCATGGCGGTGAGCACGAAGTCGGTGGCCAGCACGGCCAGCGACGCGATGACGACGGTGCGGGTAGTGGCAAACGCCACGCCTTCGGGCGTGGCCTGCGTCTCGTAGCCCTGGTACAGCGCCACGGCGGTGCAGATGATGCCGAAGGCAAAGCTCTTGACGATGCCGTTGCCCACGTCGCGCCACACGTCCACGCTGGCCTGCATCAGGCCCCAGAAGTTGCCGGCGTCCAGGCCGATCAGCATCACGCCCACCACATAGGCGCCCAGGATGCCGATGGCCGAGAACAGCCCGGCCAGCAGCGGCATGGAGATCACGCCGGCCAGAAAACGCGGCGCCAGCACCCGGCTGCGCGGGTCGACCGCCATCATCTCCATCGCCGACAGCTGCTCGCCGGCCTTCATCAGGCCGATCTCGGCGGTCAGCGAGGTGCCCGCGCGGCCGGCGAACAGCAGCGCGGTGACCACCGGCCCCAGCTCGCGCACCAGCGACAGATTGACGATCAGGCCCAGCGACTCGGTGGCGCCATAGGTGGTCAGCGCGTAGTACATCTGCAGCGCCAGCACGAAGCCCACCGCCATGCCCGAGGCCAGGATGATGACCAGCGAGCGGTAGCCGATGGCGTACACCTGCGCCAGCACCAGGCCAAAGCGCCGCAGCCCCGGCGGCGAAAACAGCAGCAGGTCGAGGAAGAAGAAGAACGCATGGCCCAGGCCACGCAGTTGGCGCAGGGTCTGGGCGCCCAGCCAGGCAATGCCGTCGATCACGCGCCGAACTCCTCGGCGATGGGACGCGCCGGGTAATGGAACTTGACGGGCCCGTCGGGCTCGCCGCGGACGAACTGCCGCACTTCGGGGTCGCGCGAGCTCATCAGCTCGTCGGGCGTGCCCTGGGCCACGATGCGGCCGCCCGGGGCCAGCAGCACCGCGTAGTCGCTGATTTCCATGCACTTGGCCACGTCGTGGGACACCAGCAGCGAGGTGGCGCCGGTGGCGTCGTTGAGCTTGCGGATGAGGTTGGCGGTGACGCCCATCGACACCAGGTCGAGGCCGGCAAAGGGTTCGTCGTACATGATGAGCGCGGGGTCGAGCGCGATGGAGCGGGCCAGCGCGATGCGCCGCGCCATGCCGCCCGACACCTCGGAGATCTTGAGCTTGGCCGCGCCGCGCAGGCCCACGGCATGCAGCTTCATCAGCACGATGTCGCGGATCAGCGGCTCGGACAGGTTGGTGTGCTCACGCAGCGGGAAGGCCACGTTGTCGTACACGCTGAGGTCGGTGAACAGCGCGCCGAACTGGAACAGCATGCCCATGCGCCGGCGCATCTGCAGCAGCTGCTCCTTGTCGCGGGCATTGACCACCTGGCCATCGAACACCACGCGGCCCGAGCTGGCGCCCACCAGGCCGCCGATGAGGCGCAGCAGCGTGGTCTTGCCACAGCCCGAGCCGCCCAGGATGGCCGTGACACGGCCCCGCTCGAACCTCAGGCTGATGTCGCTGAGGATCTTGCGGCTCGGGTCATAACCGAACGTCACATGATCGATCTCGATGAAAGCGTCGGGCATCGGGGGGCAGCGCGCCTGCAAGGCTTCGCGGCGCGTCTTCGGTGTGCTGGGGAAGCGGGAGAAATTATTCTCGCACGCAAGGGAATCCCGCGATTGCCAACGCGCTTCCAACCTGTGAAGCCGCGGCACGCCCGACGACGTGCCGCGGCTGGCGCGGTCAGACTCAGCGCGGCAGCGTGCTGCTGCCCATCAGGAACTGGTCCACCGCGCGGGCGGCCTGGCGCCCTTCACGGATGGCCCACACCACCAGCGACTGGCCGCGGCGCATGTCGCCGGCCGCGAACACCTTCTCGACGTTGGTCTTGTAGCCATCGCGCTCATCGACGGTGGCGCGCGCGTTGCCGCGGTTGTCCTTGTCGATGCCGAAGGCGTCCAGCACCGGCGACACCGGGCTGACGAAGCCCATGGCCAGCAGCACCAGGTCGGCCTTGAGCGTCTGCTCGCTGCCCGGCACCTCGGTCATCTTGCCGCCCTGCCATTCCAGGCGCACCGTCTTCAGGCCGGTGACCTTGCCCTTTTCGCCGATGAATTCCTTGGTGGCGATCGCGAACTCGCGCTGGCAGCCTTCTTCGTGGCTGGAGCTGGTGCGCAGCTTGATCGGCCAGTACGGCCAGGTCAGCGGCCGGTCTTCCTGTTCGGGCGGCTGGGGCAGCAGCTCGAACTGGGTGACGCTGGCGGCGCCGTGGCGGTTGCTGGTGCCCACGCAGTCGCTGCCGGTGTCGCCACCGCCGATGACGATCACGTGCTTGCCGTCGGCGCGCAGCTGGTTCTTCAGCTTGTCGCCGGCATTGATCTTGTTCTGCTGCGGCAGGAACTCCATCGCGAAGTGCACGCCGTCCAGGTCGCGGCCGGGCACCGGCAGGTCGCGGCTCTGTTCGGCGCCGCCGGTCAGCAGCACCGCGTCGAAGTCGGCCTTCAGCTGTTCGGGTGACACGGTTTCCTTGGCCCAGTTGGTGACCTTGGAGCCTTCGCCCATGCCCTTGTCACCGGCCACCAGCACGCCCAGGCGGAACTTGACGCCTTCGGCCTTCATCTGCTCGACGCGGCGGTCGATGTGCGACTTCTCCATCTTGAAGTCGGGGATGCCGTAGCGCAGCAGGCCACCGGCACGGTCGTTCTTCTCGAACAGCGTGACGTCATGGCCGGCGCGCGCCAGCTGCTGGGCCGCCGCCAGGCCGGCCGGGCCGGAACCGACCACGGCCACCTTCTTGCCGGTGAGCTGCTTGGGCGGCTGCGGCTGCACCCAGCCCTCGGCCCAGGCGCGATCGGCGATGGCGTGCTCGATGGACTTGATGCCCACCGCATCGTCGTTCACGTTCAGCACGCAGGCGGCCTCGCAGGGCGCGGGGCAGATGCGGCCGGTGAACTCGGGGAAGTTGTTCGTGGTGTGCAGCACCGTGATGGCGTTGTGCCAGTCGTTGCGGTACACCAGGTCGTTGAAGTCCGGAATGATGTTGTTGACCGGACAGCCGCTGTTGCAGAACGGCGTGCCGCAGTCCATGCAGCGTGCGCCCTGCACCTGGGCCTGATCGGCGGTCAGGCCGATCACGAACTCCTTGTAGTGCTTGACCCGCGCCTCGACGGGCGCATAGCCCTCTTCCAGGCGGCCGTATTCCAGAAAGCCGGTGACTTTGCCCATGGCGATTGCTCTTCTTTCGTCTCGTCAGTTCACTTGGCCGGAACGGTCTTGCTGCCTTGCTTGCCGGCAGCCTTGGCCTTGGCGGCCGTGGCAGCAGCGGCTTGCGGCGCTTCGTCCGGCGCGGGCGCGGTGGAGGCCGCGCGGGTGGCCATCTCGCCCAGGGCGCGCTTGTATTCGTTCGGGAACACCTTCACGAACTTGGCGCGCGAATCGGCCCAGTGGTCCAGGATCTCGCGGGCGCGCAGGCTGCCGGTCCAGCGGTGGTGGTCCTCGATCAGCTTCTTGAGCGTGACCTCGTCGGCCTGGCCGCGGTGCAGGCCCGCGGGCTGGTCCACGCCCGGCTGTTCACCGGCGGGCAGCACCTTGTCCAGCGACACCATCGCGGTGTTGCAGCGCTTGGCGAACTGGCCGTCTTCGTCGTACACGTAGGCCACGCCGCCGCTCATGCCGGCGGCGAAGTTGCGGCCGGTCTTGCCCAGCACGGCCACGGTGCCGCCGGTCATGTACTCGCAGCCGTGGTCGCCGGTGCCTTCCACCACCGCGGTGGCGCCCGACAGCCGCACCGCGAAGCGCTCGCCGGCCACGCCGCGGAAGAAGGCCTCGCCGCTGGTGGCGCCGTACAGCGCAGTGTTGCCGGCAATGATGTTCTTGCCTGCATCGCCGCGGAAGTCGAGGCTGGGGCGCACCACCACGCGTCCACCCGACAAGCCCTTGCCGGTGTAGTCGTTGGCATCACCGATCAGGTACAGCGTGATGCCGGTGGCCAGGAAGGCGCCGAAGCTCTGGCCGCCCGTGCCTTCCATCTGGATGAAGATGGTGTGGTCGGGCAGG
>CAKZXL010000415.1 GCA_937883885.1 uncultured Aquincola sp. | reverse complement strand
TCGGCCTGGCCGCCGCTCACGGTGCCGCAGGTGTCGTGGAGCCAGGTGCCCGAGCTGGCCGGCCTGGCCTTTGCGCTCACCATCGTGGCGCTGGGGCAGTCGTTTTCCATCGCCAAGGCGGTGGCGGTGCGCAGCGGCCAGCGCATCGACGCCAACCGCGAGTTCATCGGCCAGGGGCTGTCCAACATCGTGGGCAGCTTCTCGTCGAGCTATGTGTCCTGCGGCTCGCTCAACCGATCGATGCCCAACCTGGAAGCCGGCGCCCGCACGCCGATGGCGGCGGTGTTCTCGGCCGGCTTGCTGGTGCTGCTGGTGGCCTTCAGTGCGCCGCTGCTGGCGCTGATTCCGATGGCGGCCATTGCCGGCCTGCTGCTGCTGGTGGCCTGGGGCTTGTTCGACCTGCCGCGCTGGCAGCGGCTGTGGCAGGTGAGCCGCAGCGAGTTTGCGATTGCCGCCGCCACGCTGCTGGCCACGGTGACGCTGCGGCTGGAAGTGGCCATCTTGCTGGGCACCATGCTGTCGCTGGTGAGCTTCTTGTACCGCACCTCGCGCCCGGCGATGCGCACCATGGGCTTCGACCAGCCCAGCGCCCACGACCGGGCCTTCGTGGTGATCGACGGCCACCCGCCCGGCACGCTGCCCGAGTGCCCGCAGCTCAAGCTGCTGCGCATGGAAGGCTCGGTGTACTTCGGCGCCACAGCCCATGTGGCCGACCGCCTGCACGAGCTGCGCCGCGGCCCCGATGCGCCGCGCCACCTGCTGGTGATGAGCAAGAGCATGAACTTCATCGACCTGGCTGGCGCCGAGCTGTGGCAGGACGAGCTGGCCGCCCGCCGCGCGATGGGCGGCGACCTGTACTTCCACCGGCCGCGGCCGCCGGTCGTCGAAGCCTGGCAGACCACCGGCTTTTTGCAGCGGCTGGGCGAAGACCACTTGTACAAGGACAAGCGCAGCGCGCTGGCCGACATCGTGCCGCGGCTGGACCCGGACATCTGCGCGCGCTGCAATGTGCGCATCTTCTTCGACTGCCCGCCGCGGCCTGGAACCTCGGCTGGAGACGGCATCTAGTTCTCACTGACGGAGTTGATTGATGAGCCTCACCGTGCACCCCGGCTACTTCGATGCCCCCGTGGCGCAGACCGATCCGCTGATCGCCGAGGCCATTGCGCAGGAGCTGCGGCGCCAGCAGGAGGTGATCGAACTCATCGCCTCCGAGAACATCGTCAGCCGCGCGGTGCTGGAGGTGCAGGGCTCCATCCTCACCAACAAGACGGTGGAGGGTTACCCCGGCAAGCGCTACCACGCCGGCGCTGCCCATGTGGACGCGGTGGAGCGCGCCGCCATCGAGCGGGCCTGCCAGCTCTTCGGCTGCCGCTTTGCCAATGTGCAGCCGCACTCGGGCAGCCAGGCCAACCATGCGGTGCTGCATGCGGTGGCGCAGCCGGGCGACACCATCCTGGCGATGGACCTCAATGCCGGCGGCCACCTGAGCCATGGCGCGGCGGCCAACTTCAGCGGCCGCTGGTTCCAGGTGGTGAACTACGGCGTGCAGCCGGACAGCGGCCTGATCGACTACGACCAGGTGATCGACCTGGCCCGCCGCCACCGGCCCAAGCTGGTGATTGCCGGTGGCTCGGCCTATGCCCGCGCGCTGGACTTCGAGGCCTTCCGCCGCGCGGCCGATGCGGCCGGCGCGCGCCTGCTGGTCGACATGGCCCACTTCGCCGGCCTGGTGGCGGGCGGCGCGCATGCCGACCCGTTTCCGCACGCCGACATCGTGACCACCACCACCTACAAGTCGCTGCGCGGGCCGCGTGGCGCCATCGTGCTGTGGAACGACGAGGCGCTGAGCAAGCCCATCAACAACGCGGTGTTCCCGGGCCTGCAGGGCACGCCTTTCCTGCACATCGTCGCGGGCAAGGCGGTGGCGCTGGGCGAAGCGCTGCGGCCTGAGTTCAAGGCCCACGCCGCCGCCGTGCTGGCCAACGCCCGCGCGCTGGCCGCCCGCTTGCAGCAGCACGGCCACCACCTGGTGGGCGGCGGCACCGACACCCCGCTGATGCTGGTCGACCTGCGCCCGCAGGGCCTGACCGGCGCCCCGGCCGCCCACAGCCTGGAACGCGCCGGCCTGATCGCCAATGCCAACCCCATCCCCTCCGACACCGCCGACCTCAAGGTGATGTCGGGCCTGCGCTTCGGCGTCAGCGGCAGCACCACCCGCGGCTTCGGCACCGCCGAGTTCGAGCAGGTGGGCGACTGGGTGGCGCAGGTGCTGGCCGGCTTGGCCGCGAAGCCGCACGACAACACCGCGACCGAAATGGCGGTGGCCGAGCAGGTGAGGGCGATGACGCGGCGGTTTCCGATTTATGGGGGGTGAGGGCAGACGCTTGATCGCGCTCTTCGTCCACGGCATGGGCCGATCGCCCCTGTCGGGCTGGCCGATGCTGCGGCAGCTCGGGCGCGTGGGCATCCAGGTCCAAACCTTCGGCTATTCGGCCGCAGTGGAGGACTTCGCGTCAGTGGTTCGGCGTCTGTCGGTGCGGCTGAACGACATCGCCGATCGCGGGGACTACATCGTGATCGGCCATTCGTTGGGCGGCGTATTGCTGCGTGCCGCGCTGGCTCCCTCCGCGTGCAAGGCCAAGCAGCCCACGCGGGCGTTCCTGCTGGGGTCGCCCATCGCGGCTTCGCGTTGGGCTTCAAGGCTGTCTGGCAACCTGGTCTTCCGGCTCGCGACAGGCGACTGCGGGCAGCTGCTCGCGTCGCCGGCACGCATGTCCGCCATCGGCGCCATCGATGCGCCGACCACCGCCATCATCGGCACAAAAGGCATCACCTGGAAGCAGTCGCCGTTCCGGGGCGAACCCAACGACGGCATCGTCTCGGTCTCGGAAGTCTCTGCACCCTGGTTCGAATCTCAGCTGGAGGTGCCGGTGTTCCACTCCTGGCTGCCCGCCAGCCAGTGCGTCGCCACCGAGATCATTCGGCGCGTCGGCCGCAGCGCCGAACCCTCGCCTTCTTAGCGGGCACGACGAGCGTGGGCCCTCACAACCCCACCACCCCCGGCTGCAAGACCGTCGGGCTGTCCGGCGCATCAGTGCGGCGGGCGGCGGCCAGGGCGCGGTCGCGCAGGGCCTGGGCGCCGGGGATGTCGCCGGCCGCAGCCAGCACCGCGGCGCGTACGCGCCACAGGTAGGCCTGCATGCGCACGTCGCGAAAGCCGGTCAGCCGGTCCCAGGTGTCCAGGGCCTGCTGGCTCAGGGCTTGTGCTTCCGGTAGGGCACCACGGGCCAGCGCAGCGCGGGCCAGGCCGGCCTGGGCCAGGGCCACGTGGCTCCAGGTCTTGACGGCGGCTTCGTCGACCACGCGCTGCAGTTGCTGCTGCGCTTCTTCGGGCCGGCCCATGTCCAGCAGCAGCCGGCCCAGGCGCTCGCGGCAGGCCGCGGTGGACTGCCGGCCGGGCGGGTCGGCCGCCTCGAAGGCGGCCATGGCGCTGCGCAGCGTGGCCAGGGCTTCTTCGTGGCGGCCCAGGCGGGCCAGGGCGTCGCCGATGTGGCGTTGCACCCGGCGTTGGTCGAAGTCGTACTGCGCGGTGCGCCGGTAGGCGGCCTGGGCCTGCAGCAGCAAGGGCAGCCCTTGCGCGGCGCGGCCCTCGGCGGCCAGGCGTTCACCGGCGTCCTCGCGCACCACGTGGGCATCGGGCAGGTCGCTGCGCTCGCCGATCTGCGCCAGCAGGCGGTCGAACAGCGGCTTTGCTTCGGCCCGCCGCCCGGCCAGGTGCAGCGTGCGTGCATGCTTGGCGCGGGGCAGCCAGGCCACCGAAAAATCGGTGCCACTGGTGCGCTCGGCGATGTCGGCGGCCTGGCCGTAGGCTGCGGCGGCGGCGTCCAGGTCGCCGTTTTGCTGCAGGGCCAGGCCCAGGTTGCCGTACAGCGTCTGCAGTTCGGCCTCGTTGCGCTGCGGCAGCGCTTGGGCCATGGCGATGGCCTGGCGGTTGGTGGCGATGGCCTCGGTCTGCCGGCCCTGGGTGCTGTGCTCGGTGGCCAGCTCGGCCAGGGCCGTGACGTGGCCACGGCCGCCGGGCTCCACCTCGGCGGACAGCGTGGAGCCGCGCTTCAGGGCCTGCAGCCGGGCGTCGGCCTGGTCGGGCTGGTCGCGCAGGCAGATGCCGCGCGTGGTCCACCAGTGGGCGCGCAGCGGGTCGCGGTCGCGGCCGGCGCGGCGCAGGCCCTCGTCGGCCACCGCCAGCTGCTGGCGGCAGGCGGCCAGGTCACCACGGCCGTAGGCGCGCATGGCGGCTTCCAGCTGGCCTTCCAGTACGTTGGGATGCAGCGGGCCGTGGTGCTGCAGCACCAGGGCCAGCTGGCGCTGCTGCAGGGCTTCGTAGGCGGCGTCTTCGCCCAGCTCGCGGTAGATGTCGGCGGCGGTGCGCAGCAGCTCGATGCGCAGCTCGGGGTCGTGGGTGAACTGCGCGTCGATGCGGGCGGCGCTGCGGTCGAGCAGGGTCTTGGCGGTGGTCTGGCCATCGGGCTTGCCGCCGGCCACACGGGGGTCGGCGGCGCTGAACACGCCCAGCAGAAAGTCCTTCACCGCCTCGGCACGGCGGGCCTGGGCGCGCGCCTCATGGGCCTGCCAGGCCACACCGGCCACGCCCACCACCAGCACGGCGGCCAAGGCGCTGCCCAGCGCCACCGGCAGCCGGTGGCGGCGCACATAGCGCGCCAGCCGCTGGCCTGTGCTGAGCCGGCGCGCCCGCAGCGGCAAATGCTGGAGGTGTCGGCGCAGGTCGTCGGCCAGCGCCGCCACCGAGGGGTAGCGCGCCTCGGGCGCCGGCTGCAGTGCCTGCGCGACGATGGCATCCAGGTCGCCGGCCAGCGCTCGGCGCAGCGCCGGTGTAGCAGCCACGCGCGAGGGCTGCGGCGGCTCGTCGTGGCCGGCCGCGTGCTGCCGGCCCGCGGCATCGGCACCAAAGGCCGGCTGGTCGGTCAGCAGCTCGAACAGCATCAGCCCCAGCGCGTAGACATCGGTGGCCACGCTCACCGGACCACCGGCCAGCTGCTCGGGCGCGGCATAGCGCGGCGTGGCCAGCACACCCTGGGCGCGGGTCAGGGCGGTGCTGTCGGCGTTGGCGGTGGCGTCGCCGCCGTCACCGGCCTGCAGCAGTTTGGCGATGCCGAAGTCCAGCAGCTTGACCTGCCCATCGGCCGTCACCAGCACGTTGGCCGGCTTCAGGTCGCGGTGGGCTACCAGCCGGCCGTGGGCATGGGCCACGGCGTCGGCCACCTGGTCGAACAGCGCCAGCCGGGCGTCCAGCGGCAGCGCGCGCTGCTGGCACCAGGCGGTGATGGGCAGACCTTCCACCGCCTCCAGCGCCAGCCAGGGCTGGCCGGCAGTGGCCTCGCCATCAGGGCCGGCAGCGTCGGCGACACCGGCGTCGTAGAAGCGTGCGATGTGCGGGTGCGCCAGCCCGGCCAGGATGTCGCGCTCGCGGGCGAAGCGGGCGCGCACGCCGGCCGCGTTGAGGTTTTCCAGCAGGTGCAGGTGGGGCAGCTTGAGCGCCACCTGGCGGGTGTAGGCGCCGTCGGCCCGCTCGGCCAGCCACACCACGCCCATGCCGCCCCGGCCCAGCTCGCGCAGCAGCCGCCAGGGGCCGATGCGCCGGCCCGCGCGGTGCGCCGGCGCGTCATCGGCCACCGGTGCCCAGCGCGGCGTGCTCAGGTAGTGGTCGGCCAGCGCGTCGGCCTGCCGGGCCAGCACGGCGGCCAGCCAGGGGCGCAGCACGGCCTCTTCAGCGGGGAGCGCTTGCAGCGCGTCGGCGCGCTGGTCGGCGGGCAGCGCCAGCAGGGCATCCAGCCGGCGCGAAAACGCGGGCCAGTGTTCGGGCGGACAGGGCAGGGCGGTCATCGCTGCAGCGGCCAACGGGGCAGGCAGGCCGAAGCGGACATCAGGGCTGGCTCAACATCGCGCGCAGCAGCAGCCGCGCCTTGTCCCAGTCGCGGCGCACGGTGCGGTCGGTCAGGCCCAGCACCTGGGCGATCTCGGCATCGGCCATGCCGGCGAAGTAGCGCATCTCCACCACCTGGGCCAGGCGCGGCTCCACCGTGGCCAGGGTGCTCAGCGCCTCGTCCACCCGCAGCGCCTCCGCGTCGTCGGGCCCGGCCAGGCCGTCGGCCAGCACGGTGTCCAGCGTCACATGGGCGGCGCCACCGCCGCGCCGGTCGGTGGCCTGCTGGCGCACCAGGTCGACGATGACCGAGCGCATCACCCGCGCGGCATAGGCATAGAAATGGCCGCGGCTGTCGAAGTGCAGCGTGTCGACGCGGCCGGCCAGGCGCAGAAAGCTCTCGTGCACCAAGGCCGTGGTGTTGAGCCCGGGCGTGCCCGGTCCGGCGGCCTGCAGGCGGGCGCGGGCGATCTTCTTCAGCTCGGGGTAGGCCGCCTGCCAGCTGGCGGGCGGCTGGTCGTCGGCGTTGGCATCGGGGGCGTCCTGGGGAGCGGGCGTCGGCATGCATTTGATGTTCGCACGCGGTGAGCCGGCCGCAGCCACCCCCCATGTTTTTTGGGGCACGGCATGTCCGGATGGCGTGGCCGGCGCCGTTGGCTGGGCAGATGACCGATTGTCGAGACGACGCCCGCCCTGCACTGTCATAGGAGCCCCCCATGTCCATTGGCCCGACCCTGTTTCGCCCTGCCGCCGCCCTGGCGCTGGCGGCACTGCTGCCGCTGTCGGCCCAGGCCACTTACCAGCTCACCGCCACGGCCAACGCCCGCACCGTGAGCTTTCTGCCTGCGCCCGGCAGCACCGACACCGATGCCCAGAACCTGAACTTCTTGAACCAGCCCGGCGCGGGCACGCTGCAGCGGCTGGACAGCGTTGCCGCGGCGGACCACGGCAACGCCACGGCGCTGTTCATGGGGCGCATCGGCCTGCTGAAGGCCTACGCCGAATCCAACTACGCCCGCTGCTGCATCGAAGGCGCCACGGTGTTGCTGGGCGGCGCCAATGCCACGGTGCAGGGCAGCTTCTACGACGAGGTGCTGGTGGGCGGCGCCGGCCTGGCCGTGGGTACGCCGGTGAGCTACCAGCTGGTGGTCAGGCTCAGCGGCACGGTCAGCCACCCCAGCTTTGAGAGCGGCGCCAACCTGTATGCGGTGGCCATGGCCGAAGCCCGCCTGCGCGACAGCAGCAGCGGCCAGGAAGTGAGCCTGAAGTGGGACGCGGCCGAGCAGGCCACCGGCGTGTACACGCTGACGCTGCCCACCACCGTGGGCCACACGCTGTCCATCCAGGGCATGCTGTTCGCCGACACCCATGTCGAGGCCGGCGCGCTGATCGGCCGCCATGCCGAGGTGGACTTCTACCACTCGGCCGGCTACCACCTGGCGCCCTCGGTGGCCGGGCTCAACACCATCGGCGCCAGCGGCACCGACTTCCTCGCGCCGGTGCCTGAACCCGCAACCACCCTGCTGTGGTGCAGCGGTCTGGGGGCGCTGGCCGTGCTGCGCGGCCGGCGCCGCCTCCTCACGCTTCCTTCCCCCGCCCTGGAGAGCTGACCATGTCCTGTTTCCGTCCCCCGCGGCTTGCCGCAGCCAGCGCGCTGATCGGTGCCCTGGCGCTCGGTCCCGCCCAGACCTGGGCGCAGAACACGTCGCTGATGGTCACCACCACGGTGACCTCGGTGATGACCTCGCCCGCGCCCCGTGAGGACCACAGCCGGCCCACCTACCTCACCCTGTTCGACTCCCCCGACGCCGCCCAGCTGCAGGTGATGGACGACCGCATCACCACCTCCAACGGCGGCACGGCCGAGGTGAAGTTCCTGGGCCGCATCGGCCTGCTGAAGGCGTATGCCGCGGCCAGCCACCCGTACTGCTGCACCATCGGCGGCGAGCTGGTGACCAGCGGCTTCAGCAATGCCACGGTGGACGCCGGCTTCACCGACACCGTGGCCGTCACCGGGGCCGGCCTGAGCGAAGGCACACCGGTGCAGTACACCGTGGGCCTGCGCATCAACGGCAGCATCAGCAGCCCCAGCTTCGAGATGGGCGGCCACGTCGGCGTTTACGGGGCGGCCGAGGTGCGGCTGGAAGACAAGATCACCCGCGAAACGGTAAGCCTGCGCTGGAACGCGGCCAGCCAGTCCCCCGGCCTGTACCTGCTGACGCTGAACACCCAGGTCGGCCACGATCTGGGCATCACCGGCTACCTGAACGTGGGCGCCAGCGTGGACAGCTCGGCCACCACCACGCGCAGCGGCGTGGCCGACTTCTACCACTCGGCCGCCTACAGCCTGACGCCGTCGGTGGCCGGGCTCAACACCACCGGCGTCAGCGGCACCAACTTCCTGGCGCCGGTGCCTGAGCCGGCCAGCTGGGCCTTGATGCTGCTGGGGCTGGGGGTGCTGGTGCGCATAGGTCGGGTGGGCAGGGCCATGGCACATGTCGATCGCAATGCCTCCTCGTGCTGAGCGGTGCGGACAACTCTGAAGCCCACTTCGAAATGTCAATGGCGGTCTGCTCAACTGCAGTGCGTGTAGTCTCTATCGGTGCATCTTTTGATCGTTGCTGATCAATTGCATTGAACCTGCGTTTGCAGGCGGCTATCCGGACTGAACATTGACATGAGCCCACGAACCAGACGCCTCGTACAAGCAGGTCTTTATGAAGTCATTGCGGTGGCTGTCGTGGGGCCTGCGCTGGGACTGATTTTTTCGGAGTCCTTGGCATCGACGGTGGGCCTGGCGGTCTTCATGTCGACCGTGGCAGTGGCATGGAACTACGTCTTCAATGGGTGGTTCGAGCGTTGGGAGTCCAGGCAGGCCGTCAAGGGCCGCACCTGGCGGCGCCGTCTGGCCCATGGCCTCGGTTTTGAAGGGGGTCTGGTGATCACGCTGGTGCCCGTCATGGCCTGGTGGCTCAACACGACCCTGCTGCACGCCTTCGTGGCGGACCTGGGTGTGCTGGCCTTCTTCTTCGTTTATGCGGTGGTCTTCACCTGGGCCTTCGACCGCGTGTTCGGTTTGCCGGCGTCGGTGGCGCCCTCTTCACCCGCTGCATATCGATAGCCTGTTTTCTCACTCGGCACCCGCGCGCCCGACCCATAGACTTTGGCGCAGCAGGCCGGTGTTCCCGCGGTGACCGGGCCCATCGGCTCCTTCTGACATCGGGTACGTCGAATGGGTCGAGTGATGCGCAAGCAGCAGCGTGAATTGAAGGCAGTGTCAGCCGGCGTGGCCTGGCTGGTCAGCAGTTTGGCGGCGGCGCAGACGCCCGACGCGCCAGCCGCGCTGGAGCGGGTGGAGGTCACGGCGCAACGCCGCGTGGAATCGGTGCAGAGCGTGGGCGTGGCCATCAGCGTGCTGTCCGGTGACGAGCTGGCGGCGCGCGGCGTCACCAACGTCAACAAGCTGCAGAACGAGCTGCCCAGTCTGGAAATTGAGCCGGCCTTCGGCAGCGGACAGCCGCAGTTCCGCATCCGCGGCATCGGCTTCCAGGACTACGGCAGCAACAACGCGTCGGCCGTCAGCCTCTACGTCGACGAGGTGGCCTTCGGCTATCCGGTGCAAACCCAGGGACTGCTGTTCGACCTGGAGCGTGTGGAGGTGCTGCGCGGCCCGCAGGGCACGCTGTACGGCAAGAACACCACCGGCGGTGCCATCAACCTGCTCACCCGCAAACCGACCCAGACCCGGGAGGGCGGCTTTTCACTCGGCTATGGGTCGAACCAGGCCAGGTCGGCCCAGGGCTATCTGTCCGGCCCTTTGAGCGAGAGCCTGCGGGGCCGCCTCTCGCTGGCCACCGAGCAGGGCGGCGCCTGGCAGAGCAACCGCCTCACCGGTGCCAAGCTGGGCGACAAGAACATCGTGGCCTTGCGCGGCCAGCTGGAACTGGACGTCACGCGCGACCTGAAGGCCCATCTGAGCCTGTCGCACAACGTCGACAAGTCGGACGTGGCCGGCCTGTACCTGTTCACCGCCCGCCCGTCCTATGGCTATGCCGCCGACCGCGACCGCAGCAAGACCGGTTGGGGCCTGGCGCCGGATTTCGCCACGCTTGTCGGCGTCGGTGCGGACAGCGCCCCTTCGCGCGACAACAGCGCCACCCAGGTGGCGCTGACGCTGAACTGGGACCTGGGCGCCACGCGCCTCACCAGCATCAGCAGCCACCAGCGGTTCGACCGCCGCGAACTGGGCGACTGGGACGGCACGCCGATCAACCATTCCGACGTGTTCTGGAAGGACAAGGCCAGCATCACGACCCAGGAGCTGCGACTGGCCTCCAACAAGACCGCTGCGTTCAACTGGGTGCTGGGCGCCTACTACGCCAAGGAGCAGCTGGACGAGGATTGGTACACCGACTTCCGCCGCGACTTCGGCGTCATCACGCGCACGAAGTACACGCAGTCCGGCAAGACCTGGGCCCTGTTCGGTCAGGCCGACACCCTGCTGGCGCCTGACCTCAAGCTGGTGGCCGGCCTGCGCCGCGAGAAGGAAGAACGCGGCCTGCGCGACTTCAGCACCACCTTCACCAACATCCCGGGTTCGGGCCTGACGGGTCTGTCCAGCTCGCTCGACACCGGCAACACCTCGGGCAAGCTGGCGCTGGAGTACCAGGTGGCGCGCGAGCAGCTCGTCTACGTCTCGCTGAGCCGCGGCATCAAGTCGGGTGGCATCACGGCCCACAACACCTTCGATCCGGCGGCGCTGGGTGCCTTCCAGCCCGAGAAGCTCAACAGCCTGGAGCTGGGCTACAAGGCCGACCTGAACCGCACGCTGCGCCTGAATGCGGCGCTGTTCCACTACGACTACCGCAACCAGCAATTCCAGGATGTCATCACCTCCAACACCGGGGCCCTGGTCGGCAAGATCGTCAACATCCCGCGGTCCGCGGTCCGCGGTGGCGAGGTGGAGCTGCAGTGGCGCCCGCTGGCCGGGCTGACCATCGGCCAGGCCATTGGCTACAAGCACGCCACCTTCAAGGACTTCAAGTCGGTGCTGCTGGGCGATCTGTCGGGCCACGATCAATTCCTGCCCAAGCTCAGCTATGGCGGCAACGTCTCCTACGCCTGGAGCACCCAGGGCTATGCGTTCAAGCTGGCGGGCGACTACAGCTACCGCAGCAAGTACGAGTCGTGGCTGAACCGCCTGAATGTCGACGGTGGCAACGTCTACGACATCCCGGCCTACTGGCTGGCCAATGCACGACTCGAAGTGTCCAAGGCCGGCGCGCCGTGGCAGCTCAGCCTGGTGGTGCAGAACCTGTTCGACCGGCGATACGACCTGACGCGCAACTTCTTCGGCAACCGCCCCGCCACCCAGGACGACCTGAACGTGGCTGCAGCCGGCCAGCCGCGCACGGTGGGCGTCACGCTCAGCTACGAGTTCTGAGCGCCCCAGGGCCGGGCTGCGCCCTCAGGGCAGCGTGTCCAGGAAGGCGCGCAGGTCGGCGGCCGATCGGGCCGGGATCTCGCGCTGCGGCAGGTGGCCCACCTGGGGATAGGTGATCAGCCGCGCACCGGCAATGGCGGCGGCGAACTTGCGGCTGTTGTCCACCGGGATCAGCGGGTCGTACTCGCCGTGCATCACCAGCGTCGGCAGCCGGATGGCGGCCAGCTTCTCGGCCGTGGCCTGTGAATGGCTGCCGGGCGGTACCGACATCAGGATGGGCCGATGGCCCGGGTACAGCTGGTAGTCGGCCCAGCGCTGCACCACCGCCTCGGTGATCAGGCCCTTGTCGTAGACCTGGGCCTTCAGGCCCTGGGCGATCAAGGGCTTGTTGTCGATGCGTGCCAGCACCCAGCGCCCGATCGGGTGCTGCAGCACCCGGAAAGCCAGCGAGGGGCTTTGCCCCTGGGTGGGGGCCGGCCAGCCCGCTGCGGCCACCAGCACCAGCGCACGCAGCTGCTGGGGCGCCAGCAGCGCCACCTTCCAGGCCACGCCGCCGCCCATCGAGTTGCCCGCCAGCACGAAGGGCGGCAGCCCCAGTCGCGTGGCCACATCCACCACCAGGGCGGCCAGCGCGTCGGCGTCCAGCAGGTAGTCCGCGGGCGCTGCGCTCAGCCCGTGGCCGGGCAGGTCCAGGCTGATGACGCGGTAGCGGTCCTGCAGCGCCTGGCCCCAGGCTTCCCAGGTGGCGTACGAGTCGCCATAGCCATGCAGCAGCACCAGCACCGGCCGCAAGCGGTCGCCCTGGTCGCGGTAATGCAGGCGCAGGCCGCCCGGCAGTTCGATGAAGTGATCGTCGGCGCCCGCGTATCGGCGTTCCAGCTCGGCCGCGGGGCGGTCCGGCGTGCGCAGGTAAAGCCAGACCGCGGCCAGGCCGACGCTGAGCAGCACGACGATCAGGAGGAGGGCGTAGGCCAGGGTTTTGAGCATGCGTGTACGGTGCCGATGTGCCATGGAAACGGCGGCCAGCTTAGGGCGGGCGAGCGCCCGCCCGAAAGAAGAAAGCCGACCATCGACATGCGGAGTCTGGCCCGGCGTGGGCTGCCTTCGCTAAACCAGCTCCCGCCCAATCGCCCCCACCAGCCCCAGCACCTGCTGGTGGATGGCCTGGCCGCGTTGCTGCAGGCTGGGCTCGTCTTCGTGCGCCAGCACGGCGGTTTCGAAGTCGTGCAGCTGCTGCACCAGCGCGCCCGCGCCGATGCTGGCGCAGGCGCCGCGCAGCGAGTGGCTGGCTTGTCGGCGCGCATGGGCCTGTGCGGCGGGGTCCTGGGGGTCGGCGGCCACCAGCAGCTGGGGCATGCCGGCCTGGTAGGTGGCGGCAAACTGGCGCAGCACCTGGGCCAGGCCGGGCAGGTTGTCGCCCATGTGGCGCATCGCCACCGTGATGTCCAGGCCTTCGATGGCGGCCAGGCGCATGTCCAGCGGGCGCTCCGGGGGCGCGTCGGCCGAGGTGGCGGCGTGCGACAGCGCCAGCGTGGGAATCAGCGGCCGGCGCGGCAGCCAGCGCAGCAGCGTGGCGTACAGCTTCACCGGGTCTACCGGCTTGGCCAGGTGGTCGTTCATGCCGGCCTCCAGGCAGGCCACGCGGTCTTCGCCGAAGGCGTTGGCCGTCATCGCGATGATGGGCAGGCCACGGCCCAGTTCGGCGCGGATGGCGCGCGTGGCCTCCAAGCCGTCCATCACCGGCATCTGCATGTCCATCAGGATGGCGTCGTAGTCGCGGTGACGCACCAGGGCAAGCGCGCGGGCGCCGTTCTCGGCGGTTTCCACGGCCAGGCCGGCGGCGCGCAGCAGCTGGTGCGCCACTTCCTGGTTGACGGCGTTGTCTTCCACCAGCAGCACGCGCTGGCCGGCATGGTGGCGGCGCAGCAGGGCTTCCTGCTCGCTGGGGCTGGCGCCGTCCAGGGTCAGCACCTCGCTGCGCGGGCGCAGCACGCGCACCAGCGCATCGTGCAGGGCCGAGGCGGTGATGGGCTTGACCAGCACCGCGTCGTAATGGGCATGGCGCGCCTCCTGCCACATCGGCGCTTCATCGAAGGCGGTGACCAGGATGCTGGGCGGCATGCCGTCGTCCAGCATCGCGCGCAGCTGCTGCAGCGTTTGAATGCCGTCCAGCGGCGTCATGCGCCAATCGATCAGGAACACGTCGTAGGGCCGGCCCGCCTTCATGCGCGCCTGCACCTGGCGCAGCGCGGCTTCGCCATCGGCCAGGCCTTCGACTTCCAGGCCGAAGTCGCTCAGGCGGTCTTCGATGGCCTGGCGGGCTTCGGGCAGGTCGTCCACCACCAGCGCGCGCAGGCCGCGCAGCAAGGGGGGCGCGGCGCGGTCGCCGGCCTCGGCGGCACGGCCCAGCCAGGCGGTGAACCAGAAGCGGCTGCCCTGGCCGGGGCTGCTTTCCACGCCCACTTCGCCGTCCATCAGCTCGGCCAGGTGGCGGGTGATGGCCAGGCCCAGGCCGGTGCCCGAATGCCGCCGCGTGGCCGAGGCATCGGCCTGCTCGAAAGCATGGAACAGGCGCGCCTGGTCGGCCAGCGCGATGCCTTCGCCGGTGTCGGCCACCTCGAAGCGCACCTGCAGCCGGCGCCGGTCTTCGGCCATCAGCTCGGCCTTCAGGCGCACCCAGCCCTCGTCGGTGAACTTGACCGCATTGCCCAGCAGGTTCACCAGCGCCTGCGACAGCCGCGTGGGGTCGCCGCGCAGCCGGGCGGGCAGGTGGTCGGTGTCCAGCACCAGTTCCAGGCCCTTCTCGCGGGCGCGGTCGCCCACCAGGTCGAAGGCGCTGGTCACCAGCGCGTCCACCGAGAACTCCACGTCTTCCAGCACCATCTTGCCGGCCTCGATCTTCGAGAGGTCGAGGATGTCGTTGATCAGCTGCAGCAGGTGCTTGGCCGCGCCGTCGATCTTGGTCAGCCGGTCGTGCTGCAAGGTGTCGCGGGTGTCGCGCGACATCAGGTGCGTCAGGCCGATGATGGCGTTCATCGGCGTGCGGATCTCATGGCTCATGTTGGCCAGGAAGGCGCTCTTGGCGCTGGTGGCCGATTCGGCCTGCGCGGCCCGCGCTTCCAGTTGCCCATTGAGCCAGGCCAGCTGCGTCTGCGCCTGGCGCAACGCCGTGATGTCGGTGATGGCCACGAAAAAGCCCTGCTGCTGGCCATCGACCCAGTGCGGGATGTAGCTCAGCAGCGCGTCCACGGTGGCGCCGTCGGCGCGCACGATCTGGCGCTGGTAGTCCTGCCGCTCGCCTTGCAGCGCCCGCAGGATGTAGGGCTCGGCCGCGGCATAGGCCTCGGGGCTCACCAGGTCGCGGGCGCGCATGCCCACCACTTCTTCGGGGCCGCGGCCGAACCAGTCGCGGTAGGCCTGGTTGGCAAAGCCGCAGGTCATGTCCATGCGCCAGTAGCCGATCACGCCCGGCACGCTGTCGGCCACCAGGCGGGTGAAGCGCTTGGCTTCCACCAGCTCGGTGATGTTGGTGGCGATGAAGAACCAGCCTTCCACCTCGCCGTTGCGGCGCTCGGGCAGGCGGTACACCCAGAAGTGCCCGACACGGCCGCCGGGGTCGGTCATGTCGAGTTCCATCTCGATCGGCTCGCCGTCCAGCACCCGCCGGATGGAGCCCAGCTGGCGCTGCAGGGTTTCTTCGCCCAGCACCTCGGGCACGGTGCCGCCGATGCATTCTTCGCGCCGCAGGCCGAACCAGTCGAGGTAGGCACGGTTGGCAAAGCGCAGCCGCAGGTCGCGGCCCCAGTAGGCCAGCAGCGTGGGTTGCGCATCCAGGATGTCCTGCGTGAAGCGCTCGGCCTCGCGCTGCGCGGCCAGGGCCTGCTGCAGCTCGCGCGTGCGCTCGTTCACCAGCTCTTCCAGGCGGTCGCTGGCCAGTTGCTGCTCGGTGATGTCCACCAGCGTGACCACGGCACCGGTGACCCGGCCGCCGTCGATCAGCGGCTCGGCGTTGGCGCGGTACAGGCGCTGGCCCTGGCCGAAGTAGTCGGCCGCCACCACCATGCCACGCTGCGGCTGGCCGCTGGACATCGCCCGGCGGCTGGGGCTGTCGGCGGGATCGATCGGCCCGCCGCCCGGGTGCTGCAGCGGCCAGCGGACGCTGAGCACCTGGCCCACCGGATCGAAGCCCTCGTCGGCGGCGGCGCGGCCGCCCAGCAGCCGGCGGGCCGCGGCATTGCAGTCCACCACGCGGCCATCGACGTCGACGGTGATCACCGCCTCGGCCAGCGCCGACAAGGTGCTGCGCCAGCGCTCGGCGCTGGCCTGCAGCGCATCGCCGGCCTGGGTGCGGGCCCGTTCGGCGCGGAGCATGGCGCTCCACAAGCCCAGCAGCAGCAGGCCCGACAGCACCAGCGTGGCATCGAACACCTGCGACAGGCGCTGGTTGTCGGCGCGGTCCTGCGCCTGCACCTGGGTGTCGATGGCCGCCAGCTGCTCATGGATCTCGTGCAGCGCCAGCTGCGCCTGCACCAGCCCGTCGCCGGGCGGCTCGGCGGTGGCGGGCAGGGCCCGCAGCCGCTCGACGGCGCCCAGCAGCGCATCCACCCGCGCCACTTCGCCGGGCGTCTGCGCCACGCGGCGCAGCGTGTCGGCGGCGCGCCGCAGCAGGGCCTCGCCCTG
>CAKZXL010000414.1 GCA_937883885.1 uncultured Aquincola sp. | reverse complement strand
GTCGGACCTGCGAATTTCAGTTGCCGACATCGACGGAGTTCCCAACGCCGACGCGGCGTAGACGGCGACGGTGCCCCAAGCGGCATCGCCATGGCGGCAGTGACCCGCCGCACGACGAATGTCAGCAATGCCAAGGCGCAGTAAACGCCAGCCAGGCCAAGACGGGCGATCGCCCGCAGCAGCCAGCGTATGTTGAACCCGGCCGCGCACAGCACCGCATGCAGCGCGTCGCCCTCGCTGCCCTTGAGCCAGCAGCGGTCCATGCGGTGATCGGCCTTCAGGTGCCCGATGGCCGGCTCGACGGCCTGGCGTCGCCGCAGCCAAGCGCGTTGCCTGGCCGTCAGCGTCTTGCTCTTGCCCCGGTGAACGAGCTGCACCGGAGCGATGTCAGCATCAACACCGCGGTAGCCCAGGTCCACCACCGCGGTGGTGAGCTCGACGCCGATGTCTTGCAGCAACGTGTTCGTCTGTTCCAGCTGCGCGGCCAGCGTGTGGCCGTCGTACGGGTTGCCGGGGAAGCTGCGTGCACCCACCATCAGGCCTTGCCGGTGGGTCACCGCCACGCTGACCTTGACGCCGAACTCGTAGGGCTGACGCGCCTTGCCTTTGCCGATGCACTCCACTTCCGGAGCGTGCAGCGCATACAGCTTGCCCTTGTCGTGCGGCCTCTGGGCGTGCAGCTGCTCGGCGCGTTCGAGCCAGACCGTCAGCGTGTCTTGCGCCGTCTTCGGCAGGGCCGTCATCTTGCGCCGCACCTCGCGCAGCAGGCTGCCCAGGATCGTGCGCTGGCGGCGCAGCACGCGCTTCAGACGCTTGAACTGCTTGGCGTGCGCATAGCCGGCCGCCCGGCGGCGAAGCGTCTTGCCTTCGCGTTCGTGGGTCAGCTTCAGCGCAATGCCGGCTCGCTTGGCCAGCCGGACGATCTTCTCGCGCGCCACCTCCAGCAGTCGGCTGTCGGTGGGGTGGGCGATGGCCTTTTCCTGCACCGTGGAGTCGACGATGACGCGCTCGAACTCGCGCTTGCCCACCGCCTTCATCGCCACCGCTGCCTCAATCGTGGACTTGAGCAACTGCTCCACGCCGGCCTCACCCAGCACGCGCCTGAAGCGCCCGATCTGCGTGGCATCGCAGGGCAGCTTGGGCGTGTAGTACGCCATGCCGCTGAAGAACTGCCAGACCACGTTTTCGCTCCAGCGCTCGACGAGTTCCTCGTCGCTGACGTTGAAGGCGTGCTTGAGGTACAGCAGCGCCACCATCAACCGGATCGGCAGGCGCGGCCGGCCACGGTTGCTGACCCCAGAGCCCGCCACCTGCAGCGTCGGGCCGAACAGGTCAGCGCCTTCCACCCGGTGACCGGCGCGATCCTTGTGCGCAAAGGCCGGCGCCAGCGCCTTCTCGATCTCATCCCAGGGCATTCGCGTGGCCAGCACCGCCAGCGGATGCCGCAGGTCGATCATCTGATCCAGGCGGGCGCGGAAGAAATCGTCGGTGCTCATCGGCGGTCAAAAACTCCCAGAAACTGCGCTCCATTGAATCGCTTCCTGGGAGTTCCCGCGATCGGCATTCACCCCGCAGAGCGAGTGTTCATGCGGGCTGCAGGCGAATTGCAGGGCCGACTCGTTAGAGGTCAACGCGAAGGATATCTCTGCGCTGACCGCAGCGGCGCCGCGTGTATTGCCCGGGTCAACCATTTCCATTCCCTACCTGGCGAACCAGGACAACGACGCGCGACTGGCCGCAGCGCAGGCCGTTCGCGGACTCGGCTTTGAGCCCATGCCTCACCTCGCTGCACGCCGTATCGCCTCGTTCGCAAAACTGGAGTCGTTCATCCAGCGCGCGGTCGCGGAAGCCGGCGTCAAGCGTTGCTTCGTGATCGCTGGAGATCCGTCCACCCCGCTGGGGCCGTTTGCCGACAGCTCCTCACTGATCGAATCAGGCGTGTTCGAGCGCTCGGGCATTCAGATGGTCGGCGTGGGTGGCCATCCCGAGGGCCATCCGGTCATGAGCACATCTGATCGTTGGAAAGTGCTCGAACACAAGTGTCGCTGCATCGAAGGGCGCGGCATGGCGCCCTTGATCGTCACGCAATTTGCCTTCGATGCCGACATCGTGCTGGCCTGGCTGGAAGCCCTGCGCGGGCGTGGCGTCGAACATCCCGTACGCGTGGGCGTGCCGGGCCCTGCAGGCGTGGCGGTGCTGGCGCGCTATGCCGCCTTGTGTGGCGTTAGCGCATGCGCGTCGATGTTGTCCAAGTACGGCATCTCGATCAGCAAGCTGTTCGGCATAGCAGGCCCGGATCTCTTTGTGGATCGTCTGACCACCCGCCTGACCGAAGCACATGGAAAGGTGAGCCTGCATTTCTTTCCATTCGGAGGCATCGCTCAGTCCGTGAAGTGGGTAGAGCAGTACTGCTCGCGTGCCGAGCCTGAACAACCCATCGACACGGCTCCCATGTGATTACTGCGCCTCCAGCAGTCGCTTGCACTGGCATGCCCCATAGAAGCAGACCTCGTTGGGGCGAACGCTTCGAGAGCATCCTACCGCCCGCCTCAGCCTTCGCGTTGCGCAAGCGCCCCATGGGCGCGATCCCATTGGCACAGGACACACGCGGCCAACATCACCGGACGCAGGCGCAAATGCCACATCGAAATGGATCGCCCGCATCATCGGCTTCGACGGTGCGAGCTATCGATTGGCAGATTGGGGGGGCAAACACGATAAACGCCCTTCTCGAACTGCCTTCTGTAGGAAGATGGTGATAGACCGAAACTTTGATGATGCGACTTTGCTCGCTGAGACATCCTTACGTTTGCCACTGCAAAGCGCCTATGTGGCACCTAGCTCGCAAATCAGCAAGGATGCGTAGCGACCAAAATATGGACTAACCTGTTATTCCATAAGACCTTTTACGGAACTGTCCGTCTACATCAAAGACTTGACAGCGGACATTTTTCATGGCGTTCCCGGCATCGCCCCGTCGCGCAGCGTCCACTGCACCAGCGCGTCGAAGGCCGGACGGGCGGCCGCGGCATTGGGGTGGTTGACGATGGCCACCAGCAGGTAGCGCCGGCCGCTGTCGCCCAGCACGTAACCGGCCACGCCGGCCACGTCGCGCAATGAGCCGGTCTTCAGGTGCGCGCGGCCCGCCGGCGCCTGTGAGCGGCGCAGCGTGCCATCGGTGCCCGAGGCCGGCAGCGAAGCCACCAGGTCGGGCATCACCGGGCTGGCCCAGGCCGACTGCAGCAGCCGCGCCAGCAGCGCCGCCGGCAGGCGCGTGTCGCGCGACAGGCCCGAGCCGTTGTCGATCACCAGTGCCTGCTGGCTGGCCGCGTCCAGGCGCAGGCGCTCGGCCAGCCAGCGTTGCAGCACTTCGCGCGCGGCCTCGGGCGTGCCCTGGCCGGCGCGCTCCAGCCCCAGCGTCAGGAAGAGCTGCTGCGCCATCGTGTTGTTGCTGTACTTGTTGATGTCGCGCACCACCTCGGCCAGCGGTGGCGACTCGAACTGGAAGGTGGGCGGCGTGGCCGTGGGCGCCGGGCCGGCGCGCACCTTGCCGCGCAGCTGGCCGCCGGCCTCCGCCCACAGCTGGGCCAGCAGCCGCGCGGCGTAGGTCTGCGGCGCGGGGTCGGCCACCGGCCATTGGCGCTCGCCGCAGGCCAGCGGGTAGCGGCCCTCGAAGCGCACCTGCGCCGGGTCGTCGAAGCGCGGCTTGACGGTGCTGCGCCAGTCGCCGCAGGGGCCCTCGGCCATCGGCAGCTCGGCCTGCACCGTGGTGCCGGCCAGCGTGGGCTCGGCGCTGATGCGCGCCACGTTGCGCACCGCATCGGGCGTGAAGCGGTAGATCACCGTCTTCTGGTTCAGCAGCAACGCATCGGCGCGCACGTTGTAGGGCCGCAGCGGTTCGTTGTCGAAGTCGGCCGGGGCGCTGCGCGGCGGCGCGAAGGCGTCGGTGTCCAGCACGATGTCGCCGCGGATCTCGCGCACGCCGGCCGCCTGCACCCGGCGCAGCAGCAGCCACACGCGTTCCAGCACCAGCTTGGGGTCGCCGCGGCCCTGGATGATCAGGGAACCGTCCAGCACGCCGTCGCGCAGCTCGCCGTTGATCCACACCGGCGTGTTCCAGCTCCAGGCCGGGCCCAGCAGGTCGAGCGCGGCATAGGTGGTCAGCAGCTTGGTCAGCGAGGCCGGGTTCACCGGCTTGTCGGCCTGCAGCCGCAGGCGCGGCGCCGGCGGCTGGCCGCGCACGGGCAGGGCGCCCACTTCTTCTACCACCACCGACAGCGCCTCGGGCGGAATGCGTTCGCGCTGCAGCACCGCGGCGGCTTCAGGCGGCAGGGTGCCGATGGACTGGCCGGCCGCGCTGCCGAGCGCGCCCAGGCCCAGGCACAGGGCGATGGCCGCCGCCGCAGGCCGGCCGACGCGGGGCTTGAAGTACGGGAACACAGGCATCGGGCCATGATCGCATGCGGTCTGCGCGCGCCCCGGCCGCGCAGGCCCTTCCCCTACACTGGCGGCATGTCGTCGTCGCCCCTTTCCGCGTGCTCCACGCACGCCGAGGCCACCCCGGCCTCGCCCGCCTTGCTGGCCATCGACACCTCCACCGAACGCCTGGCCGTGGCCGCGCAAGCCCACGGCCGCCAGCTGGGCCTGCAAGAGCCCGGCGGCCCGCTGGCCTCGGCCCGGCTGCTGCCGGCCGTGCAGTCGCTGCTGGCGCAACTGGGCAGCCGCGTGTCGGCCATGCAGGCCATCGCCTTCGGCCACGGACCGGGTGCTTTCACCGGGCTGCGCACCGCCTGTGCGGTAGCGCAGGGCCTGGCGCTGGGCGCCGGCTGCCCGGTGCTGCCGATCGACAGCCTGGCCCTCGTGGCCGACGACGCCCGCGCGCAGACTCAGGGCCGGCACGACACCGTGCACGTGGCCATGGATGCGCGCATGAACGAGATCTACGCCGGCGCCTACCGCTGGACCGGCGAGCGCTGGCAGGTGCTGCAGGCGCCCGCCTTGTGGCCGCTGGTGGCGCTGGCGGCGCACTGGCAGGCCGAAGCGCCGGCCTGCGTGGCCGGCTCGGCGCTGGATGCTTTCGGCGACCAGCTGCCCACCGGCAACGCCGAACGGGTGCCTGCCGAGCAAGACCGCGCCGCCGCGCTGCTGCGCCTGGCCCGGCAGGCCTGGCAGGCCGGCGAAGCCATCGACCCCGCGCTGGCGCTGCCGCTGTACCTGCGCGACAAGGTGGCACAGACCACGGCCGAGCGCGAAGCGGCCAAGGCAGCCACCTCATGAATGCGGTAGCGCAACCCGCCGCGCCGCGCCTGGTGCCGATGACCGTGGCCCTGGTGGACGCGGTGAGCCACATCGAGCAGCAGGCTTATGCCTTTCCGTGGTCGCGCGGCAACTTCATCGACTCGATCGCCGCCGGCTACGACATGCAGGTGCTGCAGGCCGAAGACAGCGAGCTGATCGGCTACAGCGTGGCCATGCGCGGCGTGGACGAGGAGCACCTGCTCAACATCACCGTGGCGCCGCGATGGCAGCGCCAGGGCCATGGCCGGGCGCTGCTGCAGTCGGTGATCGACGCGGTGCGCGCCACCGGCCTGCCCACGCTGCTGCTGGAAGTGCGCACCAGCAATGAAGGCGCGCGGCTGCTGTACGAATCGATGGGCTTCTTGCAGATCGGCCTGCGCCGTGGCTACTACCCCGCGCCGCACGGCCAGCGGGAAGACGCTTTCGTGATGGCCCTGGCCATGGAGCCGCGCGATGTGGAGTGACCGCCAGCGGGCCATGCTGGCCGAGATGGGCATCCGCGTGTTCGTGCCGCCAGCGGCCACCGAGCCGGACGAAGCGCAGGTCGCAGACCGGGCGGAGGCCGAAGTGGCGGCGGCGCCGGTGGCCGTGCCGGCCGCCGCGCACGATCAGCGGCCCGCGCCCCCGCCCGAGCGCCGGCCTGCCCGCGACACGGCTGTGCCCGCCCAGGCCGACGCCGGGGCCGCGACCGCGCGGCCTGCCGACCTCATCGCCCGCGCCCCCTCGCCGGTGGACAGCCTGGACTGGGACCCGCTGCGCGAGGCGGTGGCCGGCTGCACCGCCTGTCGGCTGTGCGAATCGCGGCGCCACACCGTCTTCGGCGTCGGCAACGTGCGGGCGCACTGGATGGTGATCGGCGAGGCGCCGGGCGAGCAGGAAGACCTGCGCGGCGAGCCCTTCGTCGGCCCCGCCGGCCAGCTGCTGGACAGCATGCTGCGCGCGTTGGGCCTGACGCGCGAGGAGGCGCCGCCCGCGCAGCAGGTGTTCATCGCCAACACGCTGAAGTGCCGGCCGCCGCGCAACCGCAACCCGGAGCCGGAGGAACTGGCCCGCTGCGAGCCCTACCTGCAGCGGCAGATCGCGCTGGTGCAGCCGCGCATCATTTTGGCGATGGGGCGCTTTGCGGTGCAGTCGCTGCTGCGCAGCAGCGAGCCCATCGGCCGCCTGCGCGGCCGGGTGCACCAGTACCAGGGCGTGC
>CAKZXL010000413.1 GCA_937883885.1 uncultured Aquincola sp. | reverse complement strand
GCAGCGCTGAAGTCGGGCACCAGCGCAATGCCCAGGCCGTCCAGCACCGCGTCGCGCAGCAGCTCCGAGTTGTTGGCCCGCAGCGGGCCGGTGACCGTCACTTCGATGCGCTCCGGCTCGCGGCGGCTGCCTTGTGCACGCTCGAAGGGCCACACGGCGGGGCCGGGCCGCAGGTAGGCCAGGCAATCGTGGCCGGCCAGCGCTGCAGGATGGTCGGGCGTGCCGCGCTGGCGCAGGTAGCGCTGGCTGGCCACCAGCAGCGTGCGCGATTCGCAGAGCTTCCAGGCCACATGGTCGTCGGGTGGGGCGCTGGTGTGCCGCACCGCCAGGTCGAAGCCTTCACGCGCCAGCGGCACCAGCCGGTCTGACAGCTCCAGGTCCACCCGCACCTGCGGATGCGCGCGGGTGAAGGCGTGCAGCGCTGGCGCCACGTGCTGGCGGCCCAGCGCCACCGGCGCGCTGATGCGCAGCACGCCGCTGGGCGTGGCGGCCAGGTCGCGCACGCCGGCAAAGCCGCGCGCGATCTGCTCGAAGGCGCCGCGGGTCTGGTCGACCAGCTGCTGGCCCGCAGGCGTCAGCCGCACGCTGCGGGTGGTGCGTTGCACCAGTGGCACGCCGGCCGCCCGCTCCAGCTCGACGATGCGCTGGCTCACTGCCGCCTTGCTGACCGACAGCCGCGCCGCCGCCGCGGTGTAGCTGCCGGCTTCGGCCAGCATGCCCAGCCAATGCACATGGGCCCAGAGGCCGGCCACGTCTTGTTGGTTCATGGGTTGATTGTTCAGAAGCATGAACAATGCGTCTAGGCCGAAGGCCTGGGCAGCGGTTGGCCGGGCTTCTAGACTCGCGGCCTCACCACCCGATTCACCCGCACGGAGACACCATGGCCGCACCACAAGCCTTTACCTCGAGCACCGACGTCGGCCACTGGATCGGCGGCGAGGCGGTCATACCTGCCAGCGGCCGCAGCCAGGCCGTCTACAACCCCGCCACCGGTCAGGTGGCGCGGCAGGTGCACCTGGGCACGGCCGACGACGTGAATGCGGCCGTGGCCGCTGCCAGCGCGGCCTTTCCGGCCTGGGCCGACACGCCGCCCATCCGCCGCGCGCGGGTGCTCAATGCCTTTCTGGCGCTGATGAACGAACACCGCGACACCCTGGCCGCGATGATCACCGCCGAGCACGGCAAGGTGTTCACCGATGCGCAGGGCGAGGTGACGCGCGGCATCGAGATCATCGAATTCGCCTGCGGCATTCCGCAGCTGCTCAAGGGCGACTACACCGACCAGGTGTCCACCGGCATCGACAACTGGACGATGCGTCAGCCGCTGGGCGTGGTGGCGGGCATCACGCCCTTCAACTTCCCGTGCATGGTGCCGGCCTGGATGTTCCCGGTGGCGCTGGCCTGCGGCAACACCTTCGTGCTCAAGCCCAGCGAGCGTGATCCGTCGCCCAGCCTGTTCATGGCCGAGCTGCTCAAGCGCGCGGGCCTGCCCGACGGTGTGTTCAACGTGGTGCAGGGCGACAAGACGGTGGTCGATGCGCTGCTGGGCCACCCCCACGTGAAGGCGCTGAGCTTCGTCGGCTCCACGCCCATCGCCCAGTACATCTACGAAACCGGTGCCCACCACGGCAAGCGGGTGCAGGCGCTGGGCGGTGCCAAGAACCACATGGTGGTGATGCCCGACGCCGACATCGAGCAGACGGTGGATGCACTCATCGGCGCGGCCTACGGCTCGGCTGGCGAGCGCTGCATGGCCATCAGCGTGGCGGTGCTGGTGGGCGAGGTGGCCGACCAGATCGTGCCGCTGCTGGCCGAGCGCGCCAAGACGCTGAAGATCAAGAACGGCATGGAGTTGGACGCCGAGATGGGCCCCATCGTCACCCGTCAGGCGCTGGACCGCATCGAGGGCTACATCGCGCTGGGCGTGGAAGAAGGCGCCCAACTGGTGGTCGATGGCCGCGGCCTGAAGGTGCCGGGGCATGACCAAGGCTTTTTCACCGGCGGCACGCTGTTCGACCACGTCACGCCGCAGATGCGCATCTACCAGGAAGAGATCTTCGGCCCGGTGCTGGCTTGCGTGCGCGCCAAGGACTTTGCCGAGGCGGTGCAGCTGGTCAACGACCATGAGTTCGGCAACGGCGTGGCCTGCTACACCCGTGACGGCAACGTGGCGCGCGAGTTCGCGCGGCGTATCCAGGTGGGCATGGTGGGCATCAACGTGCCCATCCCGGTGCCGATGGCCTGGCACGGCTTCGGTGGCTGGAAGCGCAGCCTCTTCGGCGACATGCATGCCTACGGCGAAGAGGGCGTGCGCTTCTACACCAAGCAGAAGTCGGTGATGCAGCGGTGGCCGGCCAGCACGCCCAAGGGCGCTGAATTCGTGATGCCCACGGCCAAGTGACCCGTACCGCCCGGCAGCAGGCCAGCCGCTGGCAGCAGGCCCCCGGCTCGCTGACGCAGCGGCTGTTTGCCTGGGGCGGCGAGGTGCGGGTGCTGCGGCTGTGCCAGCAGGTGGCGCCACTGCTGCCCGGCGAGGCCGCCGACCTGGGCGTGTCGCCCGGTACCCGCTGCCTGGTGCGCGAGGTGGTGCTGCACGTGGGCGATGCGCCCGTGGTGTGGGCCCGCAGCGTGGCGCCGCATGCGGCGTTGAACGGGCCGTGGAAGGCGTTGGTCGGCCTGGGCACCCGCCCCTTGGCCGCCTTGCTGTTCGACGACCCTGCCGTCACCCGGACGCCGCTGCGGCCGCAGTGGCATGCGCGTGGCAGCCATTGGCATCACCGTGCCGATGAAGCGTGGCGCACGGTGGCCGGCGAGCAGTGGCCGGCGGCCGTGGTGGCCGCACGCAGCTCGGTCTTCTGGCGGCGCGGCATGCCGCTGCGGGTGTTCGAAGCCTTTTCGCCGGCGATGCTGGCACCGCCAGTGGTCACGCCGCTTACTTCACCACGTCCACGCTGAAGCGCACGGCGCCGTAGGCCGTGCAGGCCTCGCCCTCGCAGTTGCCGGGGCGGCCGGCGAAG
>CAKZXL010000412.1 GCA_937883885.1 uncultured Aquincola sp. | reverse complement strand
GAGGAACGAGCGCAGCTGCGCCCTGGCGCAGTCCATCGGCTTCGAGCGCGACGATATGCTCGACTACACGCGGTCGACATCATCCCGTGGTGGCCCGCGCTTCAACGGGTTTCTGCTGAGCCGCCCACTCGCACAGCTGCACGCTGAGGCATCCGCTCGACTTGCCGCTGCCTCCATGCATGCAGCGCTTACCGGCGCCAACGCAAGCGATGACGCGCGGCCGACACGCCGATGCATTGCCTGAGTCTCGTACCGCGTTCGGTCCCCTCTCAGTACAGCTTTCCTATAGGCAATGCCCGCATCGGTATGAAGAAGGCCAGATTAACGTGATGATCTGCTGCCGACGGCGGGGTCGCAGGCCTCAGGCGGGGGGTCGAAGAACCGTCAGCAGATCTGTGTCGCGGGAGCACCAACACGAGCGGAGACCTGTGCAGGACGTTCATCACCGCTTGCATCTGCGGAGTAGCGCAGTCCACTGAGCGGGGTTAGACATCATCAACTCGCTCGAGCGCTGCGTGTCGTCGAATACGGCGCATTCGCTCGAAACGACGCCCACGCCACCCGATCCGCGCCCACGGGTCGCACGGTTAAGCGCCGCGGAATACTTTTTAATCAACGAAGGGCTGAACGCGCTGCCTGTTGACACGTAACTACGTTCGCTCTCGACCGACATTGCGCTGACCTGCTCAAACGCTGCCTCCATTTGCTTGAACCCGTCTTCCCATAGGGCAACCGTCCGATCAAGGGCATCTTGTTGGATCGCCAGAATCACCTCGTTACCGTGTACCCTCTCTGCCGCTGCGAGCCCGTATTTAGACTGAATCACCAAATAACGGAAAACCTCGTTTTCAATCGTTGTCCTCTTTGCTTCGGCCGTCTCACCAAAAAGTTTCCGCCTCAAAGCATCGTCTACCTTTTTGGCGAAGAAGACGCTCGGCTCAGTGACTGCCGAGTGAAGGTCTTCGGCGCGTTCCAACATTTCCCTGCCAAGCGCCATCCCCTCGGCTAATTGGCTTCGATCTATGTCCTCAGCGCTTTTGGCGCGTTCAAAGCATGCTTTGCGCGCCCTCATAATTTCTTCGAACTGCTCGTTCATCGTAGCGCCACACGCGCGGTAGCAGCTGTTATATCGTTGCTCCCATCCGCGCCCGCCATCGAGAAAGAGCCGGTTGCATGGCTTTGAGCACGTCTGCCTGGCTATGTAGTGTTCACGAAAGGTCGGTTCATACGAAGCGATACATTCGTCGGCTGACTTCGGTCTATGGGGACCAGGTGGGACGACAAAAGCTGCGATTGCCTGTGTGGCAAACAATAACGCAGCTGCACCGGCGACGAGGTAAGCTAACACTTTCCTTCTGCTGCCTCAAGTATCGGTTTCCATTCGCATGTTATAACTAATCTTGTCAACTTCCTTGTGCAAGGCAGGCCATTTGCAACGCGCCCTCCCGGGTCGCGATGGCGGAATACTTAAGTACAACATATTGGGCCGCGCAACTTTCGTTGATGCTGAGCTGAGCGATCGAACGGCCGCTAAACTTGAATGTTCCCCCTTCTAGGCTTGATATCGTATCGTCAGGATTGTTCGCAAAGTTTTTGATGCACCGTTGGGCCACCTTGACTTGCTCGTCCGCATTGTTAGCGGCCTGCAAGGCTTGGGAAGCCGCATCAGCTGTACTGAGGCCCATCGCTTTGGCTCTACGCGCGGCGGCTTGCAGGTTTTCCTGCAAAATCGCGGACCGCGTTTGCTCGATTTCCACGACGTCATACGTCGGCAATTGTGGTGCGAGGTGAGCAAGCGTCGTCTTGCAGGTGCCGGAGCCGGAACTGCTTTCAACACCAGTTTTGACGAACTCGGAGCTCACCGAGTCGGTTTGACTGGCTGTGGTTACGGAAGTCAATCGGTTGACTCTGCTCTGTGCCTCGTCGACGCTTTTCGACAGGAACCGCTCCTGCACCCGCAGCTGGCTAGTATCTTTGCCGCTGCTTGCAACAAGCGCTTGTGCGCTGCGGTTCCATGACAGGTCCCGTTGCGCACGGTCGAGGTCTTTCTGAGCGATCGCAAGCTCGCTCATTGACGACTCTGATGCGCTGCCGTCAGAAGGAGAAGCTGACGCCTCGGACGACGGCGCGCCTGACACATCAGGCGTTAGTAGCCCGCCGAGCGTAAATACATCAACGATAGCTCCCATCGCAACGCCGACAGTGCCGGTGTACAGCGCCCAGCCAACGTCACCGTCTTTCACCTGCTTCCCGGCGCCTTTTAGTACCGCTGCGGTTGTGCACGCCTGCAGCACTAATGCGGTAGCAGAGTAGATGACAACGCGGAGAATGGCGCCAAAATGTTCGCGACCGAAAAAGATTGACTTCACACGACCCCCGGCAGCGGCCTGCCCGTGGACCGCTCGCAGGCCAGCATAAGTCAGTTTGGAGAGCACGAAAAGCATCGCATGCATTCGTGGCCGAAGCAAAACGCCGCTGCTTCAGCATCGGACGCGTGTCGGAGCGGTGTCAAAAATTGAGGTAGAACGCCCACTCTACAAACGAAGCACCAACTTGTTGAACAGCAGCCAAAGGTTCTTCTTTAGGGGGCGCGCGACTGCATGTAGACCGACCTCAGCGCTCTGGCGTCCAGCAGGGCGTGGTGCCGAAGCAGGCCGGCCTCCCTCTCGAGACGCGTGAATGCCTCGTCCCACAAGGACTCCGTGCCTGGAGCACATGAGAGATTGTCGACCAGCTCAAATCGCAGCCGGTGGCGCAACTGGCCCATGCGGCCGGCCTCATCAAGCAGCTCAATGAGGAAACTCAGGTCGTCGGAGTAGTCCGCGCAGATGACCAGGTCGCCCGGCAGCGTGGCAAGGAAGTCCGCCAGGACGTCGCCGGCCTCCCGGCTCGAGCCCACGCGTGCGGCGGGGTGGTGCCCGAACTGCGCCAGAACGTTCGTGAAGACGAAGTCGGACGCTTGCTCCCATGCCTCCGGGCTGTGCACCTCAATGTACAGCTCCTGCCCGTCCTCGGACACCAGGCCGGCGCTGAGCATCTTGGCGTCTGGGGCGTAGGGGAACCCAAGCTGCTTCATGCGCGGGTCCCGGAACGCCGTGAACTCGACGTCAGCGAACAGCCTCACTGGCAGCTCCAGCGGCGCGCCAGGGTGTCGGCGTACTCCATGCCGCTGGCAGCCAGCTCCTTCACCTCCTGCACGTAGGCCATGCGCGAGACCTGGCCATAGGAGATGGAGACCTTGCGCGCACGATCACCCGCATCCCGCATCTGCGCCGCCAGTCGAGAGATCACCACCTCCCGGGAGGTCGGTTCGACTTGGTCCCGCAAGAGCACCATGTGCCCTAGACCCTCGGCGGTCGCTGCAAGCTCGTTGGCAAGTTCGCTGCCCATCAGGGTGGCGCCGACCGTGGAAATGGTCGCCGTAGCCTTGTCCAGCGCCATCCGTTCGAAGGCATCCTTGAACTCGTTCGCCCGCGCGGCTGTTTCGGAGTGCACCTGGCGCAGCTCGTCCACAGTCAAGTCACGGGCGCAGTTGGTGCTCTGTGCAGATGCGCAGGAGACGAAGCAGAAGAGCGCACCCGCGATGATGAAGGGTTGCGTCCGGCGCATCACAGCTTCTTCAGCATTGAGGCATCGTAGGCCGCCTTGCGCGCGGCACGCTCTTGCTCGGCGACCTTCTGCGCCTCCAGCGACAGCGGCAGCACCCCGCGATTGGTCATCTCGACCACCAGTGTCTGGCGTGACGTGTCGTCGCTCCAGCGCAGATTGGCCTGCGTAACGATACCGCTCATGTCCCGGCTCCAGCGCGACCAGCCGAAGCTGTCGACTTCCGAGCCGCGCGGGCCTTCGGTGGGCGTGCTCGCCGCCCAGGCGTAAGCCACAGCGTGCATCCCCTCGGGCGCAGAGCGCAGGAGCGCGCCGTCGCTCGTCTTCAGGTACGGCGTGCCGAAGCGCTTGACCAGCGAGGCGTTGACCTGCTCGGCCGTCGGCTTCTCGCTCAGGCGGTGGATGCCTTCCCAGGTCAGCGACACCTTCACGCGCCACAGCGTGGAGTCGGGCGCGAACGAGAGCTCGACCAGTTCTGACTTGCCGTCCTCCTCCAGCAGCATCGGGTCGGTGTGATATTGGCCCGGGGCGTTGAAGCAGGTGTGGCTGGATGGTGCGACTTTGAAGCCTTCGCGCCGCAGCACGTCGACCGAGGCTTCCAGGTCAGTGCACCGGGCGCCGATGCGAAAGCCGCGAAGGGTCTGCAGACCTTCGTCAACAGGTCCTTGTTGCGAGCTGGCAGCGCCCGCGGTGGCCAGCAGTGCACAGGCGATGAGGGTTCGGTGATGGCGCATGATTCCTGCAGTTGGGTAAGTGGTCCAGCCGCGCCTGAAGGCCCGGCGTGCCATGGTCTGGGCAGCCTCGATGGCCGCCTGGATGGATTCGGGGCTACCCACCAGCCAGCGGCTGCTCAGCAAGTAGATGATGTAGCCCTTGCCGTCGGCGCGCGCTGTCTCGAGCTGCTTGAGCACCTGCGCGGCCGCGCAGGATTCACCCATCACCTTGTCAACTTGGCTGACCGGTTCCTTTCGACAGCGAATGGGCGGCGCGGCGGCGGTCATAGAAGCCTTGTCCTGCAGGTCCTGCAGGGAGATGTCGGGCATGTTCAGTGCGGGAGTCCCAGCGGCCGCCAGTTGGTTTCGCGCACGAAGGTGGGGTAGTCGACCGGCTGCCCGACGCGGGCGTCGGACGTGTTGGGCAGAAGATGCGCCCAGGTGCGCTGATTCGACGCGTCGTAGACCAGCTTGAACAGGTCGGTAGGAACCCATACTTTGTTGCGGCCGATCGTCCGGGCCTGGCCCTTGAACAGTGGTCCGGAGAAGACGAAGACGTCACCGCTTGCGCGACGTCCGTACTTGCGGGTGTCCGACTCGATCTTCGACCACACCTTGCGGTTGTTGTGAGGGTCCTGGGGGACCATGTTCGTCAGCGCAAAGGACTGCGCCATGGCGGTCTGGTTGGGCATGTCAGCAGCCGGCGCCATGTGACCTCGATCGAGCCCAGTACCGACGTAGTCGCTGAGCTCAGCACGCTCACCCTTCGGAACACGCGGGTCGTGGAAGAACTCGTCGGTCCGCGACTCGTCAAGGGCGTCGGACAGTTGTGCCCGCGACAGCCGCTCCACGACCAGCAGCGGCGTCTTGGTCAGGCCGGAGTAAATGACGGCGTAGTTGGACGCGCACAGAGCGCGAGGCTTCCAGCGCTGGTCGACGGTCCTGATGTCGATGGGCACGCCGCCAGGGAACAGGCTTCTGCACGCCTCAAAGCTGCCGCCGGCCGGAAGAGCCACCGGCGGCGCTGCGTTGTCGTTCTTGGCGCTCTCGAGCACGTGCTCGGCCGCCTTCTCGAGGAGAAAGGAGCCGACGCCAGCATTGGCCCCATGGGGGATGGTTGCCAGAGTGAGGCCAAGCGCCAGGGCGCTGAGCCACTTTGAGGAGCTGCTGTATGGAGTCATTGCAGGCCGAGTGTTGCTAGTGTATAAGATATCATCCGCCTCGATACTAGTCAAGGTTGTTAGCGGGGACGATATGTTGTACGCTGTAGCATCCGCCTTTTCAGATGAACGGTCCTCGTGGAGCTTCGCTCCCTCCAGGGCCGGCGCAGTAGCAATCCTTGGCCTTTTGGCTGGGGAGGATGTCAAAAGGACTCAGAATGTTCTCGCCCTCTCTCGACCCGGACTCCCTCGGCATGACCCGCCGCGACGTCGCGATTGCCCGTGGCGCCGACGCGATTCACGACATGCTCGAGTGGGCGCCCCCTGGTCGCCCGCCGGCGTCCACCGGATTCTTCGCGACCCGCGACAAGCTGGAACCGAAGGCGCAGACACGCCGGGTAGTCTTCACCGGCAACTTTTGGATGTGCGACGAGCCCGTTGCGGCATGGCGCCAGCTCGCGACTGCGGACGCCATGCAGAGTCGATTCCGCCCCGTGAGTGCGCTGGCATCCAAAGCGCAGCAGGCCGGCTTCGACTTGCGCCCTGCCGGGCGCCGTGGGGAGCTCATCGAGGCCGGCCAGCCGATGCCGGTCCCCAACGACGCCTCGTCCTTCGACGAGCTGTCACTGGTGCCTCTTGACGGCACTCCGGATGCAGAACTCGGCAGTGTCGCCAAGCTCGCTGGCCTCGAGCTCCGCGTGGAGGTCGTTCGATTTTCGATGCCCAAGGCTGGTGCGTCCGGGGTCTCCACGGGCCGCGTCCTGGCGGTGTCCGAGAACTACGCCGCGCAGGACCTCGGTGGGAACCATGTGGTCATCCACGAAAACAAGAACCTCGACCGCCCGCTGACCGCCGGCGAAAAGGTGACGCTCGGCTACGAGGGTGGTAAGGCAGCCGTCTACGACGGGCTTGCCCACGATGTGAACATCGTCGCCTCTTGGATGCCCAAGGAGCAGCAGGCCTACCTGCGCATGGTGATGCTGGACGCTTTGTCGATGATGAAGGCGCCGCAAGCAGACGACGAACGGATGCGAGATGCCATGCGCTACGCGCTGGAGAGCACGGCCAACTTCTTCGGCCTGGGCGACACGAAGCTGCGCCGAGCCGATATCAAGCTGGTGGTCAACGAGCAGGCCACGACCATCCAGCCCGAAACCGCACCGGCTGATGTTCGGCGCCCGGCCGTTCGCCGCCCCTGAGCCGGTCATCCTGTTCTCATCGGGCGGCTGAACGCGGCCCATTTGCTTTAGGAGCCATCCAGTGAGCGTCCACGCGTTCCCTGGCCAGTTTGCGGCCGCCGAAGATGAGTCCGTTCGCGCCTTGCGTTCCGCAGGATTCGACGCCTTCATTTGCACCAGTGATTCGACGCTCAAGGGCGGTGTCAGCGTCCGCATCGGCACCCGCGACCCGCGTATCCAGTGGGTGTGCAAGCGTGCCGACGTCGCGCCCAAGGGCCACTTCTTCTCGAGTTACGACCACACCTTCGTGCTGCACGCCGGGCGCGTCTACAGCACGGACGACGTCGAGCGCCTACGTGGATTCGTGACGGAGCTTGTCGCCAGGAGCGACGCTGCCGTGGCCGCTTGAGCTGGCGAGATCATGGGCTACCGGCACCACTTGAGTCGCGACTTCGGGCATCCTTTCACCCGGGAGGCCGGCTGGGACATGCTTGAAGTCCAGGCGGACTCGGAGTCCGAGCTCTCGGCCTACATCGCTGCGGCAGCCAAGAAGTTCTGGAAGGTCTGGATTCGCGATAACACCGGCGCGCGCCGCGCGGCACTCTACAAGCCCGCCAGCGCCGGCGCGGAGTGGGACGACGCGCCCGGCTCGACGCCAGTTGCTCGCCTCGTGGAGGGCGCGAACATGCGCGCGGTGGAATTCCATGTCGACCTGGTCCTGGCTTCGTTAGGCCATCACGTGCGCTCGGCATCGTCCGTCGATGACCTTTGTGCGCGGATGTTGCAAGTCATCCAGAACTACGGCGCCTCCGGCAAGGCCACTGCGGACGCTTCGAAGGGACTGGTTGGCGCCGTCCCGCTTCTCAACGAGTGCCTGCAGGCCCTGCGTCAGGTTCCAAGTGACGTTGACTGGAAGGGGCACGCAAGCAGCCGGCTCGACGCCTTGCAGTTGGCCACCCTGGCTGAGCTGTCTGCTCTCGACGCTGTGTCGGCGCCCAGGGAGTCGCCACCGGTGCGCCAGAGGCTCTCACGGCGACGACCTTGAGTTGTCCAAGCGATTGTTTCGATGCCGCGTACATGATATTCTTGGCGCTGTAGCCTGTCGCTTTTTCGCTTGCACTGCTGCGCTCCAGTCTCTTTTCGTTTGCGCCCATCGCGGCGCCCTTCTGTCTTGGAGCGAACATGTCCGCAGTCAAACATCCGTCAGTTCAGCTGCTTGTCGACGAGATGGTGCACAGCGCCCTCAGCATCCCCTCCGTCCAGGCGTCGATTGCGCGCATGGACGCCGCACTGGCCAAGCACCTCGAAGCCGGTGCTGGCGTGGTCGAAATCGCGCCGCAGGACATCGGCCCCGACGGCTCCTTCGCAAAGGACACGCAGTTCCTGCTCAACGTGCTGCCCAAGGGATTCGCTGAGCTGAGCGGCCGAAAGCCCGATGGCTCCCTGTTGCAGGGGTCGTCGCTCATGGAGATGTTGGTGCGTGCTGCGCGCTCGTTCCGAGGCGGGCCTGTAGGCCAAGACGAAGCGGACACGGCTGCTTTCTACCTTGTGGACCTGAACATGCTGCGCTCCGCTGCAGCGGCGACTACAGCTCCGCTGGCAGCCATCCCTGCGCGCCGGCGAGCGCGACCCTGAGGAGGCTTGATGTCCGTCGTTCGCAGCAACCCACTGTTCAAGGCTCGTTCGGCGAGATCGTCGCTTGAGCTCGGCGTGTTGCACCCGGTCTTCCCCGGCAGCAAGCCCATCAACCGCATCTACCTGCTGGCCGCGGAATCCAGGGGGGAGCAGCTCGCCGAGAGGTACGGCATCGAGTACAACAAGCATGGCGCCAACTTCCAACTTGACGCCGGCGTCGACCTGTCCCGCATCCCGAGCGAGCTTCTCCCCTTCTATGCGCGCCCTCAGGTCGCGCCGTTCCTAAACGACCTGGCCCCTGCCAACTCATGGGGCGGCAGCCTGGCCGCCTTGCTCGCCTCGAGTTCCATGCAGCCGATCGCGGTGTCGGCTTCTCGCAAGTTCGCTGACAAGTGCTACCTGTGCGGCGCCCCGCGTCTCACCCCAAAGACGCCACCGCACCACGCACGGCCCTGGTGGGGCTACGCTGAGCCCGCGAACGGTGAGCCTTTCGGTCGCCAGTACCTGCTGGCCTTGACCCCCATGTGTCGCGACTGCGTCGACATGCTGCAGATGGCCAGGGGCGACGACGCCTCGCGACTGGAGGCCGTGCTCGCTCGTCTGGCGGCTGTCTTTCGCATGAGCGAGCCCGAGATTCGCGAGTACCACTCGCTCGCTGTCCAGCGGTGCGAGCGCCACAGCCGCCACATGTGGGCGGTCGACCTCTCTCGAGTCTTTGGCGACGCCACAGTCGAGTTGCAGGCCGCTTGGCAGCACAGTGCCGACTCGGGCCAGGAGCAGCCCATCCTGTACCGCGCTGGCGGCGTGCAGAGTCAGCCTGCGGCGCTGCTTTTGCGCGGCGTGCGCTATACCCTGAACGGTTCACACCGAATGCACTACTTCCGATGAACAAGATCGACACCAAGATTGAGCCGCTGGTCATTCTGGGACTGGACATCGACGGCATCTTCCACCCGGAGGGCTGCCCTCCGGACGCGGAATGGGTGCATCTCCAGCGGTTCGAGGATGCAATTCGAGAGGTGCCCGCGGTGAGAATCGTCATCACCTCGATGTGGCGCCACGACCATACCCTCGCCGAGCTGCGCTCGCATTTTTCTGCGGACGTCGCAGCTCGCATCGTTGGCACGACTCCGGACCTCTTCAGGCCGGGCCTGCAGTACACCCGCGGCCTCAGACAGCGTGAACTGGAGGCGTGGGTCGCTGAGCACGCCCCGGGCGCGCGGTGGCTGGGGCTCGACGACCGGGCCGCCTACTACGACGAAGACTGCGAGACTGTGCTCCTCGTCCGCCACGCGGACGACGGCGGGATGGGGCTGCAGCACGAAGACCTCATCGAGCTGGTCGCTCGTCTGCGCGCAATGGTATTTGAGGCAACGGCCAGCATGACCGAAGCCAAGAAGGAGGCCACTGTGCCCGATGCGCGCGCCCACAGTGCGACCGACGCTGCAGCGACCTCCGCGCCTTCGAACACCCGTTGCCCGAGGATGTAAGCTTGCAGTTAGGACACCAACTCCACAAGGTCGCTGGCGGCCGCATCTTCGTGCGAGGCGCCGTTGCTGAGCCGGATGGGTACAGCCACACCAAGGCTCAGCGAGACCGCTACCGCGACGGAATCCTGCTCGTTGGCGTCGTTGAGGTCCCGAAGTCCGCCGACCTGGAGCGCATGCATGACGTCCGGCTCAACTCCCATCTGTGGCTGGACACGGTCAATGCGCGCCCGGTGCGAGCTCACATGGGGCCCGAGGACATCAAGGAGTGCGACATCGGCCACCTGCTGACTCAGATCAAGTTCGGCGCAGGACCGGTGCCAGACTACTTCGAGGTGTTCCTTCGTGGAACCCTACTCAAGCATGATCGGCCGGACATGAGGTGGGCCTTCATCGCTGGCGCGGTGGCTCAGCGCCTCGATGCCCTGCCGATCGACGGCTTGTACGAGTTTGAATCGAACATTGAAGGGTTCCGCCTGGTCAGCAACAACATCTACGCGGGCTGCCCGCCCTCCAACATCCTTCGGCAGCCCATCTGGGCTCCAGGAGGAACCTGGGGCACGTCGACCTCCATGGAGCCGGGGCGCTTCCCGGGCTGGCTGGCCGAGGAGCGCAGCAAGCCGCCGAGTCGCTTCGAAGATCCGCGGTTCCGCGCCTTCGTCACGCTCATGAATGAGCGCTGCCCCGAGCTTCACTCCTACACCGCGGACCAGTACGCCGAGCGGGAGCGCATCTCGAAGGAGGTGGTGCGCCAGCTTGCGACGGCTGATGCGGCGGCGAATGAGGCGACACTGGTCGCCTCCACAACGCCGCGGCGCGCAAGGCCCTGACCGACCTGCGCCGCCCGTCTTAGGCGAACGACCATGCCGCTGTCCACTCCCCAGTCCGCACTGCCCTGCGTTGTTCCGCCTGAGGACCGTGACGCGCACATGCAGGCGGTGCGAGGCAGGCTGGCAGAGGGAACGGGTGCGTTGGAAGCGAGGGCGCGAGCATTCGAGTCTCGCTCCTCAGAGCAGAACCGCATGAGGCTCACGCGTCAGGCATTGAATTCCGAGACGGTGCCCAAGAAGTTGCTTTGGCTCCGCCGGGAGGCCGACCTCGTCGCAACCGCGGCCGCTGGCCTGTCTCCCTGCCAGGCCGGTTGCTCACACTGCTGCAACATCGGCACCTTGGTGGCGGAACCCGAGGCAATCGTCATCGGCAAGGCGATCGGACGCCCGCTGGCCGACGTCCCCGCGCAGCGCGCGACCCGTGCGCTCGATGCCATGCAGGGCGGCGACGCCATGAAACAAGCCGAGGCCGTGCGAAACATGGTGCACAGCGAGTTCTACGGCGTACCGTGCACATTCTTGGTTGAAGGCCGCTGCAGCATCTACGAGCACCGGCCCATGAGCTGCCGCTACCTGGTCAACTTCGACTCAGACGCCCTGCTGTGTCGCCTGGTACCGGGAGAGACCATCGAGGCGCGCTATCTGAACATGCGCAAGCAGCAGGCCGCCTACCTCGCCGCGATGGGCCTCAACGCCCGAATCGCCGACATCCGCGACTGGTTCCCGAAGGGCTGACCAGCGCCGGGCGTTTTCAACGTCAGCACCGGACCCTTGTGGCACCTGGAGGCTCCACGAGCCTGGATTCGCCCTTGCGAGTCACAGGACCACCCGTCCGCAGCTGTGAAACACACCCGCTGCCGGTCGACAAGTATGCTGCTTTCGCGAGCATCCCAGCCAAGCCGTTGTCGCCCTTGACGTTTTCGCAATGGAACTCCGAGTTGTCCACAGAAACAGTGGACAAGTGCAGTTCCCGGGCCCTCGACTTCACTGGCGACTTCCCCGGTCGACGCGGCATCACCCTGGCTGCATGTCCGCCATGCGCACCGCGCGGAACATAGCGGTCCGTCGGAACAAGTCGATGCTGAGCGGCTGCTCGCGCTTGCGGGCCACCTTGAGCACCAGGCGCAGCAGCATCTTGATGTCGCGCGGGGCGATCTCCGGGAACAACTCCAGCAGCTGCTCGATGAGTGACTCCTCGAGATTCGTCTCGAAGTTCTTCGCCATCACGCGCCAGATTTGGCCGGCCAGGCGCTTGTCCGGCACCTTGAACTCGATGATGGCCACGGTGCGGGAAATGATGGCGTCATCGATGTCGTCAGGTCGGTTCGTCGTGAGCCACAAGAGGCCGTCGAAGTATTCCAGGACCCGCAGGAATTCCGCGACGATGGCGTTCTGTTCGACGTCGTTGCCGCGCTTCATCACGAAGACATCGGCCTCGTCCAGCAGGAGCGCGCAGCCCCAGCGCTTGGCGCGCTGGAAGATGACCTGCAGGTTCGTGTGGATGTCCGAGGCATTCGTGCCCAGGGTGCCGGTGTTGATGCTGTAGAGCGGCACTTCCATGATTTCGGCGTAGCACTCCGCCGTGGCCGTCTTGCCCACGCCAGGCAGGCCCTTGCACAGGACGACGTTGCCGGCCGCCTTTCCCTCGATGAAGTCGGACGTGAAGACGTCCAGTTCAGTGGTCAGCACTTCGAGCAGGTCGCGGTGCGTGTCCGGCAGGATGAGCTTCTCACCCACGCTCTTGTCGTACTCGTGCGGGGCCATGAAGTCACCCCGGACCCAGTAGAACTCGTGGCTCTTGATGTCGAAGCAGCGGACCAGCGGGTGCTCTGGGATGGTGCCAGTTCCTTCTTCGAACATCGACGTCTCCTCGAAGTTCTGGTGGGTCTGCTGCTCGTCCAGAGCGCAGTCGTGAATGACGCGTCGCGCCGCGAGTTTCTCGCCCTTGCGACGGTAGTCACCGTCCTCGAAGAAGGCCGCGGTTCCGTTGACCCTGAACTGATTCTTGAAAGCACGACGCGTCACGGTCTCGTGGCGCTTCATGGAGGTGACGTACTCTGCCTTCAGCTCCGGCGTCTCCTTGTAGATGCCACAAGCCTCCAGGATGTCGGCCACGCGCTTGTTGGCCACATCGCCGGGCTCAAAGGTGTGGGAGCACTTCGTGGTGGCCAGCTTCGGCTGCCCATGACCGCTGTTGTTGAGCGTGTACGCGACCGTGTAGATGCGGACGCAGGGATGCTCCTTGGAACGGTACCCGTTGCTCCGTTCGCACCCAACGCCCTTGATGAGCTCGGGGTACATCGAGCCGTCGGAGCCGCGCACGTAGAGCCATCCGTCGATGACATTGTTTTGGAGGAACGAGGTCAGCATGCCCTGGAAAGCCTTGAAGTTCGGAACCTTCTGGTCGTGCTTTCCGCCGCGAGCCGCCAACATGGCTTCGATGGCACGGCGCGTCTTCCCGTCCTTGACCTCGTCGGCCGCACGCACGAGCTCGATGAGGTCATCGTTCGTTAGCAACGACACCGATAGCTCGATCTCCTCGTCCCTGCGGCCAAAGCGCGCGCCGTGCTCGCGATGCTTTTCGAGGGAATGGGTCTTGGTGGCTTCGAGGAGTTCTTGGGATACGGTGAGGCTCATGTTTCGCTTTCGGTGTCTACACTTGAGATATCACATCTACAGCGCACCAGCAAGCACGACGCATGCAGCCTGGCCGACAAGTAGAAAACGAAACGCCCGACGTAGTCCGCCGTCCCTCCCGCATGACGCCGCCCGCGCACGATCCGCGCCAGCGACCGCGCCCGATGACATTGAGGCCGACGACCAGTGATCGACCTCGGGGTCCATCATCCCTCTGGCCGACCAGTCGCGCCGGGAGTCAACTTCCTCTGGACGTCGCACGCTCAGGGGCCATCGGGATCACTCCCAGGTTGACGAAGTTGTTGCTGAGGAGCGCAGTTGCCCTGGCCAGTGCGGGCTGTCGGGCGAGCCAGTCGAAGCCGGGCAGGAGTTCACCGGCGGCGGCGCGCTGATACGCGGCACGCTTGGCGCCTGCAACCACAGCCACTGCGGCGAGGAGCGCAACCTTTTGCTCGGGGCCCAGTGCCTTCATGGCAGCCTTGCGACCGGCGTCGGCGAACGCAGCCTCGAGCACTGGCTCGAAGTCCACCTCGGGCGCCGCGTTCGGCGCCGACTCGACGGCATCCGTGGCGTCGGCGAAGAGGTCCATGTTCATGCCATCCATCGGCGGCCTCCTTACTCGACCGCCTCGGCCGAGACTTCCTCCGCCACGCCTGGCATCGTCTCGCCCCTGACGGCCGCCTCGAACTGGGCCAGGATGCGCTCGAGCGAGTCGGCCGTCGTCTTGTCCTGACGGAGCTCCAGAAGGCGCGGAAGGAAGAGGCTGTACAGCTCACCGGGCTTCTTGGGCTTCATGATGTCGTTGAAGCGCACCGCCATGATGGTTCCTTTCAGTTCCTCGCGTCGGGCGTGAATGTCCGCACGCGACTTGTCGCTGCGCGCATTCACGTTCACGACGAGCTGGCCGCAGGACGAGCGCCCGATGATGGAGCCGAAGGTCTTGGCGTTCTTGCCGGTACCCGGGTTGAAGCCTACGACCTCCAGGTCGACGTCGACTTCGAGCTTGAGCTTCACCTGGCCGCGCGACGTTCCATCGGCCCACGGGCTGTCCAGGCGCTTGATGATCGTGCCTTCCTTGCCGGACTCCAGCATTTCGCGGTAGTGCACCAGGGCCTCTACCATCGAGTGCACGATGCGCATCGGCACGAGCCCGACGAGCGGGTCGGCCTCGAGCTCCTGCATGGTGACAAACGCATCGCGCAGGCCTTGCAGGCGCTGCTTGTAGGACGTCTCGAAGCGGCCTTTCGGCTGCACGGCCGACAGCGGCACGGCGTCCCACGCCAGGTAGATGGCGCGGTGCCCTTCAGGCATCTCGCCGCCCTTGCCGATGCTGTTGAGGATGCCGTTCCCCTCCTCCCGCGGCAGAATGGCCCAGGACTCGCCGACGCGGCGCTGAATCAGAATCTCGCCGTGGTGCTGGTGGTTCAGCGCCAGGTACTTGGCCATCTGGTTGGGCAGCTCGCCCAGCGCCTCCAGCGGCACCTCGTTGCCCTGGCGGGTTCGAACGGAGACGCCGCTAGAGTCGACATCCACGTTGGCGAACATACCGTCCGCCTTCTCCTGCGAGACGATTCCGTCTGCCCAGGGCCACTCGGCCAGCTTGACGTCGGTCGGCAGTGAGCAGCGCATGTACGCGAACTCGGGGATGAGCTTCGGGAAGGCCTTGTTGGTGGTGTTCTCGCTGAAGCCGGCCCGTAGGTCCTTGCGCAGGATGCGGCCTAGCAGCTGCGCGGACTCTGTTGAAAGTCCGTTGAGGGCATTTGCGATTGCAGCGCGCGCGGCGCCTCCAGTCAGCTCACGGGTGCGCAAGCTCTCGATGAGTTGCCAGTGGCGCTCCTCGAAGACCAGGGCGCCGTTGCCGGTGCGCGCCGGCAGAGCCTTGACGCCATAGGTCTTGAAAGGATTGAAGGCCAGCTCGAGGACCCGCTTGAGCGAGTCGTCGCCCGCATGTTCGCGCAGCATCGCCTCCTTGGCGGTCTTCTTCGGGTCGGCTGCGATGCGCTCGATGAGGGCGAAGATGTCGTTGGAGTTCATGCGAAACGGCTTGTCTGATATCTCGCCGCGCCCGGATTGGCGGGTCGGGGGGTTGGCAGGTTGATGATTCTATAGGTACGGTGTACGGTATATCTCATACGCGTGCAACATTCAACCTGCGGTGCCTCCTTACACCCAGGACTCAATTCATGGAATCGACCGAGAAGAACAAGGCCCTCCAGGCCGCCATCGCACAAATCGAAAAACAGTTCGGCAAGGGTGCCATCATGAAGCTCGACAGCGGCGCTCAGGAGGCCATCGAGGTCGTCTCCACCGGCTCGCTGGGTCTGGACATTGCGTTGGGAGTCGGCGGCCTGCCGCGCGGTCGCGTCGTTGAAATCTACGGCCCCGAGTCGAGCGGCAAGACCACCCTGATGCTGCAGGTCATCGCCGAGATGCAAAAGCTCGGCGGCACGTGCGCCTTCATCGACGCCGAGCACGCGCTGGACGTGCAGTACGCCCAGAAACTAGGCGTGAACCTGCAGGACCTGCTGCTGTCACAGCCCGACACCGGCGAGCAGGCGTTGGAAATCGTCGATTCTCTCGTGCGCTCCGGCGCGGTCGACCTGGTCGTCATCGACTCGGTCGCCGCTCTGACGCCGAAGGCGGAGATCGAAGGTGAGATGGGCGACTCGCTGCCCGGCCTTCACGCCCGCCTTATGAGTCAGGCGCTGCGCAAGGTCACCGCGACCATCAAGAAGACGAACACGACCGTCTGTTTCATCAACCAAATCCGCATGAAGATCGGCGTGATGTTCGGCAACCCCGAGACCACGACCGGCGGCAATGCGCTGAAGTTCTACGCTTCGGTTCGACTGGACATCCGCCGCACGGGCAGCATCAAGAAGGGCGAGGAGGTCGTTGGCAGCGAAACCAAGGTCAAGGTCGTGAAAAACAAGGTCGCAGCGCCGTTCAAGACGACCCAGTTCGACATCCGCTACGGCGCTGGTGTCGACCGCGCCGGCGAGGTCATCGAGATGGGCGTCACGTACAAATTGCTCGAGAAGTCCGGCGCCTGGTATTCCTTCAAGGGGGAGAAGCTCGGCAACGGCAAGGACAACTGCCGTGAGTTCCTGCTGTCGAATCCGGACCTGCTCGCGGAGATCGAGGGCAAGGTGCGTGAACTGGCCTTCGCTTCGCTCAAGCCGCAGGAGGCCAACGATGGGCTCATCGACCCGAGGTCGCTGGCCGCCGGCGACAAGTTGCGCGGCGCGGCCTGAGGTGCGGGGCATGGAATCCTGGAAGTCTGACTACGTTGCGGAGTACCTGCGCGTGTCTGGACAACCCATGACCATCGGGCGAACCGAGCCCGGCGGTTGGATGACCGTGGTGTCTACGCATGCTGGCACTCCACCAGCGCAGCGGGAGAGTCGCATGCGCAAGGCTCAAGTCCTCGCTGCGACTCAAGTCCTGCGGGGCCGCCCTGACTTCGGGGGTGCGCTTGATGTTTGACGACACCGGTTGCTTCGGCTGCTCTGACGCCCCGGAGCTGACCGCCATCATCCTGCGGGCGTTCACAGACACCGCTCCTTCCGTCGTGCAGCAGGCGCTACAGCGCTACCTCTGGAACAGCGCCATCTTCGGCTTCGCTGTTCCGCTCGACCGCGCCCGCAGGTTCATCATCAGTGACCGCGCTGGCGACTTCGTGTACCACCAGCGGACCCAGCTGATGTTCACTGGAGTCTCGGCCCATCCCATTCTGTTGTCCCACCTCGCTGCGCTGCACAGGACGGACTTTGCTGCGCCGATGTCCGACTGGGGCCCGCGCACCATCTACGACTGGAATGCCACATCGAAGCTCGCCGACGAATTCGTCGAGCAAGGCCTGGGCTTCTACCGCTCCAACGTCGGTGGCGGAGCGATCACGGTGGCTTCAGACTTTCGCTGGACTGCGCAGGAGAAGCGCGTCTTCGCCTCCTACTCTCGACGAAGTCCGTGAGCGCCGAAGTGCCGCCATGGCCAGAACTCTGGCGCTCGCTGACAGTTGCAATGGCGCAGCGTACTAGATATACTCCGCACGGCTTTCTTTCGTCGCCGTGGATTCGGCGTCACCCGTCTTGCCGCAGGAACCTGTGCGGCCTTTGGAGATTCAACTCATGCGCATTTCGCACTCGATGAAGCTGGGCTTGTCGGCAGTCGTGGCCGCCCTGCTGTCCGCCTGCGGCGGTGGTGGCGGTGGCTTGCCCGACGCCACGACCAGCCCGGTGCTGACCAAGGTCGACCAGGGTGCCCTGAACATCAGCGTCGGCAAGTCCTTCGTGGTCAAGGGTACGGCGACGTCCCAGCCCAACGCCATGCAGAGCATGGCCTGGTCGGTGACCAAGCTGACTGCAGGTGCGGCCGACCTGACGCTGTCCAACGCCGACTGCGCCAATGGCACCCGCTCGGGCAACACTGTCAACAACATCACGCACAACGACTGGGCTTGCGATGCCGTCGTCGCCGCGCCGGCCTCGGTGACCGCGGACTCGACCTACCGCCTGACCTTCACCGGCACCGACGCCAAGGGCAACTCGGCAACCGACTACAGGGATGTCGTCATCACTGCTGTCGCCGGCGGCCCGACCTCCACGCCCCCGGTGGCCACGACTTCGGCCAACGTGGCCGTCACCGCCGGCGACGACGTCGGCCTGAACTGCTTCGGCTCTGGTGGCGCGCTGGCCGGCAGCAGCAGCTACGTGTATTCCTGGGTGGTCAAGAGCAACCCGAGCGGCGTCGCGCTGAGCCTGAACGCCCCGGGCGACGGCTCGCTGAGCTTCAAGGCGCCGGCCGTGCGCTCGAGCGCGAACGTCACGCTCCAATGCCGCGTCCTGGACGACAACCTGGCGCTGGGCATCTCGGACACGGTCGTGACCGTTTCGCCGAGCGGCACCGTGGCGGCCATCGCCAACGCTGGCAGCACGCAGACCGTCGGCCAGGGCTCGACCGTGCAACTGGACGCCTCGGCCAGCGCCGCCCCGGGCGGCGCGGCGCTGTACTACCTGTGGCAGCAGACCGAAGGCCCGACGGTGGCCCTGTCCGATGCAGTCGCGGCGATGCCCACCTTCGCGGCGCCGGTGGTAACCGAGACGACTCGTCTGACCTTCCGGGTGACCTCGATGGTGAGCTCGCCGGCCAACCCTGCAACGGCCGCTCCTTCGGAGACGGCCACCGTGTCCGTCTATGTCACGCCGGAGCAGCCGCTGGTGCTGGGCATCAGCGCCGCCTTGGTGGTGAAGACCGGCACCTCGGTCAGCCTGCCGGTTTCCGTGACTCCGTTCAGCGGCAAGCTGTACTACGCCTGGTCCCAGGTCTCGGGCCCGAGCGTGACCATCGGCGGCGCCAACATGTCCACGGCCAGCTTCGTCGCGCCCGACGTGTCCGGCTCGTACGTGGACTCCGTCTTCATGGTGAGCGTGTCGCGCAAGCCACTGAATACCGCTGCACCTGGCGACATCTACACCGCCGACGTGGTGGTGCGCACGACTCCGTGATGCATCCGATGCAGTGACGACACATGGGCCGCTTGATGCGGCCCATTTTCCTGAGAGACCGACGACGCCCATATGCCAAGGACCCGTTCAGCCTCATCCCGGGTATCGCGCGAGCGCGTCATCGCTGCGCGCCGCGTGCGAGACCCTTGCACAGCGTCTGCGCGACGCCGGGCGACAGCGTGACGAGGCGGTGACGGTACTGCGCCGCATCGTCTACCGCCACCAGGTGCTGCTCCGCTCGCTTCTTCGGGTGGCCGAACACACCGATGACAACGCCCGCCGGACCCCCGGCGCACCCGACTAAGACAACCCAGAATCCAATGACCACCACAACCGCCAGCCGCAAGTACGACGAAGGCTCCATCCGCGTCCTCAAGGGACTGGAGCCGGTGAAGCAGCGCCCGGGCATGTACACCCGCACCGAGAACCCGCTGCACATCATTCAGGAGGTCCTGGACAACTCAGTGGACGAGGCCATCGGCGGCTATGCGAAGAACATCGCCGTGGAGCTGCTGCCCGGTGGCATGGTTCGCGTGAGCGACGATGGCCGCGGCATCCCTGTCGGGATGCACCCTGAGGAGAAGGCGCCCGTGGTTGAGCTGGTGTTCACCCGGTTGCATGCCGGCGGCAAGTTCGACAAGGCCTCTGGCGGCGCGTACAAGTTCTCCGGCGGCCTGCACGGCGTGGGCGTCAGCGTCACCAATGCGCTGTCGAGCCTGCTGCGCGTGGACGTCAAGCGCGACGGCCGCAGCCACAGCATCGAGTTCTCCGGCGGCGATGTGGTCAAGCCGCTGCATCGCGGCGACAAGGTCGATGGCACCGGCACCACCGTGACGGTGTGTCCGGACCCGAAATACTTCGACTCTCCGGATGTCCCGGTCGGGGCCCTGCGCGAGCTACTGCGGTCCAAGGCAGTCTTGCTGCCGGGCCTGCGCGCACGCCTGGTCGATACGCGCAGGGACGGCGAGCCGCAGGAGGAGCTGTTCTTCTATGAGAGCGGCATGGCCGCCTACTTGGATGAGCTCGCTCAGGAACAGCCGTTGGTCCCGATGGTCGCCGGCGCCGTGCACGCCACCGAGAGCGACGAGACCTTTGCCGAGGGCGAAGGTGCGACCTGGGCGTTCTCGTGGTTCGAGCGGGGCGACGGTAGTGGCCGCTCTTACGTCAACCTCATTCCGACGCCGCTGCACGGAACGCATGTGGCCGGCCTTCGCGGCGCAGTCTTCAACGCGGTGCGCGGCTACATCGACCACCACTCCATGCTGCCCAAGGGCGTGAAGCTCACCGCCGAAGACGCCTTCAAGTCGGTGCGCTTCGTCCTGTCGGCGCGGATGCTCGACCCAAGTTTCGACGGTCAGACCAAGGATCGCCTGAACTCGCGTGACGGCGTGAAGCTGGTCGAAAAGATGACTCAGCCCTCAGTGGAGGCCTGGTTCAACCTGAACCCAGTGCATGCAAAGACCGTCGCCGAGCTGGTCATCCGCAACGCCATGGCGCGCCAGCGCGCCGCCAAGCCCGTCGAGCGCCGCAAGTCGTCCTCGGTCGTGATGCTGCCCGGCAAGCTCGCCGACTGTGAGTCGGAGGACCCGGCTGTGACGGAGCTGTTCCTTGTGGAGGGCGACTCCGCCGGCGGGTCTGCAAAGCAGGCGCGAAGCAAGGACAACCAAGCGATCCTGCCCATGCGCGGCAAGGGCCTGAACGTATGGGAGAAGACCAAGGAAGAGGCGCTGGACAACGTCGAAATCGGCGACATCAGCGTGGCCATCGGTATCCAGCCGCACACCATGAACGACGAGGTCGACTTCGGCAAGCTGCGTTACGGCAAGATTTGCATCCTCGCCGACGCCGACGTCGACGGCTTCCACATCCAGGTGCTGCTGGAGACGCTGTTCCTGCGCCACTTCCCGCAGCTGGTCGCGCGCGGCCACATCTACATCGCACGGCCGCCGCTGTACCGGCTGGACGCCGACGCCTCGGGCAAGAAGCGCGGCGCCAAGAAGATCTACGCGATGGACGAGGCCGAGCTCACCATGTGGAAAGAGCGCCTGGCCAAGGAAGGCTATCCCGCCACCGCGCTGCAGGTCAGCCGCTTCAAGGGCCTGGGCGAGATGAATCCGCCCCAGCTGTGGGAAACCACGCTGTGCCCGGACACGCGCCGACTGCTGCAGGTCCAGTTGCCTGAGGAGCAGCGTCCCGATGCGCTTGAGGCGTTCAACAACCTGATGTCCAAGTCCCGCTCCGGCTGGCGCCGCGAGTGGATGGAGCGCCGCGGCGACGAGGTGGAGGCCGGCTGAATGAACCGCACCCTCATCCTGTTTGCGGCCTCGTTCGCCGCGCTGGCGGCCCACGCCCAGTACGCCCGACCTGGCACGATCGTGCCGCCTCCAGCGCCGGCGGCACGGCCGGCCGCTCCCGCAGCTCAGGCGCCGGCGGCGCAGCCGGCCGCGCGCGGCACCGTCGTGCCCGAGGCTCCGTTCTGCTTCGAGGCCATCGACCAGCGCGACACCGCACTCATCTCCGCGCTGAACGCCAATGGCCTGCTGTGCCCGACAGTGGCCAAGACTGGCGCGCCCGTACGCCTGCGTGCCACGCCCGCCGGTGAGCTGACCGGTGAGGAGACCGGTGCCCCCACGGCGCTGCATCGCATGCGCTGAGCTCCCAGGCCACCCGAACAACCGACACCAGGATTCCCAACGATGTCCCTCGACACCCTCGACGCCGGCAAACTCGACTCGACTCCGGGCGATTCCATCGTCATCCACCACCACGCCGAGTCGGCCTATCTGCAGTACGCGCTGGCCACGGTGAAGTCGCGCGCCCTCTCCGACGTCGAAGACGGCCAGAAGCCTGTGCAGCGACGCATCCTCTACGCCATGCACCAGCTGGGCCTGACCAGCGCCGCCAAGCCGGTGAAGTCGGCGCGCATCATCGGCGAGGTCCTGGGCAAGTACCACCCGCACGGCGACACGGCTGCCTATGACGCCATGGTGCGCCAGGCGCAGAACTTCACGCTGCGCTACCCGCTCATCGACGGCCAAGGCAACTACGGCTCGCTGGACGGCGACACCGCCGCGGCGATGCGTTACACGGAAGCCCGACTCTCCCCCATTGCCGACCTGCTG
>CAKZXL010000411.1 GCA_937883885.1 uncultured Aquincola sp. | reverse complement strand
TCGAGGGTCAGGCGGGCCGTGTAGAGGTCGCCTTTCTGGAGGTCATCGGCACTGCCCTGGCGAATCCACGCCTCGGCGTGCGGATTCGCGGGCGGGCGAGCGCCGATGCCGATGCGCTTGCCCGTGCGCTTGCTGGCAGGAGTGCTCATGACGGCCACCGCAGCAGTTCATCGACCAGCGCGGTGATTTCGCGCGCGGCGGCGCTGTCTGGCGCCGTCTCGCGTGCAAGCCGGCCGGCGGCCACGCTGTCGGCAAACACGATGCGCTGATGCACTTCCGCGCGCAGCGCAGGAAGCGGCTGCTCGGCCAGCGCGCCGCGGGCCTCGCGTCCGATCACGGTGGTGCTCACGCGCCGGTTGATGACGAAGGCCGCGCGCAGCGCAGGCCGGAACACCTGCGCCTCACGGATCAGCGCCACCATCTCGGCGCTGGCCCGCAGGTCGTAGGGGCTGGGCTGCACCGGGATCAGCACCCGCTCGGCCGCCAGCAGCGCGGAGCGCGCCAAGGCAGCGATCCTGGGTGGCCCGTCGATGACGACGTGATCGGCCCGCCTGGCGAGTTCTGGCGCTTCCTGGTGCAGCGTTTCGCGTGCGAGGCCCACGGCGCTAAATAGCCTTGGCAAACCTTGCTGGCTGCGGCGCTGTGTCCAGTCCAGCGCGGAGCCCTGTGGATCGGCATCCAGCAGGATGACCGACTGCCCGCGCATCGCCAGCTCGCCGGCGATGTGGGTGGCGAGCGTGGTCTTGCCCACGCCGCCTTTCTGGTTGAGCAGCGCGACGATCATGACCGGACCCTCCGTGTCGGAAAGCCCGCCTGTTGCCGCTGCGCTTCGCGTCCTGTGGCGGTTGTCCACCGAGGCGCGGCGCTGCTACTACCAGTTAGAGTATTTAAGTTAGGGAAGTTAGGAGAGGCCGAAACCCGCGCCAGTATTAGCTTTGCGGCCGGTTTTGTTGCCTGATAGCACGAGGATTCGTTGCCTGATAGCACGATACCTCTGTTGCCTGATAGCACGAGTCCGTCCACAGGCTGCGCAGCAGTTATCCCCGTGCCGTGGACGGCACGGGCCGGAACGTCAGCAGCGGCGAGGCAATGCCCGAGACGTACTCGATGCCCAACTGGTAGCCAGGCAAGGCTTGCCGCACCACCAGTGCGCGCAGGTCGGCGGCGAAGTCGTAGTACCGCGCCACGCTGCCCGACTTGCGGTACAGGTGCTGGAAGTCGAACTGCCAGCCGCCAGGCTGTCGCCCGCCGTGCTTGCGCACCAGGCGGTACAGCCATCGCTCGATCCCGCCCGTCAGCCGGAAATACGCCGGGTCGATGGTCAACACGAGGGCAGCATCGAGCACGCCCGCATAGAACCAGTCCGGCAGGATCAGTTCCAGCCCCAAGGGGGTGCCCTTGGCATCGGCCAGTTCCTTCCACTCGTTGATCCATGAGAAGCGATGCAGGCGCCGCCCGGTCGTCTCGCGGATCGACGTGGCCACGGTCGTGGACTGCAGCCGATCCAAGGCCGCCTTGAGGCGCTGGTAGTCGCGCAGCGACGTACCGCGCCCGATGAAGCGCAGGATCTCGTAGGGCGTGGCCTGCATCAGCCGCGACGGGCGCAAGCCCGCATCGCGGGCTTCCACAATCTGGCTTGCAGCCCAGATCAGGATGTCCGCATCCCAAATCGTGGCGATGCCATGCTCCTGCGTGCCCTCCACGCGGATCGTGATGCCGCTGGCGCGGAAGTCGATCGGCGCCGTGCGCCGCGACTTCGCCAGCGAGAAGAACGGAAAGGCCATCAAGTCCTGGCTGTCGCGCGGCGCCATGTCGCCCGGCAAGGCGCGGAACAGATCGAGCTGTTCGCGCTCTTGCATCGGTCGCTGCCGCATGGGCAGCGCGGGGCTGGACATGGCGAAGGCCACCCGCGCGCCAGCGATCAGCGCGCACGGCTGTCCGCCGAATGCTGCTCGGCGTACTCGGGCTCGGACGTGCTCTCGAAGCTGCGCTCGGCGGCCCAGGCATCGAGGTCGACCACGGCGTACATCACGCGGCGGCCGAACTTGCGGAACTTGGGACCGCCTCCCAGCACGCGCTGCTTTTCCAGCGTGCGCGGCGACAGGCGCAGGTACTCGGCGGCTTCGTCGTTGGTGAGATAGCGTTGGGGCTGCGCGGCAGCGGTCGAGACAGTAGCGGCAGGCCGCAAGGGAGCAGGACGCATGGTGAGAACCTCCATCGGTTGCAGGGCTCCGGCCACACAGCGCAACCGGATGAAGGCAGTCTCAGAAAACGAAGCCCTCCTGCTCAGGGTCGTTTTGCGCTCTCTTCAAAACGACCCTTCTCAAGCGGCGGCAGTTGTGCTAGGCGGCGATAGCCGCCGCGCATCAACGCATCGCCGCGCCGCACCAGGCGGCGCACCTTGGAGCGCAGGCCGCCGTCGCTGTACCAGCCGGCTGCGGCGTCCGCACCGAACAAGCCCTCGGCGACGTCGCGCAAGGACGCGCCCGCCAGGGTGGCGTCGAGCGCCTGCAGGGTGTGTAGCTCCAGCAGCGCCGCAGGCGGTGGCCTGGGCCGAGCCATTGACGCAGGCGTACCAGGCATAGGGGCCGCAGGGGCGGCGTGACGGCCACGATAGGCATGGGCCACGGCCATGCCGTCCTCCAGGCCAGGCGCCAGCGCATAGCGCTGGCAAAGGCTGGGGCTGCGCGCGATCAGCGCCAGACCCTTGCCGTCGTGCAGCAACTGCTTGTGGCCGGGGATGCGCCAGAACGCGAAGGCGGTGGCATCCGGAGGCGGATCGGCATCGGGGTGAAGCTGCACCACGGCCCCATGGCCGGGAAGCCAGGCCGGATGCGCGTCACGCGCATCCACGTCCGGGTCTTCCAGCAGACGCAAGCCCCAGCGATGCGCGGCATCGGGGCAGCGCGCACGGCGCAGCCAGTCGATCCGGTAGTCGGGATGGCGGCGCAGGTACTCCCAGGCCAGTGCGAGCGTGTCCAGACACAGGACGTAGAGGTAGGCGGCGGTCGGATACCAGTGCGCGAGGTGGTGCGGTTCGGCCATGACGCAAGCTCCCGTAGAGCAGGACGGCCGTCACTGGTTTCACACGCCAACGTCACCGCATCGAACTAGCATCCAATCGTGAATAAGCTGGTAGATTAGTAACTTGCGTGTCAAGACGAAAAGCATCCGATGGATTGCGCGGATCGTCTGAATGCGACGGTGGCGCGCGAGGAAATGCGGCCTCCTGCGCTATCCACCGTGCCCGATGGCACGGCTGGCGTCATGACCGTTTGCGTCAGGGTGGCACTGGTTTGGTGCAACAGTGCGGATTAAGACCTGACGGGTCTGGAGCAAGACCGAAATAGCCTCAATGCGCCCGGCTTGGCCGTGGCGCGAACGGCTCAATCGAGGACGGAACCGTTCTCCTGGGCCAGCCGCAGGTACTCCGACAACGGGCGCACCGCCCGGAAATACCGATCTCGCATCACGGGCTGTTTGCTCGGCCCGACGATGGATGCGAGGTCGGACAGCTTGATCTCGCCCAGCTCAGGCATGCTGATCCCCAAGTCGATCAGGCCATGGGCCGTATCGCCGTCAGCGGGGTCAAGCGACACCAGCAGCCAAGTGGCGTGTGCGTCCGGCGTGAACAACCGCACCACGGGCAGCGGGTCGATGGCCCGGCCAGCGGCCCGGACCCGGCCGTGTTCCAGCAGTTGCTTGCGCTCGTCCTCGGTCATGAGTTGGTTCATGGGCGTTACCTCATTCGCACAAAACCGCCGAAGCGTGAAAGCGCAAAACCGCATCGGCGGGTTTGTGGAAAGGCACGGATGCGGTTTTGTGCTTCTGTGAGAAGCTGCAGATACGGATTTCCGTAAAAGCACGAAAGCGGCAGGCGGGCATAGTTGAACACTATAGATTGTAGCCCTATAGGGCTCAATCGGATGTCATCTTGGATTTTGCGGAGATCCAGGGTTGGCAGCGAAACATACATTGTCGGAGGCACTAAAGACCATCAGGAAAGCACGTGGTTTGAGCCAGGAAGCGTTCTCGGACGTGTCCAGCCGCACCTACATGAGCACGCTGGAACGCGACCTCAAAAGCCCCACCTTGAACAAGCTGGCCGAGCTGTGCGAGGTCATGGAGGTGCACCCGCTCACGCTGCTGACGCTGGCCTATGCCGGCGACGACCTGCAGCAGGTCGATCAGCTGCTGGCGCAGGTGCGCCAGGAGTTGGAGACTGTGGCGAAGAAGAGTGACACGCCATAGCGTGCGACCGCGCTGGCGTGGCCGATCCGGTGCAGCCGGTTCGGGGACTTCAGGGGCGCCAAGCATCGCGCGGCGGGGAGAGGCCGCAGGGTTTTCCCCCGGAGGCAAGCGAAGCGCGCAGCTGCGATAGGGATTGAAGCCGAATGGCCATGACGGCGAAGTCGGCATGGGGCGCAGCCCGCAAAGCCCGGTCGGCGCAGTGCGCCGAATCGCCCTGCATTCGCCCTGGCAACACGAAGTCATGGTGATGCTGCCCGACCACCACCATCACGAAGCTGGGAGAGCCAAGCCTTCCAGTCTGCTGATCCAAGCAGTACAGCGCCCCGCCGCAGTGGGCGGGGCGCTGGCGGCCGTCAGGCCGCCTGGGGCTTGCTGCGCGACCAGATCAGGTCGTGCGTGCCGTTCTCTCCTTCGATCAGGCGGGCATAGACCGTGGCCGGGAACGAAGGATCGTCGAGGGTCACGGAGATGTACTCCCGCCCGGCCTCGCTGGTCTTCTTCCACGCCGCGCCGATGTCGTGGCTGGCGGCCTGCAGGCGGAAGTCCGGGGCCTTCTCGTTGTCCCCCTTGTCGTTGGGCACCAGCTTGACCTTGACGTTGAGCGTCAGGGTGCGAAGCGTGCCGGTGAAGCCGTCTTTGTCTGCGGTGAAGGTGCCGATGTTGGCCATGATGAAACTCCTTTTGGTGGAACAAGGTTCGCGCCCATCGCGTCCTTGTTGTGATCCGGCCGGCGGGGGACGGGCGGGCTGCACCGCTTGCGGTCGCAACGCAGTGGAGAGCCGGGAGGCGAAAAGAATTTGTCCCGCGAGGAATGCGCCGAACGCAGTGACAAAGCAGGGGAAATTGTTTTCGCCGGACGGTTGCAGCCATGAAGCCCGAGGCGCAGCCGCGCCACCGCTAGGATTCACAACAACACAAGGACGCCTTGGGCCGAACCGCATCGAAAGGAGGCAGGGCCGGCTCGGCATCCCCGCACGAAGGCAGCACCGGCTCGCCCACTGACGCGGGCCAGGTCAACCATCCGACGACAAGCGAGAACGCCCCGGCCGCACCTTGCGGCGCCGGTCTTGAGGCGTGGCGTGGAAGCTCCATAGCGATGCCGGGCGGGATGTCCGTGAACCGTCCTTCGTGACGTGATGGGCGAGAACCGCCAGCGTTGAGGACGGCACGCATTCGCACAACCTGCCGCAGCAAGCACCAGCGTGTTCGCCAGCTCCGTCCATTGCGGCGGGGCGCTGGCCGGGCCGATCCGGCATCGACGGTTCGGCGGCATCGAGGGGCGCCAAGCTCGCGCGGCGGGGATGGGCCTTGCGCCGATCCCCCGGAGGCAAGCGCAGCGCGCAGCGCCGCAGGCGCGAAGGCGTGAGTGGATTGAAGCCGAATGGCCGTGACAGCGAAGTCGGCACGGGGCGCAGCCCGAAAGCCCGGCGGCGCTACGCGCCGACACGCCCAGGCCGTTCTATATTTTGAGCAGGGAACGCAGAACACCATGACCATCCAGCTACGACACGAAACCACGAACGACATTGCCGCTATCGAGGCCGTGACCATTGCCGCCTTCGCCGATGCGCCGCACACCAGCCACACGGAGCAATTCATCGTGCGTGCATTGCGCGACGCTAGCGAACTGACGCTTTCCATCGTGGCCGAAGAACACGGCCAGGTCGTCGGCCATGTGGCTCTGTCGCCGGTGACTATCACCAACGACCACGGCCACAAGGCCAAAGGCTGGTGCGGCCTGGGGCCGATCTCCGTCCTGCCGCAGAGGCAGGGGCACGGCATCGGCTCGCGCCTGATGGAACAGGCGCTGTCTGAACTGCGGGCCATGCAGGCCGAAGGCTGTGTGCTGCTCGGAGAGCCCGCGTACTACGGGCGCTTTGGCTTCCAGGCCCATGCGGGCCTGCAACTGCCGGGCGTGCCGCCCGGCTATTTTCTCGCACTGGCCTTCCATGGGCCAGTGCCCGAAGGCATCGCGCAGTACAGCGATGCCTTCAACGCCGCCGCCTGAGTGCCAGTGAAGGCGGCGGCGTAATGCCCCGGCTATTCGGCTTCAACACCGGGCGCGGCCACCGCCGCGCCCGGATTATGCGTTTCACCGCGCCCAGGGCGGAACGGCCTGGGCGCGGTGCTGACGATGATCATTCCTTCGTTTCGATGATCCACCACACGGCACGCGGCAAGGCGCGGCCCGTGATGGGATGTATGTCGGTGAGGTCAGCGCGGGCCGACCAGCCCGAGGGCGGTCGGTAGCCGCGCACGTCGCCATCGCCGTGCCAGCGGCGGGCGCGCACCGTGCCGGGTGCATAGACCGCCGCCATGCGCGGGCGGTTGGTGGTGGTGCGGGTCATGGGGGCTTCTCCTTGCAGCGAAGCGCCCCGGTCGAAGCCGGGGCGCTTGCCTTCGGCGTGGGTCAAGCGGCCAGCGCCTCGGCGGGTTCATCCGCCATTGCCTCGGCATCCTCCGGGGCGTCCTGCTCCGGGCCTGCCTCCTGCGCGCTTTCCTTCACTGCCTGCTGCGGGCCTTCGACCTTAAAGATGGCAGGCATCCAACCCGCGCCATCGGCCAGCCGCTCGGCTTCGCTGGCAATGTCGGCCTTCTTCAGCTTCGCCAGCCGGGAAACCTGATCGGGCGCGTACTCGCCCACGGCTTGCAGAACTGCCGCCTTCGGAACGTGCTTGAAATACCCCTCGGCGGTCGGCTGCCACCATGCGGCCATGTCGAGGCCCACGGCCTGCGCCAGTTCCTCGCCGGGCTGGTGCGGTGTGGCGCGAGGCGTCACCACGTCCACCGTGGAAGCCACGCACACGGCCAGCAGCTTGACCAGTTCGCCTTGCTCCATCGCCAGCAGCGCGGCAAACAGTTCGGCGCTGTCCTCGGGCAGCTTGCCGCTCCACGCCTGCTGCAATTCACGCAGCGCCACAGCGGCGGGTGACTCGGGCCAGTCCGGGGCCATGCCGTCCAGCCGGTCTTGGACTTTCAGGCTCACGCCCAGCGGCAGGTCGCGCCCGTAGTAGCGGCCCTGCAAGACGGTCTGCACCATGCCATGCACCAGCGCGGCCACCGCCACCTGCGGATGCCGGGCCACCTCGATTTGCAGCGCGGCGGTGCGATGGGCGCTCAGGCGCTGGGCCAGTCGGTCGGAAATCGCTGCTGCCTTGGGCGGCTCGTCGTCCTCGCCTTCGTCATCGTTCGCGGCATCTGGGTCGCTGAACCCTTGGCGCAGCTTCTCCAGTGTGCGCAGTGCCTTGGCCTCGGCCTCGCGCAGCAGTCCGCGATGAATCACCACCTCGCCGTTGCGGCCGATGGTGACGATGGCCCCGGCTGCGGCCTTCACGTTCGCGCCGTACCCCTGCAAGCCGTCTTCCAGCGCCTGCAACTGCTCGCCCAGCCGCTCGCCTTCCTCTTGCAGCGCATCGGCCTTGTCCTCGTCGTCGGCGTCCGTCGCGGCATCAATGGCTTCGGCCACCTCCTGCATCTTGGCTTGCAGCCTCTCGATGCGCTGTGCTTCGCGCTTGTTCGGCTCGCGGCGCTCCCTCGGCGCACGCTGGAAGGCGTGCAGATCGGCATGGGTCACGCCCGGCGTGGCATCAGCCCAAGCCCAGCCCTCGGCCTTCACCTCTGCGGCGATGCCCGCCAGCTTGTCTTGCGCCAGTCGTTCCAGCAGCGCGGCGTCGGTCAGGTACACGCCTGCATCGCCCTCCGCGAACAGGTCGCGGCGGATGCCGCCGCCCGCCTGCTCGTAGGTGTCCAGCCCGACGAAGCGCACCAGCGGATGCCGGTAGGCGTCAATCTCGCGCTCCGTCAGACGTTCGCGCAAGTGCGAGGGTTGGCGCTGCCATTGCGGCGCATCGTAGAACGCGCATTCCTGCGCGGCGTGGTCGTCGGTGATGGAGAGCGCCATCAGCTGATCGAGGCTCACGGCATCGGCCCGGTAGTCCTCCATCAAACGCGGCGAGACATTGGCGAGCTTCAAGCGGCGCTGCACCACCAGCGGCGTAACGGAGAAATCCGCCGCAATGTCCTCAATCGGTCGGCCTTCGGCCACCAGCGCGGCGAAGGCTTCAAACTGGTCTGCTGGGTGCATGGCTTCGCGCTGCACGTTCTCGGTCAGGCTGGCGGTGCGGGCCGTGCCATCGGCCACCTGCAGGCAAGGCACGTCCCAATCCTTGGCGATACGGTGCTTCTTTGCCAGCAGCTTGAGGGCCGCAAAGCGTCGGCCACCTGCCACCACCTCGTAATGCAGGTCATCGGCGGCGGGAATCACGATCAGGTTTTGCAGCAGGCCCACGCGCTGAATGCTCGCGGCCAGCTCGGGGATGGACATGCGCGGGACGGTCTTGCGCACGTTGCGGCCCGTGGGGCGCAGCACCAGCCGCGACAGCGGAACCAGAATCATGTGCTTGCTCGGGTCGGCGGCTTGCAGCACGTTTGCGCGGCTGTCGAGGGCTTGAGCTTCGGTGTAAGTAACGGCGTTCATGGTGAATCTCCAATCAAGTGAAACAAGGGAATGGAGGGGAAACCGCCCCTCCGGCGGGGAACACGTCAGAGGGGGTCAGGCCTTGAGGGCGCGCATGCCATCGGCCAGCAGCCACAGGGCGCGGTTCAGGCGAATGTCCGAATCAATGCCCTGCACGGGGCGGGTCTGCTGTCTGCGGCCATTGGCGGCGCGGCCATGCAATCCGCCCTTGGTCAGGTTCTCCTGCGTGCGGTTGAACACGCTCCACAGGTCGGGGCGGCGGTCGTCGAAGCGGCGCGGCATCAGGATTTGCGATTCCGTGACGGGCGCGGGCTTGGTTGGGTCGTCGTACTTGAGGGCCAGCGCGGCGCGGGCGAACACTTCCGATTCCCCGGCATCCAGCGTGATGGCCTGCATGGATTCGCGCGATTCCTGCGCATGCTCGAAGCCGCTCAGCACCTGATAGGCGCCCTCGATGACATGGCCCGCCACGTCGCCCTTGTGGGGCACGCGCACATCGCCCACGGTGTCGCCGCAGACAAGGCCATTGCTGCAAACGAAGCGGAACATGCCACCCAGTAATTGATAGCTGCTCGTGCCGTCGTGCGAGTTCAGCAGGATGATTTCATTGGCTTCGCGGGCGTTGATCTGGTTGGCGTGGCGCAGGCGCAGCATGTGTTTCGTGTGCTCGCGCCGGCCCTCGTTGCGAACGCGGGTCTGGCACACCATGAAGGGCTGAAACCCCTCTTTGCGAAGCTCGGTCAGCACGGCGGCGGTGGGGATGTAGCTGTACCGCTCGGAACGGCTTTCATGGGGGGCATCCGCGAAGATGGACGGGGCCACGCGGCGGATCTGGTCATCGGACAGCGGGGAGTCGCTGCGCAATGCGGGGGAATGGGAAGCGAAGCGGGATGCGAGTTGCATGGTCTTTCTCCTGAACAAAAAGGCTGTTGAAGAAAACCGCACACCGGATTCCAAGATTCGAAGCCCAGCCTTTCGGCTGTTCGGTGCGGTCGGCGCGAGGAACCCGGTTGGCCCTGTTGCCACCGTCTTTCCTGAGTTCATCGCCCGCGACGAAAGGGAGCGCGCGGACGGGGGCCGTCAAGGAAACAAGCGCAGGGTGGGGCGGCCCGCAGGCGCAGCCGAGGACACGGCCCTGCGCGCCTTGACGGCACACGGCCGCGGGCTACAGTCGCGGACAAGGTGATGAAGTCAGGGAAGAGGACTGGACATGGCAACGGCCATCCCACAAGCCGACCGCACGGCAAGCGAAGCGCGCAGGCTCGAAGCTGGAAGCCGGGCCGGAGGCGTCAGCCGAACGGAGTGAGGGAACGATCGAAGCCCGAAGGGGGCGAGACGCCGCAGGCGGCTCGATGCGCTAGCACGAGAGCGCGACCGGCCATCTCCCAGGTGGCCGGGGACGCCCACATGACTTCAATGAAATCCCCGTGGACAGCTACCCACCCAGCCATCGGCAAAATGGCAATGGCATGGACATACGAGCCCTACAAGACGATGAACTGATGGCCCAGGCCCGAGACTGGCGGCAACGGGCACTGCGCGGCGAGAAGGACGCACGCGGCCTCGCGCACGAACTGGAATGCGAAGTGCGCCGGCGCTTCCCCAGGAACAATGCGCCCCATGCACTGCCGCCGATCCAATTGCTCGGCGCCGTGCCGCAAACACCCCAGCGGCGCTGGAAGCCCTGGTAAGCACCGGCTCAAAGGCAGCCCGCCCGCATGACTGCGCCACGGCCGATCGGCGCTGATCCCGAAATCCCCCCGAAATAGCGCGAATTTCGAGTGGCCCGGTCACGGGCCAATGCCTACCGTGGAATCTCCACCTTCTGGAGAACCACCATGAGCGATCCCATGCAACCCGGAACGCCTGCGCCTGGAGCAGAAGGGCCTGGCATCTTTCTGCCGACCCTCATCTGGACCACCGACCGCAAGACGGTAGGCAACGAGATGCAGCGCCTGCTGGGACGGCGCGCACAGCTCAACGTCCTGCTGTCCGCCTCCGAAGAAACGGACGACGGCACCACCTGGTACGCAATGGCCCAGGCCACGCTGAACCAGCTGGACTGCGATATCGAACGTCTCTTCGAGTGGCTGGGCGACTACGAACCCGACACACCCACGCCCGAAGTGCCATCGTAATGTCCGGCATGAAGGGAGCGATCCGGCACCAGCCGGTTCGCTGCGCGAGAGGGGCGCCAAGCCTGCGCGGCGGGGATAGCCCGCAGGGCTTTCCCCTGGAGGCAAGCGCAGCGCGTAGCGCCCCGCCAGGGGCGCGAAGGCATCAGGCCGGGTCGTCGGGGCGCAGGCTGGCTTCCGACACCGGCATCCACGGCGATGACGAGTCCAGCAGGTAGCGCGCACCGCGCGCGTACAGGCCCGAAAGTCCGCTGGGACGATAAAACCCGGTGACGCGGCACCGGAACTGTGCGCCAAACCCGTTGGTATAGATCACCGCGTCGCCGAGCGCAAAGCGCAAGGGCTGGCCGTTCTCCGGTGGGAACGGCTTGAACGCATCATGCTCTGCCGTGATTTCGAGGATGTAGTCGTGGTGGCTGCTCATGGCCTTGACCTCCTGAAATGATTGAGAACGCTCAGGAGCGCCTTGCGGCGCCCCAGAACCAGGTCAGACAACGACACGCCCCGCCAGCCGCGCATCGCGCGCATAGGCGCTCAGCCGCTTCTCGGCACGAAAGTGCAGATCCCGCTCTACCGGCAAGCCCAGCCGCCCGCGCACGGTCGCCAGTTCGGAAAAACTGACCCAGCCGATTTCCGGCATCCCTAGGCCCAGGTCGCAAAGACCGAAGGCGTGATCGTGGTCATCGGGATCAATCTCGGTCAGCAGCCAGGTCGCGCCGGCATCCGGCGTGAACAGCTTGACCACTGGGGCCGGATCGAAGTCCGGGTTCTCCAAGGATTCGCGGCCGTTGGCCAGCAGCACGATGCGCTGCTCGTCCGTGATGAATGCGTGGTTCATGGTGAACTCCTGTAAGGTTACCGGGCGGAATTGCCCAGCCCTTGCAGGGCACGGCGCAGCGCAAGCAGTCAAAGATCGAAGACGGCCGCCAGGCCGCAAGCGCCGAAGGTGCGCAGTCATTGACGGCGAGCACGCCGTGGCACGATGAAGGGAACAGCAAGCCGCCACACCTCACCACGCAGCCACCCCGGTATTGACAAGCGTAGCGCGCAGGTCCGAAGCGTCAGTCCAGATCAGAGCGTCCGGGCTTGAAGCCGGATGACTGCGATTCGGCACGAAGCTCGGGGCGCAGCCCATGAGCCCGACGAAGGAACGTCGGGATGCAGGCCAAGTTGTCAGCAGGCAGTTGAAAAGTGGTGCTGGCCTTCAGGCGCTGTCAATTTTCTTGATCTTCCGGATACGCCGCCTGGGGAATCGGCACCCAGCCATCGCGGGTGATGCCTGCCCCGATGCGTATGTTCTGGCTTTCAGTTGCCGCCCAGTGCCCACCCCGGTGCAATACGGCGCGAATCACCGACTTCCGCGGATGATCCTCATCCGCCTTGGCAGAACTGCATATGGCATTCCAATGGTGCTTGTCCGGCATACTGTTCAACCGTGGGCCGAGCAGTTGATCCAAGACTTCGGTCGAAACGTTGTGTCGCCCGCCGTGATGGGGCACTTGGAAATACCGAATACCTGGCAGCGCGAGTCCCACGAAAGGTGCGTAGTCGATCACCTCCTGCAGTGCTTCACGCCCGGCATCGCCAGTAAGCATGACGCGATGACCGTTCAAGACAGCCGACTGCACCACACTCATTTCATTCTCACGACTGGTCGGCTCAGGCGGGAAATATTCCTCGCCCCACAGGGACTTGATGTAGGCGGTCGCGGCCTTCACTGCCCGGAATATGCTGCTCAGCGCGCTATCAAAAGCACTTTCTTCGACAGCTTCCGGTGTCTTCGCGGAGTCCACGATCAGGTCCAAGTAGCGCCCCAGGGTAGGTGCCATGACCGCGAACGGACCGATGCTCTGCCCCTGAAGGGGGGCATGGATTGGAATTCCCTTCTCCACCGCAATATCCTCAAGAATTGCCGTGGCATCGTAGATTGAGCGCAACTTCCGTCGCAGGGCTTCAACCGATTCATAGGTCTCAAAGCGATCGATCAACTGGTCCGCGTATATCCACGGCCGGTTGATCCAAAGATTCCTGACCGTGCATTGCTCCAGGACTTTTCGTAGTCCGTTGGCGTGATCGCGATCTGGGTGCGTGAGGATCACATGGTCGATGACTGTTGTTCCATAGTACGTCTTCAGATGCTCGACTATCTGATCACCCGTATCCAGATACCCACCGTCAACAACGTGCACGCCCTCGGTGCCATTCACCGAGTAGCGCAGCGTGATCGCGTCCCCGCTTTTCGCTGTTTCGACGCCAAGAAAGTCGATCTCGAAGTAGTCAGCCATACATCCCTCTTGTTTTATGCCAACAAAGTGCCGGTGGCTTTGCACCTACCAGCGATCCACCGCACACGTGAGTCCTGTCGGAGTCCATACCAACGACACGGCCGGAAGGCCGCCAGCATCCTCGGCGATGCCGCGCAATGTATTTCGGTCGATACCCGAATGTGCGCCGCCTTTCGGGTGGCTGTGCCACGTTCCTATAAAGGCGAGATACCCCAAAGAGGCCGCGTTTGCGGCGCGCAAATTTTGAACAAGCCCGTTGGTTCCGAGGACGAAGCGGGCGGCCTCTCGAACACTGTCAGGCGGTGCCTCAACAAGGCCTGCAATGGTGATGGTTCGATTTTCAAACGAGATGCGGCCGATCAAGGCGCCGCCTGTTTCCAGAGCACCCCAGCGCAGCGCATCAGCATGGATTGCTTGCGCAACTGGGGACAGGACCCGAATGTTCCAGCCACCATCGTCTGCGACTTCAAGCGCAGTGGTCGGGCCAAGGCTGGCGCGGGTCCATGCCATTCCAAGGCCTTCGGCATCTGAGATTCCGGCGCAAAGCGTCGCTTCCTTCGGAAGCCCATCAACGAGCCATCGTTCCAGTTGCAGGCCGGCCAGTGACGTCGACCGCGAAACAACGGCGTCAGACATAGGCATCGTCAGCGAATGACAGTTGTCACCCACGAAAATCCGAGTCGGCTCAGACGTCTCGCCGGCAATCGACGCACGCAGTTCCGGTGCAAACCGGCAGCACTCGAACAAGAACGCCGTGAGGTCGTCAACTCGGCCGGCACGGCCAGCTCCTTCGAGCAATACCGCCACACAGCGCCCCTGACCATACATCGCGATCCGTGCCAATCGGGCTGGGGATTGATCCAACGCTGCCGATTGTGTTTCTGCAGCCAGCACCTGAAGTGACGCCGTCGCATCCACGATGAGGGCCGCATCCTGCGGAACGGTTGCCGCAAACTGTTCCGGATCGACCAAAAGAGTCACTGCGTCGGTGTCGAACGCTCGCGATTGAAGATGCGACAGCGATTCAAAGGCTGTCTTCATCAGCGCCGACTTCCGAGGCGGAACCAGAACTGATGCCCGCTCAATGAGTGCATGCCGCGCGGCGTTGTGAGGCGACATGGGTTCGTTGTCGACGAAAGTCATCGAACCAAAGCCCGCTCGCCCCAGTTGCATCGCGACTTTCGATCCCACGCTTCCGCAGCCGAGCACGACCAGCGGCTGTGATGTGGCTGCGTATGGAATGCCGGACGTCCTTGCCAGCAGTTCAGGAGACAACGCATGCGCGTGAAAGGCCGGGTGAACCGTGGCGTTACGCTCCAGGAGCGATTGAGCGTTGAGTTCATAGCGCACCACATAGGGCAATACCTCGACACTCCTCCCTGGCGAGCCCACAAGCGACGCTGGCCTTTGCACAGCCAGAATCACAATCGCGTACAAACCATGCACCCAGCCATGCGAGTCCTGTCGCATATCCAGGATTGAGCGTCCGAAATAACCGTCCACTTCCTGGGCCAAAGCGTCGCGATCAATACCAAGCTCCGCTGCTCGATCGAGCAGCGTCGCGAGATCGACAACTGTCTCTGGTTGATAGCGTCCGATCACATGCGGGAGGCCGTCGGTCATCGGAGCGCGCGCGATGAAGGCCGCGGCATGGCCGTTCCCCCATTTGCCCAGCTTGTCGTTGTGAACATCCTGATAAAACACAGGATCGACTTGTGCGGTCAGTTCGGCGTTGATGATGGCGTACAGACCGCCATCGATCGTCACGTAGCCTGCGGGAACCACCAGAATCGTGCCGTCAGCGGGAGCGGCGGCCGCGACCTTCTCGGCACTGAATACAACGGTCGAAGGACAGCTGTCTCGGCGCGTTGGTTCCCACCCCTGCTCCAGGTCCAGGAGTGTTCCGGCCGCGGCCTTGTGCAGCCAGTCGATCAACTGATCGACAACGGCGTCCAGGCCAAACCGATGCAGCAGCTCGTTCAACGACCCTTCGAATAGGCACGGCGAGACTAACTCGCCTTGGCGATGGGGGTTGATGTGCGGCAAGTTGAGCGGGAAGTCCGCACGTAAGAAGGGCTCGGGTGCAGACAGGGGCCAGTCACTACCGAATACCAGCACGCACGTCTCGACGGTGCGCACTCCGGTCTCAGAGATACCATTGCGCCGAGACCTGTTCGGCAGTTGGACCGCAACATCGACTTCAATCTCCGTCGATGCACCAGTTGTCCTTGGCTCGCCAACGCGGATAAGGCCTCGATGCCGCTGAAGTTGATGCAGTGCGTCTGCGATGGTGCCCGTCATGATGCTCCGTGCGGCATGGGGGTGCGCGCAGAGGTCACCACGGCAGCGGCCTTCGATCCGGACTCCTTCTTCGAGGGAGGTTGCACACCCTGAGCGGTTACGGTGAAAACGAGCGGTTCCACGGACTTTTCGCTGGGGTACTCGCCTGTGCAGTAGAACTCGCCTTTTGCTTCGTCCACGATCGTCACGTACTCACGCTTCGCACGGATGCAGGGCGGATCGCTGTCATCATCTGCAATCGGCTTGCAGCTGGCGACGATGACGGCGCCGTCACGGGTCTGCGAAAGCGCCTTGCGAGCATCAGCATCGAGCTTGGCTTTTTCACGGTAGTCGGACCAGCTGTCATAGGACAGCGCATGCCAGGAACAATGATGAGGCGCCTGCATGATGTCGTACTCAAGCACATCTGCTTCAGCCTTGTGGCGTTGCCACTGGCGGTTCCAGATGAACACCTCAGCATCGCCACCAGTAAGGAATTTCGCACCATCCGGCGTCTGCGCGTCAGCCGCCAACGTGATGTTCAGAATAACGCTGGACTGGTTCTTGACCAGGCACTCTTCCTCTTCCTCGTCATCCTGGGCGTCCAGTGGAGCCAAAAGAAACGCAGAAAAGAATGCGGAACTCTTGCCATTGATCGTTGAAAAGCGCGTGTCCACCTTCCGCACAATCGAAGTGAGATCATCGGTTTTTCCGTCGATGTCCTCGCCCATGATCTGAATGCGGTCACCGTTCCCGACGGCGAAATTCTTGTCACGGTTCAGTTGCACGCGCCGACGCGCCTCCGTGTTGAATGCCTTGGCGTCGTCGCTCAAGGTGTGCGTCTTGCTGGCGCGTCGAAACACGATCGGGGACGACCACATCTCGCGGATCACGATTTTCTTGTCCTTGTCGTCCTTCTTGTCGTCCGGGTACTTGTCGAGTGGCCCTAGGTAGAAGTGTCGCTTCAACCCTCGGCAATGGTCTTGATCCGGGTGGCTCAGCAGGAACGCATCGACATACGGCCTGCCGTTCTCATCCTTCTTCAGTCGTTCGCGCAAATCCTTGGCGACATCGCGCGCCTCCCCGTCAGGGTCGTCGGCGTCTTGCCTGATGTTTACGTCGATCAGCAGAGTCGTCGCGTCGAGATCGCCGAACTTGATGAGGGTCATGTCCCCGTTGTCGACGGGAAAAAACGTGATGGTTGTAGGCACTGGGGTCTCCGGGTAGACGACCGAAGGATGATCGCGTATAGTTAATGTACGACGATTTTTTATATCCGTCTACTTTTTAGGCGTGACTGATGCAAAAACCTTCCGTTCCTGCCGCCGAACCTGCTGAGCCTAAGGGGCTAAGTTGGGGGCTGGAGAGCAGACTTCAATTCATCGATTTCCGTCTGCGCTGGGAGCGGCGCATCAACCGGATGGATCTCACCGAGCACTTTGGTATTTCGGTCCCGCAGGCATCGCTGGACATTTCCAAGTACATGGAGTTGGCGCCGAGCAACCTGACTTACGACCGCAGCTCCAAGACCTACACGGCAGCGCAGAGTTTTCACCCGCTTTACCAACGAAGCTCGGCGCAACGCTATCTAGCAGAACTGCTAGCGACAAAGATGGGAATTGTCGAGCCGACGGCCAGCTTCATCGGCTCCGCGCCGGAGACAGATTGGGCCCCGTCCCCTTGGCGCACGATCAATGAGCAGACCGTCGAAGCAGTGGTGCGCGCAATCCGCCAGCAGGAATCCATTCTGGTGAGCTACCAGTCCATGACGTCGTTGGATGAATCGGTTCGCTTGCTGTCTCCCCACGCCCTTGGCAATGACGGTTTTCGCTGGCACATGCGCGCGTTTTGCCACAAGCGCCAGCGCTTCAGCGATTTCGTCCTTGCTCGAATCCTGCGCATCGATGGCTTCGAGGCGACCCAAGTGGACTCCAACCAAGATTCGCATTGGCAAACTGTATTGACGCTGGTACTTGCACCGCATCCCGATTTGCCTGCAGCCAAGAAACGAGTCTTAGAGTTGGACTACGGCATGGAAGATGGAGAGGTCAAACTTCCATGCCGCCAAGCGTTTCTGTACTACACGCTGAGACGTTTGGGTTTGCATACCAAGGAAGCACCAGACCCCCTCGCACAGCAGATCACGCTAAAAAACCGCGATGAAATCCAACCCTATATCGACGCCTTGGCGGCACAGGCCTGACTTCACATGACAACAATTTTTGAACTGGTCAAAGACCCCTACGAGCGCAAGGCACGTGTTATCCCTGGCCTTCTTGTGGCCTTACCCGTGCTGGTGCCGCTGTTGTGCGTCTACGGGGCTCGGCACCCTGTGCTTACAGGTGTGATCGGCCTGCTGGGCGGCTGCGGCGCTATCTATGCACTCGCGAGCGTAGCGCGCGGACGTGGTAAAAAACTTGAAGAGATGCTGGTCTCAAAATGGGGTGGCATGCCCACGACCATCGCACTACGCCACCGCGACAAGTTCCTTGATGGTGTCAGCAAGCAGCGTTATCACACGGCGATCACTGCCAAGTTGGGTATCGCCATGCCAACGGCAGAAGAAGAATCAGCAAACCCAGACAAGGCAGACGACATCTACATCGGTGCCACTAAGCGGCTTCGCGAACTCACGCGTTCCAACAAGCAGCTCTTGCTGAAAGAGAACATCGCCTATGGATTTCATCGCAACATGCTGGCGATGAAGCCTGTCGGTATCCTGTCGTGCCTCATGGGCGTCGTCTACGGATTGTTGATTGCAAAGATTTTGCAGGTAGCACCTCTCCAATTTGACTTGGTGCACCTTGCCGATCCAGGGCTTGCCGCAGGCTTGACATTGCTCATTTCGCTGGCGCTACTTGCCGCATGGCTACTGTATTTCGATCAGGACGCAGTAAGGCGGATGGGATTCGTCTATGCGGAACGTTTGTTTGAATGTTTGCCGTCGTTGCCTTCTTCCTCCTCACGGAAGAAAGCCGTAAAACCGACTACAGACTGAGGTTCTGCCCAATCTCCAAACAGGCGTATAGCTCCGCAGGTGTGTCTACCGCTTCCACGTCTTGGGACGAATCGTTCCGCGAGACTCCAGCAAGAGCCGCGTGCTTTCCAGTTCCTTTTGCAGCACATCGGTATCCGGCAGAACCATCCGGTAGTTCGCCGCCATGACCTTGGTGGGTAAGCCCTCCAGGGCATACCGCGCCAGGGCGAGCCCCTTGTCGGCACAAAGAATCAGCCCCACCGGCGGGTTCTCCTCGGGATAGGCCCAGTGTTCCTTGGCATAGTTGCAGTACATGTGCATCTGGCCCACGTCCGCATGCGTCAGACTCCCCAGCTTCAGGTCGATGATGACCAGGCAGCGTAACTTGCGATGGAACAGCAGCAAGTCCACCCGATACCAGGTCTGGTCGATGCGCAAGCGCCGCTGCCGTCCAATGAAGGTGAACCCTTCACCCAATTCGAGCAGGAAGTCTTCCAGCCGCCGGATCAAGGCGGCCTCCAGATCGGACTCCGAATACTCGTCCTTGAGGTCGAGGAACTCCAGCACATAGGGGTCTTTGATGGCATCGCCGGGCGCGACGGCATCTTCGGGCTTGGCCACCGCGCCCTTGGCCAGCATCGCCGCCTTGTTTTTCGACAGCGCCGTGCGCTCGTAGAACTGGCTGCCGATCTGCCGATCCAACTGGCGCACGCTCCAGCCGCCGCGCAAGGCCTCGGCTTCATAGAACTGGCGCGCATGCTCGTCCTTGACCGACAACAGCCGCACATAGGCCGACCACGGCAGCGTGAAGACCTGCGCCAGCTCGTCCAGCCGCCAAGGCCGCACTGGCTCCGGGGAAGATTCGCCAGACACTGTCTGGCGAATTGGCCGGGTCAGAAAAAACGACCGCATCTGCTGCAGGTTCTGACGGCTGAAGCCACGGCCGAACTGCTGGGTGAGGTCGCTTGCCAGCCGCTCGATCAACTGCTCGCCATAACCCGCGCGCCGCTTGCCCTGTTGCTCGGCCTCCACGATGCGGCGGCCAATCTCCCAGTAGCTGGCCGTCATCAGCGCATTGACGCTGCGCGCTGCCGTCTGGCGCGCGGCATCGAGCAGATCCACGATGCCGCCGTGGATGCCGGCGTAGCCGGCAGGCACGGCGGCGGGTGCGACTCCCGCCATCGCAGGCGCCTTCTTGGTCATGCAGCCACCTCCGCAGGCCGCTGCGCCTCGGTGATCGTCTTGCGCCGGTTCGCCACCAGCTCGGCCGCCTTGCGCACCGGATCGTCCTCGGTGTGGACGTAGCGCATGAACATCGCCACGGTCTTGTGCGCCGTCAGCGCCATGCCGACCTTGACCGGGATGCCCGAGTTGGCAATGTCGGTCGCGGAGCGGTGGCGGATGCCATGCGTGCCGACGTGCGTGGCGCCCGCCGCCTTGAGGGCGCGGCTCCAGCCGCCGTAATACTCGCCCGTGGTCAGGTGCTTGCCGGGATGGCTTGGAGACGGCAGCACATAGGGAGTGCCTTCCTGCCGTGGCGCCGTCGAGAGCAGTCGATAGGCTTCCTCGCTCATGGGCTTGGACATGCCGCCCGTCTTGCTGTCCGGCCAGACCACGCGGCGGTTGTCCAGGTCCACCCAATCCCATCGGAGCGTCACGATTTCGGAGCGGCGGCCGGCGAACTCGAATTGAAGGCGGATCGCCAGCGGGATGACGTAGTTCTCCAGACCCTCGGCTTCGATGTGCTCCAGTCGCCGAAACAGCTTGCCCATGTCCTCGTCGCTGATGAGGTGGGTGGCCTTGCCGTTGGGGTACATCGGGACGTGGCGGCAGGGGTTGGTGCCGTCAGGCCGGTGGCCCCACACCTCGGCCAGGTTGAACATCTTGCGCATCACGCTGAAAGCACGGTTGGCCTCGGCCGGCTTGTGCGCCATCTTCTTCATCGCCGTGGCCACGTCCGGGCGCTTCACGTCCTGGACCTTCAAACGGCCCAGCATCGGAACGATGCAGCGGTCGATGACGGCCTGATACCCGCGCTGGGTGCTGGGCTTGTTGCGCTGCTTGGAGTAATCCTCCATGAACTTGGTACACAGCTCCTTGACCGTGGGGGCTGAACGGGCGGCGGCCTTGGCCGCGCTGGGGTCGCCGCCCCGGCGCACCTCGGCCAGCCATTCCTGGGCCAGCGAGCGGGCCTGCTCGACGGTCAGTTCCCCGTACAGGCCCAGGGCGGGCTTGCGCCGCTCGCCAGCGTTCGTGCGGTACTGGAGCATGAACACCTTGCGGCCCGCTGGTGTAACCTTGCACAGGAAGCCGGGCACCAGCGTGTCCCGGAGTTCGACGGCCTGCGCCTGGGGTTGTGCCGCATCGACTGCGGACTTGGTGAGCTTGAGTTTTGCCACGATGACTCCTCGGAAAGACCCGATTCCCAAGAGCCATGTAGGGGCCATCAGAGGGGAAGCCGGGTCAGGTTTCGGAAAGCACCGGCATATGTTGGACTCGCCTAAGTTATTGATAAACCTGCTGTATCGGGCTTCGGCGTAGTCCAGCAAAGTTCGGTGCTGGAGTCATGGTGAAATGAAAAAGGGCCGCTAGGAAGCGGCCCCTTGGCGATCCGGCGCAGCGCCGGTCGATCAGAACGGGTTGTTGTTGGCCCGGTAGTACGCCAGGTCGCCCATGCGGCGCTGGTACTCGATGCCCATGCGATAGGCGTCGGCCCACAGCCACTGGGTGGCCTTGTCGGTGGCCGCCGAGATCACGGTGGCGGTGGTGCAGTTGGGCAGCGCGGTGGTGCACACGGCGTCGACCACGTTGCTCAGGCCGTAGCTGCCCGGAAAGCGCACCATCGAGTCCTGCTCGGTGTCGCCCAGCACCATGCCGATCAGCCGGCCGTCGTTGATCTGGTTCTTGCGCATGGCCAGGTTGTAGGCCGTGGTCATGTCCTTGAGCAGCTGGCGGCGGCGCTTGTCGGTGATGGTGCTGTCGGCGTCGGCCGCGGCCTGGTCGGCAATCGCCATCGGCGAGAACGACAGGTCGGGGATCGTCACCACCAGCACGCGGGCGCCGGCATTGGCCACGCGGTTCTGCACCGCGGCCCATTGCTCGCCGCGCTTGGTGGCTTCGGCCACCGCCTGGTCATAGGTGAGCGTGCCGCCGGTGACCACGGCGTCGTAGTTGCTGCCCAGCGCATTGGCCAGGGCGGTGGTCTTGCCCACCACGCGGCCGTACAGCTCCAGCATGTCGTAGGTGCCGACCATCATGGTGGCCAGGTCCTTGTCGACGAAGGTGATGGCGCCGGTGCTGCTGTTGGTGCCGGTGACGGTGCCCGCGATCTGCCCGTCCAGGTCAGCCACCTTGGCCAGCGGCGTGGCGCGCATGAAGGCCGTGGCCTTGGCGGTGCTGCTGCGGCACTGGTCGAACACGCGGCCGAAGCCCGAGGCCACCAGCTGGGTCCACAGCGGGTAGGTCGTGCATTCCAGGTCGGTGGTGTCGGTGGTGTCGGCCAGGTTCACGCTGTACTTGCGGCCGTTGTTGGGGCGGCTCGCGTCGTTGGTCAGCAGGCTCTGCTCGTCCCCGAAGGCGTAGATGCTGGCCGGGCTGTAATCGTCGACCTGGCCGCCGCCGCAGGCGGACAGCAGCGCCACCACACCGGCAGCCGCGGCACCGCGGCAAAGGGACTTGAAGTTCATCGATTCTCCGTAGGGATGGGGGCGGTGTTCATTCGGCCGCGGCGCGCTGCAGCCGGTCGCGGACGCCGTCCCAGGCCGTGCCGGGCGGCGGCATCTCGACCCAGATCAGCGACACGCCGGCATCGTCCAGCGCGCGCAAGGTGGCGAACAGCTCGTGCGCGGCCAGCGCGGGATCGTCAGGCATCCGTTGCACCAGCGCGGCCCCGGGGCCGGGCTGGAAGGTGCGGCAATATACCGCCAGCGTTTTGCCGGCCGGTGAGCGGGTGTTGCCGGCCTTCGCGGCCTCGGCAAACACCTTCAGCGCCTCACGCAGCGCGGCCGTGGGCATCAGCCGCACCTTGGCGCGCGGCGCGTAGTGCGAAGCCAGCGTGCCCGAGGCCCGCGGCGCATCGGCATCGGGCGCGGCCAGCGGCTGGCCGGCGGCCTGCTCGATCTGCTCGCGCGTGAGTGCACCGGGCCGCAGCAGCACCGGCCGCCCGCGTGAGCAGTCGACGATGGCCGACTCGATGCCCACGTCGCAGGCGCCGCCGTCCAGCACCGTCAGCGTGTCGTCGAACTCGGCCTGCACATGCGACGCCGTGGTGGGGCTGACACGGCCGAAGCGGTTGGCGCTGGGCGCGGCCACGCCGCGCACGCCGCGCTCGGCCGCCGCACGCAGCAGCGACTGCGCCACCGGGTGCGAGGGGCAACGCAGCCCGATGCTGGATTGGCCGCCCGCGGCGGCCTCGCCCAGGCCGGGCGCGCGCCGCAAGATCAGCGTCAGCGGCCCGGGCCAGAAGGCCGCGGCCAGACGCTGCGCCAGCGCCGGCCATTCGGCGGCCCAGGCCGCCGCGGCGGCCGGCTCATGCACATGCACGATCAGCGGATGGCCGGTGGGCCGGCCCTTGGCGGCGAAGATCTGCGCAGTGGCGGCGTCGTCGTCGGCGCGGGCGCCCAGGCCATACACCGTTTCGGTGGGAAAGGCCACCAGCTCACCGGCGGCCAGCCGGTCGGCGGCGGCGGCGATGGCCGCCGGGTCCTGCGCGTCCAACAGCATGGCGGTGCGGGTCAAAAGGCCGGCAGGCCCAGCACCGCGGCGGCCTGCAGCGCGGTGGCACGGGCCTGCGTCGCGCTGGCGGCGGTGACGGTGAGGTGGCCCATCTTGCGGCCGCGGCGCGGCTCGGCCTTGCCGTACAGGTGCAGGTGCACGCCGGGCAGCGCCAGCACGCCGGCCCAGGCCGGATCGCGTTCACGGCCCTGCTCGTCGAACCAGAGGTCGCCCAGCAGGTTGAGCATCACCGACGGCGAATGCAGCCGCGGCGCCACCAGCGGCAGGCCGGCCAGCGTGCGCACCTGCAGCTCGAACTGCGACACGTCGCAGGCGTCGATGCTGTAGTGGCCCGAGTTGTGTGGCCGCGGCGCCATCTCGTTGGCCACCAGCCGGCCATCGGCCAGCACGAAGAACTCGACGCACAGCACACCCACGTACTGCAGCGAGGCGGCCACCGCGCGCGCGCAGTCCACCGCCTGGCGCTGCAGCGCCTCGGGCACGTCGGGCGCGGGCACCTGGGTGACGGCCAGGATGCCGTCGCGGTGCAGGTTCTGCTGCACCGGCAGCTCCACGCAGGCGCCATCGGCACCGCGGGCCAGCACCACGCTGATCTCGCGCTCGAGCGGCAGCATCTGCTCCAGCACGCAGGGCGCCTGCTTCATCGCGGCCCAGGCGGCGGCCAATTCGTCGCGGTTGCGCACACGCGCCTGGCCCTTGCCGTCGTAGCCCAGCCGCGCGGTCTTCAGGATGCCGGGCAGCAGCGCATCGGCCACCGCGGCCAGTTGCTCGGCCGACTCGATGACCGCATACGGCGCGCAGGGCACGCCGCAGCTTTGGAAGTGGGCCTTCTCGGCCGCGCGGTCCTGGCACACCGCCACGGCGGCTGCAGCCGGCGCCACGAAGCGCTGCGCGGCCAGGGCCTGCAGCGCCTGCGCCGGCACGTTCTCGAATTCGGTGGTGATGGCGGCCGACAGACCGGCCAGCTGCGCCAGACCGTGCTCGTCGGTGTAGGCCGCCAGCACCTGGTGCTGCGAAGCCTGACCGGCCGGGCTGGTGGCATCGGCTTCCAGCACCGCGGTGGCATAGCCCATGGCCTGGGCGGCATGCACGAACATGCGGCCCAGCTGGCCGCCGCCCATCACGCCCAGCGTGGCACCGGGCAGCAGCGCCGCCGGCAAGGTGGCAGCCGCGGTCACTTCAGCTCCTGCGTCATCGCGCGGGCGGCTTCGGTCTGGCGCGCGCGGAAGGCTTCGAGCCTGGCGCGCAGGGCTTCGTCACGGTTGGCCAGCATGGCCACCGCGAACAGCGCGGCATTGCCCGCCCCGGCGGTGCCGATGGCGAAGGTGGCCACCGGAATGCCCTTGGGCATCTGCACGATGGAGTGCAGCGAATCGACGCCTTGCAGGTGGCGGCTGGCCACCGGCACGCCCAGCACCGGCACCACCGTCTTGGCGGCCAGCATGCCGGGCAGGTGCGCGGCACCGCCGGCACCGGCGATGATGGCTTGCAGGCCCCGCGCCTGCGCGCTTTCGGCGTAGGCGAACATGTCGTCGGGCATGCGGTGGGCCGAGACGACCCGGGCTTCGTGAGGAACGCCGAACTCGGCGAGAATCGCGGCCGCGTGTTGCATGGTGTCCCAGTCGCTGCTGGAACCCATCACCACACCGACCACGGGCGCTGCGCTGTTCAAGGGCCGCTCCGTGGATTGCAGGAAGCCTTGAATTGTAGGCGTGCGCATTCACCTCTCTCGTTGCCATGATCGACATCACGCTCCAGAACTTCGAGGCCGACCTCATCCAGGCGTCCATGCAGCAGCCCGTGCTGCTGGACATCTGGGCGCCGTGGTGCGGCCCCTGCCGCACGCTGGGCCCCATGCTGGAAAAGCTGGAAACCGAGTACGCCGGCCGCTTCGTGCTGGCCAAGCTCAACAGCGATGACCAGCCCGAGATCGCCGGCCAGCTGAGCCAGGCCTTCGGCGTGCGCTCCATCCCCTTCTGCGTCATGTTCCACCAGGGCCAGCCGGTGGACGGCTTCGTCGGCGCGCTGCCTGAGGGGCAGATCCGCCAGTTCCTGGACAAGCACGTGCCCTCGGAAGACGCACTGGAAGCCGAGCACGAGACCGAAGAGGCCGAAGAACTGGCTGCCGAAGGCGACACCGACGCCGCGCTGGCCAAGCTGCAGCATGCGGTGGCCATCGACCCCGGCAACGACGCGGTGCGCTGCGACTACGTCAAGCTGCTGCTGGAAAGCGGCCTGGTGGCGCAGGCCCGCGCCGCGCTGGAACCGGTGGCCAGCAAGGCCGTGGCCGATGCCCGCATCGCGGCGCTGGGCCACTGGCTGGCCGCCGCCGAGAAGGCGCCGCAGGCCCGCAGCGCCGAGGCGCTGGCCGCCGCCATCCAGACCAACAAGCGCGACTTCGACGCCCGCTTCGAGCTGGCGCAAACGCATTTCGCGGCCGGCCGCTTCACCGAGGCGATGGACGAGCTGCTGGAGATCATCATGCGCGACAAGGCCTGGTCCGACCAGCTGGCGCGCAAGAACTACGTCGCCATCCTGGAGCTGATGACCAAGCCCGCGCCCAAGCCCGCCGCGGCCGAGGCCAAGGGCACGCTGGAGCTCACCGGCAAGGTGGCCGCCGCGCCGGCCGACCCGGTGGTCGACCAGTACCGGCGCAAGCTGAGCATGGCGCTGTTTTAAGCAGCACTAGGCGGTGGCCGGATCGATGTCGGCCAGCGCTTCGTCCAGCAGCGCCACCAGGCGTTGCTGCTCCACATGGTGCGCCTGCAGGTCGCTGCGGGCACGTTCACGCAGCAGCGCGGCTTCACGCGCTTCGCCCAGCCTCTCCTTGACCTGCGCCAGCCGCGCCTGCGCCAGTGCGCGGTCGTCCAGGTCGCAGGGTTGGCGCAGGCTGAGTTCGGCCGCCTCGGCATCGGCCACGGCCAGCTTGCGCTCGCCCATCTGCAGCCGGCACCAGGCACGGTCGGCCAGGAAGCAGGGCTTCATGCGCTCCAGCCCGTCGGCCATCGCGGTGTCGAAGTGCAGCTCGAACAGGGCCAGCGCCTCGGGCCAGCGCTCGTCGTGCGTCAGCAGCTGGGCCTGCATCATCGGCACCAGCGACACCAGCGCCGCAGTGCCGATGCCGGCATCGAAGCGGGTGATGGATTCGGTGCTGAGCAGCGCCTGCCGCGTGGCCTCGGGCGAAGCTTGGCCGAACATGGCGGCCAGCCGGGCCTGGTTGCCGCGCAGCGAAGCCTGGTTGTGCATCAGCGCCGACAGGTGCGCCTCGTCGCCATCGGCCGTGGCATGGATGCGCGAGCGGGCATACCAGGGCAAGGCGCGGTTTTCGTCGCCCGCGAAGTGGTACGCATAGGCCACCACCAGGCAGGCGCGTGAGCGGGCCGAATGGTGGTCGGGCTGGGCACCCAGCAGTGCCTCGCGCACGTGCTGCACCATGCGCGCCATGTCGTGGCTGGCCATGTCCATGTGGGCCAGCCAGGCAGCGCTCAAGGCCCGCAACGGCGCCAGGTGCGCCGCGCCCGACAGCGCATGCGCCCGCATCACGCGGTCGCGGGCCGAGCCGCCCAGGCGGCTGTAGTAGTCGTGCAGGCCTTCGGCCAGGCTGAGCCAGGCGCTCACTGCCGCATGTGGCCGCCAGGCGAACTGGGTGTGCAGCGCGTCGCGCAGCAGCCGGGCCTGCGCCATCTGGCCCTGGCGGGCGAGGAAGCAGGCACGCTCGGCTTTGAGGCAAGCCACCTCCACCGGGTTGCGCGCCTTGGCGATGGCGGCGTCCAGGCGGGTCAGCAGTCGGGAGCGCATGACGGCCACGCGCCTGCCCCTCAGCCCGCCTCGACGAGGCGCCGCAAGGCTTCCTGGTACTTGTCGGCGGTCTTGGCCACGACGTCGGCCGGCAATGCGGGCGCCGGCGCGGTCTTGCCCCAGGGGCGGCCATCAACCTGCGCCTGCTCCAGCCAGTCGCGCACGAACTGCTTGTCGTAGCTGGGCGGGTTGACACCTTCGGTGTAGCTTTCCACCGGCCAGTAGCGTGAGGAGTCGGGCGTCAGCACTTCGTCCATCAGCGTCAGCGTGCCGTCTTCATCGAGGCCGAACTCGAACTTGGTGTCGGCGATGATGATGCCCTTGGTGAGGGCGTAGGCCGCCGCCTCGGTGTACAGCGCGATGGCGATGCGGCGCACCGCCTCGGCACGGTCGCGGCCCACCACCTCGATCATCTTCTCGAACGAGATGTTCTCGTCGTGGTCGCCCATCTCGGCCTTGGTGGCCGGGGTGAAGATGGGCTCGGGCAGGCGGCTGGCGTTCTTCAGGCCGGCGGGCAGCTTGACACCGCAGACCTCGCCGGTCTTCTGGTATTCGGCCCAGCCGCTGCCGGCCAGGTAGCCGCGCACCACGGCCTCGATGGGCAGTGGCTGCAGGCGCTTGACCAGCATCGAGCGGCCCTGGACCTGGGCCACTTC
>CAKZXL010000410.1 GCA_937883885.1 uncultured Aquincola sp. | reverse complement strand
TCGCCGAAGGGGTTGATGGCATCGCGCATGCGCTGCAGCGCGGCCGGCTCGGCCAGCAGCTGGCCGACGCGGGCCACGATGCGGGCGCCGTCGGTGCCCACCAGCTCGCCGGCGCCGGCTTCGATCAGCTCGGGCCGCTCGGTGGTGTTGCGCAGCACCAGCACGGGGGTGGACAGGGCCGCGCCTTCTTCCTGGATGCCGCCCGAATCGGTGAGCGCCAGCGCGCTGTGCCGCAGGCACCACAGCAGCGCCGGGTAGTCCAGCGGCGGGCACAGCGTCAGCCGGCTGGCCAGCGCCGGCGGCAGCTGGCCCAGCTCGCCACGCACCGTGTCGGCCACCGCGGGATTGCCGTGCACCGGCCACACCACCTGCAGCGCTGGGTGCTGCGCCAGCAACTGGGCCACCGCGCGCGCCACGTCGCGGATGCCTTCGCCCCAGTTCTCGCGGCGGTGGGCCGTCACCGTGACCAGCGGCTGGCCGGCCAGGCGGGCGCGCAGCGCGTCGATCTCGGGCGGCAGCACCGGCCGGCCCTGGTCCAGCAGCATGCCCAGGCGCTGGCAGCCGCCCAGTGCGGCGTCCACCGCGGTGTTGCCCACCTGGTGGATGCGGGCCGCGGCAATGCCTTCGGCCCGCAGGTTGGCGGCGGCGCCGGCGGTGGGCGCGAAGTGCCAGTGCGCCAGCCGGGCGGTCAGCTCGCGGTTCTTTTCTTCAGGAAAAGGTTCGCGGGCATTGAAGGTGCGCAGCCCGGCTTCCACGTGGCCGATGGGCACGTCCAGGTAGAAGGCCGCCTGCGCCGAGGCCCAGGTGCTGGTGGTGTCGCCATGCACCAGCACGGCCTGCGGCTGCGCGGCCTCGAACACCTCGGTCAGCTGCTCCAGCAGCAGGCTGTTGAGGTGGGCCAGGCGGCCGTTGCGGCGCTCCAGCGTCAGCCGGTGGGCGGGGTGGATGCCGAAGAACTCGTACAGCGTCTCGGCCATGTCGGCGTGCTGGCCGGTGTGCACCCAGGCCACCGGCAGGCCGGCGGCGCGCAGCGCGTCGTACAGCGGGGCCATCTTGATGATCTCGGGGCGGGTGCCGACCGAGATCAACACGGGGCGGGCCGCGTCGGGGCGGGTGGGCGCAAGCATGGGCGGCAAAGCGGCGGGTAGGGAGGGATCAGGGCGCGGCCGCCAGCACGGGCAGCCGCAGGTCGAGTTGGGTCACGTCGCGCGCGGTGATGCGCCACTGCGGGCCTTCACGCACGATCTCGGCATCGCCGGCCAGCAGCGCGGGCTGGCCATAGCGGCCGGCGGGCAGCAGCCAGCTCATGTGGTGCAGCGATTGCGCGTGGCGTGCGGTCAGGCGCAACGCGGCGCCGCCTTCGGCCGCCACCTGCCAATCCACCGCCAGGCGCTGGTTGGCGAATTCGGCATGGGCGGCCATCGTGGTCCAGCGCAGCTGGCCGGCGTCCACCAGCCGGCGGGTGTGGCGCAGCCAGCGCGAAAACGCATCAGGAAAGATGGCGATGCCCGGCGGGTGGAAGTACACCAGCCGCACGGTGCGCTGCTGGGCGCAGTAGTCGGCCACGTCCACCAGCCAGGCGGCCACGTCGTCCTGCGGAATGCCGGCGGCGCTGGCTTCTTCGAACGCCGCATAGGGCCCGTAGCTGAGCACCGGAAAGGCCCACATGTCGGGCGGGCTGCGCTGGCCGTCCTGGTAGCTGCGGGTGGGCGGCATGCCGATGTCGCCGGTGAAGTAGTAGGCGTGGATGCCATGCGCGCGCAGCCAGGGCGTGACCCAGGCCGGGTGGGTGCCGGTGGGGGCCGAGTACTCGCGCACCGTGCGGCCGCTGGCCTGTTGCACCACGGCCGAGTTGCGCTCGATCAGCTCGACCGAGGCTTGCACCGACTGCGTTTCCACCAGCCGGCCGAAGCCGTTGTGGATCCAGCCGCCGTGGCTGCCTACCTCGTCGCCGCGCTCGATGAAGCGCCTGACCCAGGCCTGCATCGCCGGGTTGTGGGCCAGGTCGATGCCGCCGCCGTCGCCGGGCACGTCCACGTCGGGGCCGGCGGTCAGGTGCATCGAATAAGGCCCTTGCTCGAAGGCGCCCAGCGCGCCCAGCTTTTCCATCGCCGGCTCGGCGCGGGCCGAGTCGATGTGCCAGTTCATCACCAGCGCGCCGCGGGCATCGGGCATGGAAGCCAGCTGCGGCAGACCCACCAGTTCCTGCGCGAAGTAGCGCAGGAAGCTGTGCATGAAAAAGCCGTCGGTGCGCAGCTTGAGGTAGGTCAGCGGCAGGTTGACGAACAGCACCTGGCCACGGCCGGCGGCGTGCACGCCGGCCAGCACGGTGCTGCCTTCGCCATGCATCAGGCGCCGGCCCTCGAAGCGGCCTTCGGTGACGAAGACCGGGTAGCGCAGCCGGCCATAGGCATAGCTGGAAACGGCCAGCTCCTCGCCATCCACCGGCGCCGGCTGGGCCGAGGTGAGCGGGCTCTTCAGGTCCTCGCGCATCAGCTTGCCGGGCGGCAGCCGCAGCAGCGGCACGGCCACGGTGTCCATCCACGCTTCCTGCTCGCGCAGCATGTGCTCGCGCAGCTGGCCATACAGCCCATAGCGCACGCCGGCCAGCGCCGACAGCCGCGACTGCCCCGGGTGGTAGTGGCCGTCGAGGTCGGCGATGCCGGCGTCGTGCACCAGCATCAGGGCTGCGCCGGCTTCCACCTGCGCCTGCAGCGCATCCACCAGCGCATCGTTCATCTGCCGGTGCACCGAGTCGGGCACGATGAGGGCGGCGGCCGCCTCGCCGGCCAGCGGCCGCAGCAGCGAAGAAGCCGGCCGCACCACGAGCGGAAAGCCGGTTTCTTCGGCCGCGTCGCGCCAGGCACGCACCCGCACGTCGTCTTCCGACAGGCCGTCGGGCACCAGCAGCGTCAAGTGGGTGGGCACGCTGGGCCCGCCGCGCCACCAGGCCGCCAGGCCGAAGCTGGCGGCGGCCACCAAGCAGGCCGCCACGGCCAGCACCAGCAGCCCGCGGTGCAAGCGGGCCTGCCGCCAAAAGGCCGGCAGCGCCATCAGATGGCCGCCTTCCAGGCGGCTGCCAGCGGGGCGGTGGGTGGCAGCGCATCGGCGGCTTCGGCCGGCGTCTGCAGCGCGTGCAGCGGCCCGGCCAGGCCTTCGGCCCAGCCGGCTTCCACCGCCCACACGGTGCCGTGCACCTGCACGCCGGCGGCCACGTCGATGCGCGGTGCCGTGACCGTGGCGGGCCGACCGGGGGCGCCGATGCGGCAGCCGCGGCCCAGGCGCACCGAAGTTTCAGAGGCCACCACGCCTTGCACCACGCAGCCTTCGCCCAGCGTGATCGCCCCTTCGGCGATCACGTTGCCGTCGATGCGGCTGCCGGCGCCCACCACCAGCGCGCGTCGGGCCTTGAGGCTGCCGCGTGCATGGCAGCCTTCGCCCAGCTGCACCGTGGCCAGGCCCACCAGATCGCCCTGCCAGCGCCGGCCCGGCGGCATCTGCAGCGGCCCCTGGGCCACGCCGCGACCGGTGACTGGGTGCCAGGCGATGGGCAGATGGGCCTCGGGCTCGGGCAGCGTGTCGGGCAGGGGCTGCGCGGGGGCGCCTGGCGGGCCGAACTGCAGCTGCGGCGCATGCAGCAGCTGAAAGCTGGCACGGCCCTGCACGGCCAGCAGGGCATCGGCGGTGCAGCGGCCTTGCAGCACGGCGTCGTCGGCCACCTGCACCTGCGGCGCATGGGCCCAGCGCAGCACCTGGGTGCCCGGCGACAGCCACAGCCGCTGGCCGGCCAGCAAGGCGCGGCAGGTCCTGCCGGCGGCGGTGTGCAGGTCGGTGTCGGCGGCCACTTCGGCATGGAAGGCGATGCCCTCGGGCAGCTGCGCACTGCCGGCCACCGACCAGACGCGGTCGCTATGGCCGCGAGTTCGCTCGTCGGCGTTCAGCGGCCAGGCGCCGGGTGGCACCTCGGGCAGGCGCACCAGGGCCTGATCACCCAGACGGTCGGCGCCCTCACGCAGCGCTTGCGCCAGCCGCTGCGCAAATCGCCGCGCCAGCAGGTCGGGATCGAGCGCGTCCTGTGCGTCGATGTGCAGCGGCGTCGCGTCGCGCGGGCGGCGCCATTCGGCCAGTGCCGGCAGCATCGGCAACAGCAGCACCACGGCCGTCAGGCTGAACAGCGCCAGCCAGGTCATCACCACCGTCATGGTTCAGGCCGGGGTCTGGCGCGAGGCGGGGGCGCGGTAGCGCACCGTCTTGTCCCACTGGAAGCCCTTGCCCGGCAGCCGGTCCAGCAGCAGCTGCTCCAGCACGCCGCGGAAGATGGCCACCGCACTGACCAGAAAGCCCAGCCAGTTGAAGGCCAGCAGCCGCACCCGCTGGTGCGAGCGGTCGAGGTGCACCGCCGCCGCGATCTCGAAGAAGGCCGCGAAGTTGCCCAGCGCGCTGTGCCCCATGAAGGCCAGCAGCAGCAGCGCCGGCGTGGTGACCTGGGCGGTGACGCTGAAGTACAGCAGCAGGCTGATCACCCAGCCCAGCATCAGCAGCGGCGCCATCAGGTACACGCCCAGCAGCAGCACGCCATCCAGCCGCTCGGTCAGCGACAGGCCGCGGCAGCGCAGCAGCGCCAGGCTGTGGCGCACCATGGCCTGGTTGTGGCCCTTGGCCCAGCGCTTGATCTGCCGCACCCGCACCGCCCAGTTCTGCGGCACCTCTTCATAGCACTCGGCGCGGTTGTGGTAGACGGTGCGCCAGCCGCCCAGCAGCAGCCGGTAGGTGAGGTCGGTGTCCTCGGCCAGCACGTCGTCGTGCCAGCCGCCCACCGCGCGCAATGCCGACAGGCGGATGCCGCCCACCGTGCCGCCGTACTGGGGCACCAGGCCCAGGTTCATGCGCGCCTGCTGGTCCACCTGGTAGCCGCCCGAGCGCTCCAGGTCCAGCAGCCGCGTCAGCAGGTTGGCGCCCACGTTGTCGGGGATCACGCGGCCCATCACCGCGCCCACCTCGGGGTCGGTGAAAGGCGCCATCAGGCGGCGGATCAAGCCGCGCGAAGGCAGGTAGTCGGCGTCGAAGACGATGATGAAGTCGGTGTCCACCGTCTCGGTGGCGTCCTTCAGCGCAGCGGCCTTGCCGGGCTTGCCGCCGGTGCGGTGAAAGGGGCGGATGCGGCCAGGGTAGCGGGCCACGCACTCGTCGATGATCTCGCGCGTGCGGTCGCTGGAGCGGTCGTTCACCGGCACCACCAGCATGCGCTCGGGCGGGTAGTCCACGCCCATCAGGTTCTCCAGGCAGCCGGCGATCACCGCCTCTTCGTTGTGGGCGGCCACGAAGATGGTCACGCGCGGCCAGTCGGCGCTGACGATGCTGGCGTACGGATGGCGCTGCGCGCCGAACAGCCGGTTGACGGAGAACAGGTAGTGGCGCAGCGTGTAGACGGCCAGCAGCGCCAGCAGCAGCGTCATGCCGCCGGCCAGGCTCCAGGCCCAGGTGCTGCCCATCGGGCTGGCCAAGCGCACGCTGGCCGCTGCCGGCACGCCGCTGGCGCTCCCAGGCAGGCACGCCAGCGCAACGCCGCAGACCGCCAAGGGCCGGCGCCACCTCAATCCCATGATTCCCCCCGGTCCCGCACGTTACTGCGGCTGATCGCAGTCGTGACTTCTGATGTGTCTAATGACAGGGAATGTAAAAGTTTACGTCGGGGTGGGACACCAGTCCAACCAGGGGATGGTCAACGGCGGTGCTTGGCGCTAGCCGAAGGTGCAGCTCAGCGGTCGAAGTCCACGCCGTCGCGGCGCAGCACCCGCATCACGCTGGCCAGATGGGCGCGTGCGCTGGCGGGGTCGCCTTCGCGCATCTGCGCATGGGTGCGGCGCGCCACGTCGTCAGGGATCGGCTGCAGCGGCCGGCCGCTGGCCATGGCCTTGAGCTGCACCTCGGCGGCGCGCTCCAGGTAGTACAGGTCGTCCCAGGCTTCGGCGATGCTGGGGCCGGTGACCATCACGCCGTGGTTCTGCATGAACAGCACGTCGGCAGTGCCCAGCGCGGCGGCCAGGCGGTCACCTTCGGCGTTGTCCAGCGCCAGGCCGTTGTACTGCGCGTCCACCGCGATGCGGCCATGGAACTTCAGCGCCGTCTGGCCCGCGAACAGCAGCGGCGGGCCTTGCAGCATGGCCAGCGCGGTGGCATGGGGCATGTGGGTGTGGAAGGCGGCGCGCAGCCGCGGCTGCGCCAGATGCAGCCGCGCATGGATGTAGAAGGCCGTGGCCTCGGGCTGGCCGTCGCCGTCCAGAACCTGCCCGTGCAGGTCGCACACCAGCAGGCTGCTGGCGGTGACTTCCTCGAACGCCAGGCCGTAGGGGTTGACCAGGAACAGGTCGTCTCGGCCCGGCAGCAGCGCCGAGAAGTGGTTGCAGATGCCTTCGGCCAGCCCCTGGCGGGCGGCGGCGCGAAAGCACGCGGCCAGCTCCAGCCGGGTCTGGCGCACGGCGTCGGTGTCCAGCGGCGGCAGGTCGCTGCGGGTGGGCAATGGCTGCGTGGCGCTCAGGGTATGGGCCATGGTCGTGCTCCTTCTTGGCGGCGTGGACCTTACCAGCCCAGGGATTCGAACAGCGGCGGCACCTCGGCCAGCGTGCGCACGGTGGCGTCGGGCCGGTAGTCGGGCAGCGGCTGGCGGCCGGTGCCGCGGTCCACCCACACGCAGCGAAAGCCGACATCGCGTGCGGCCGCATGGTCCAGGTGCGGGCTGGCGCAGATGTGCACCACCTCGTCGTGCCGCACGCCCAGCTGGGCATGGGCGTGGTCGAACAGCCGCCGGTGGGGCTTGTAGGCGCCGGCCTGCTGCGCGGTGATCACGCGGTCGATCGGCCCGCCCAGCTGGGCCACGTTGCCCGCGATGATGTCGTCGTCGGTGTTGGACACGATGGCCAGCCGGTGGCCGCGGGCCTTGAGCCGCTGCAGCGCGGGCACCACCTCCGGAAACGGCGGCATGGCGCCGATGCGGTCGGTCAGCAGGCCGATGTCCTCGGGCTGCGTGGGCAGGCCCAGCGCCTGCAGCGCCAGCGCCAGGCCCTGGCCGGCCACCTCGCGGAAGGGGCGGTGCGGCGGCGTCTGTTCCAGCGCATGTTCATGGTGGTCGTACAGCGCGATCAAGCGGTCGGGCGCGATGTCGTGCGCGGGCTTGCGGGCCAGCAGCTCACGCACGGCGGCCAGCAGGCCTTCGTCCCATTGGATCAAGGTGCCGTAGCAGTCGAAGGTGAGCCACGAAGGGCGGGGCATGGCGGAGAGCGGCATGGACAGGCAGTGGCTTTGGTTGTCGATGCGTCAGCATGCCCAGCGGCCGTCACATTGGGACCCGCGGTGCCGAGCGGGTGCACCGCACCCAGTCCACCGTCAGCCAGCAGATCCAGAAGCTGGAAGAACGCGTGGGCCGCCCGCTGCTGGCGCGCGACCGCAGCGGCAAGCAGGCGCGACCCACGGCCGATGGCGAACTGCTGACGCACTACGCCCGCCGGCTGCTGGCCATCGCGCAAGAGGCTGAAGATGCGCTGGCCCGGCCCGCTGCTGCACCCACGCTGCGACTGGGCGTGCCCGAAGACATGGACGCCCGCCGGATGTCGGCGCTGCTGGCGGGCTACCAGGCCACCCGGCCGGGGGTGCGGCTGGACACCGTCAGCGGCATGAGCAGCGACCTGCAGCGACAGCTGGCGGCGGGCGAGCTGGACGTGGCGCTGATGAAGCGCGAGCCCGGCAGCGGCGACTGCATCGCCGCCTGGCGCGAGAAGCTGGTGTGGGCCGTGGCCGCGTCGGCCGATCGCGGACTGTGGGCGCGCGACGCGCCGGTGCTGCTGGTGCTGTTTCCGCCGGGCTGCATCTACCGGCTGCGCGCGCTGCGCACGCTCGACCAGGCCGGGCGGCCCTGGCGCCAGGCCTTCGGCAGCCACAGCCTCACCGGCATCCAGGCGGCGGTGGCCGCGGGGCTGGGCCTGTCGGTGCTGCCGGCCGCCGCGCTGCTGCCTGAGCACCGGGTGCTGCCCGCATCGGCCCGGCTGCAGGCACCGCCGCCCAGCGAGCTGGCCTTGGTGGCCGGCGTGTTGCCGCCCAGCCTGGCATTGCGGCGCCTGTGCGACTACCTGGTGGCGGCGCTGGAGGCTCCGCAGGCGCGTTGAACGCGCAGCGGCTCAGGCCGCCAGCCGGTGTTGGTACAGCGGCCGCTCGCGGTCTTCCAGCAGCTGGTCCAGCTCGTCGAGCGAATGCGCGCCGGGCTGCAGCCAGGCGTCCACATGCTCGGGCTTGAGCGGCACGATGCAGCGGTCGTGGCCGGCCGCCGCCACCTCGGGCGGCGGCTCGTCGGTCACCGCCGCGAAGGACAGCAGCGACTGGCCATCGGCCCCCACCCAGCGCGACCACAGGCAGGCCACCAGCATCTCGCGGCCATCGGCCGGCACGAACTCCAGCACCACGTTCTGGCCGTCGCGCTGCACGTTCTCGAAGAAGCGGTCGACGATCATCACGCCGTGGCTGACGCCGAACACGCGGCGCCAGAAGCTGCCGCGCAGGTTGTCGCGGCGGGCGTTGTAGGTGCCGGGGTAGCGGCGGTCGTAGTCTTCGGGCACGCCCTCGGGCCGGCACTGGTAGCGCATCGGCCGCAGCACGCGGCGCCCGCCCTCCATCACCATCACCGGCGCATACCAGCCGGGGTAGATGCGCGCATCACGCGGCAGCGGCTCGGTGCGCTGCAGGTCATCGAGCCAGCCCTTGATCTGCGCGATCTTGGTGGTGGCGATGCGCTGGTCGTCCTGCGCCTTGCGGGTGGGCCTGGCGGCCAGCTGCTGCTCGGCCTTGACCAGGCGCGCGCGCTGCGCAAAGAGCGCCTGCTGCCATTCGGTTTCCTGGCGCGCGTTCGATTCGCGGATGTAGCGGGCGATCAGACGTTCATCGTCGGTGCGTGGGTCGCGCACGAAGCCCAGGTCCATCGCCTTGGGCGTGCGCGGGCGCTTGTGGGCGCCCAGTATTTCTTCCGGCGCCCAGCGCCACCAGAACAGCTGCACGAACTCGGCCACGCTGATGTCCACGCCCCACTCGCGCACGTAGCGATGGTGCTCGGCCTTGATCATCGCGGAATAGCACATGGGCGCAATGTAGCGCGCCGCTGCTGTGCCTCACTCCAGCTTGAGCCCCTGCCGTTCCACCACCTGCCGGTACACCGCCAGCTCGGCGCGGATCTGGTCGCCAAAAGCCTCTGGGGTGTTGAGCACCAGCTGTGAGCCCGTTGCTTCGATGCGCTTTTGCACGTCGGGCAGGTGGGCCGCCTTCTGCACCGCGGCGGCCACCTTGTCCACCACCGCGCGCGGCAGGCCCTTGGGGCCGACGAGGCCGTAGTAGGCCATGCGGTTGACCGGCTCGAAGCCCGCCTCCTTGAAGGTGGGCACGGCGGGCAGCTGCGGCAGCCGCTGCGGCGCCGCCACCACGATGGGCACCAGCTGGCCCGACTGGATGAAGGGCAGGGCCGAGGGCAGGTTGTCGAACACCATGGCCACCTGGCCGGCCACGGTGTCGTTGAGGGCCGGGCCCGAGCCACGGTACGGGATGTGCGTGACGAAGGCGCCCGACAGGCTCTTGTACAGCTCCATCTGCAGGTGGCCGATGGAGCCGGTGCCCGCGGTGCCGAAGCTGTACCTGCCCGGGTTGCGCCGCAGCACCTGCAGGAAGGTGGCGGGGTCGCGCGCCGGAAAGCTGGGGTGCACCGCGATGACGTTGGGCGTGGCCGCGATGTTGATGATGGGCGTGAAGTCGGCCACCGGGTCGTAGCCGATGCGCGGGTTGAGGGCCGGACCGGCCGCCGTGGTGGACACGGTGGCCATGCCCAGCACATGCCCGTCGGGCGGCTGGCGCATCAGCTCCAGCGCGCCCAGCGCGCCGCCGGCGCCGCCCTTGTTGTCGACGATCACCGTCTGCCCCAGCGCCTCGCCCAGCCGCTGGCCCACCACGCGGGCGATGATGTCGGTGGTGCCGCCGGCGGCAAAGGGCACGATCAACCGCACCGGCTTGCTGGGGTAGCCCTGTGCGCGGGCCGGGCCGATCCACAGGCTGGGTACGGCCGCAGCCAGGGCCCAGCGCAGGCTGTTTCGGCGGGTGGTGGTCATCGTGCGTCTCCGGGGTGGTGGGGGGAATGGGGGATGGCAGGCGGCAGCGGCCAGGGCTGCCGCCGGTCCAGCAGGTGTTGCGGGCCCAGCTGCCCGCAGTGGTCGAGGCCCAGCATCGCCAGGTTGCGGTCGACCTCGGCGCGCAGCAGGTCGATGGCGGCGGCCACGCCGGCCTCGCCGTCCACCGCCGCGGCGTAGTTGAAGGGCCGGCCGACGAACACCGCCTGCGCGCCCAGCGCCAGGCCCTTGAGCACGTCGGTGCCCCGGCGCACGCCGCCGTCCAGCATCACCGTCATCTGCGGGCCGGCGGCCTCGGCGATGGCGGGCAGCATGCGCAGCGGCGCCACCGCCCCGTCGAGCTGCCGGCCGCCGTGGTTGCTGACGATGACGCCGTCCACCCCGTGCTGGCGGGCCAGCGCCGCATCGGCCGGGCTGAGCACGCCCTTGACCACCAGCGCGCCCTGCCACTGGCGGCGTATGGCGGCCAGGTGCTGCCAGCTGAAGTGGTCGCGCTGCGAAAAATCGCGCTGCACGCGCGACGACAGGATGGGTGCACCCCGCTCGGCGAACGAGTTCTCGAAGTGCGGCATGCCCCGCGCCAGCAGCGTGCGCAGCAGCGTGCCGCACAACCAGCGCGGGCGCACCAGGCCGTCCCAGGCCAGCCGCAGGCTGGGCCGCAGCGGCGTGGAAAAGCCCGCCCGCAGGTTGTTCTCGCGGTTGCCCGCCACCGGGATGTCCACCGTGACCACCAGCGTGCGCACGCCGGCCGCTGCAACCCGCTGCAGCAGTGCGGTGATGCGTTCAGGCGTGCCGGGCAGGTAGGCCTGGAACCAGGTGTCGGGCGCGGCGGCCAGCACGTCTTCCAGGGGGGTGAGCGACGAGCCGCTGAGCACCGCCGGAATGCCGGCCCGCGCCGCCGCCCGCGCCAGCGCCACGTCGGCGCCAAAGGCCGACAGCGCCGCGATGCCCATCGGCGCGATGCCGAACGGGCTGGCATAGCGCTGGCCGAACAGGCTCACCGACTGCTGGCGCTGCGACACGTTGCACAGCACCCGCGGCACCAGCGCCAGTTCATCGAAGGCCTGGCGGTTGTCGGCCAGCGCGCGGTTGTCTTCCGCCGCGCCCGATACGTAGCCGAAGATCGGCCGCGGCAGCACACGCCGGGCCGCGGCCTCGAAGTCGTCCAGCGACAGCAGGTGCCGGGTGCGGCCCCCGCGGCGGCTGCCCTGGAAGGCAGCCCAGGCGTCGGGCGCGGGCGGCGCCGCAGCGGCAGCAGGGTTCAGGGCTTGGGTCACGGCGGTGGGCGGGCGGTGGTGGATGGGCCGCAGTGTGCGCAGCCTGAGGCACCCTGAAAAGCGAATTGATTCGACAATCCACGTTCGCTTTTACGACACCCCACCATGACCCTCAAGCAGCTCGAAGCTTTTTACTGGGCCGCCACCTGCAGCAGCTTTGCGATGGCGGCCGAACGGGTGCACTTGTCGGTGTCGTCCTTGTCCAAGCGCATCGCCGAACTCGAGGCCTCCCTGGGCCAGCCCCTGTTCGACCGCAGCGGCCGGCAAGCCGCGCTCACCGAGGCCGGCCAGCGGCTGCTGCCTCAGGCCGGCGCGCTGCTGCAGCAGGCCGATGCGCTGCGCCAGGACATCGGCG
>CAKZXL010000409.1 GCA_937883885.1 uncultured Aquincola sp. | reverse complement strand
GCGCGGCCGACGTGGACGCCGAAGCGGGCGCAAGGCCTTGCAGGCGCGTCAGGGCGGAGGGGGCGATGGCGGACAGGTTCATGGCGTTGGCAGCAAGTGGGGGTCAGCCTAGGCGCCAGCGCGCTGGCGGGCCAGCCGGGGCGCGCCCCAGCTGGGGTCGACCCCAGGGTCAGTCGGCCTGGGCGCGGAACCAGCCGGTGGTCTCGCTGCGCGCCGTCAGCACGAAGGCCTGGCGCATGCGCTCCCCGCTGGTGGCTTCCACGCTGGCGGCCAGGCTGCCGATGAAGAAGATGGACAGCAGGCTGCCCATCTGGCGGAAAGCATCGGCGAACTGCGCCTGCAGCGCGCCGCCCTTCTTCAGGTCGGTCTCGTTGATGTACTGCTGGTCGACCTTGCGCACCTGGCCGGCGCTGTCCAGTGCCAGGAAGCCGCTGCCGAAGCGGTTCTCGTGCAGCACGTTGCCGTCGTCCACCGCCAGGTCGGCCAGGCGTCCCCAGCCCTTGGCTTCCTCGAATTGCAGGTCGCCGCGGGTGTTGCTGTCGATGCCGCTGACGTGCACCGCATAGTCTTCATTGGTGATGGTGACCTTGGACGACACCGTGGCCTCGGCATTGCCCTGCCAGGGTGTGGTCTCGATGGTCACCTTGGTGCCGTCGTCCAGCGCGAAGGTGGTGGTACCCCAGAAGTCGAAGCTGTGCTTGCCGTCGATGTCCACATGCGGGTCGCCCCAGATGCGGTAGTCCTCGCCGGTGTTCTTGTTCTGGATGCGGACGGTGTTGTCGTCGTCCATCGTGATGCGGTAGTTGTCGTTCTCGAACTGCACCTTGCCGCCCACCATCGTGGTGGCTGCGTTGGTGGGGTTGCCGGGATCGGCGGCGCGGGTGGCGAAGGCGCTGGCGGAGAGTGCCGCGGCAGACTGCACGTTCATGAGAAAGCTCCTGGTGGTGATCGTTGCGGCCGCCACTTCAGCAGGAAGCGCCGCGCCACGCATGCCCGGGCGTGCCCCAGCTGGGGTGCACCACAACGGCCGACCGGACCATGAAGCCCGCCCTACCCCGGCGGAAACAGCCGCGCCAGCGTGGGCAGCACCGCCGCGATGCGGCGCGCCAGCTCGTCGGCAAAGCCCTGCACCAGCGTGCCCAGCAGCAGCAGCCAGATGGCGGTGGCCGCCAGCGCCTTGAGCGACATCGACACCGCGATGACGTTGAGCTGCGGCGCATACCGGTTGACCAGGCCCAGCGACAGATCGACCGCGAACATCACCACCAGCGCGGGCGCAGCCAGCAAAAAGGCCAGCGCCATCAGCTCATGCAGATAGCCCTCGAACACGCGCAGGCCCTGCAGCTGCGGCGCCAGCCCGGTCTGCGCCAGCGGCCACATGCGAAAGCTCTCCAGCAGCACGCCGATGAAGAGCATGAAGCCGCCGCCGAACATGAAGAGAAAGCCCGCCAGCCGCCCCAGCAGCGCGCCGGTGACCGACACCTGCTGGCCCGACATCGGGTCCATCAGCTGGCCGTTGCCCACCGCCACCTTGGTGTCGACGATCTGCCCCGCGGCCTGGAAGGCCCACAGGAAGGCGGCCAGGCCGAAGCCCAGGGCCAGGCCCAGCACCGCCTCTCGCCCGAACAGCAGCAGCCACTGCCAGGCGCCGAAGCTGCCCAGCACCACCGTGGGCTGCAGCGCCAGCGTCAGGCAGCCCAGCGAGAGGAACATGGCATTGCGCACCAGGGCCGGCACCGTGTCGGGCGACAGCACCGGCAGCAGCACGAAGGCCACCGCGATGCGCGTGGTGGCCAAGCCCGCCAGCAGCGCCACGTCGCCCAGCGAGCCCAAGGGGGCGAACAAGTCCATCCGCTAACGCCGCACCATGCCGGCAAAGCCGCTCATCACCGTGTCGGTGTACTGCAGCAGCGTGCCGCCCAGCAGCGAAGCGGTGAGGAAGATGGTCAGCACGATGGCGAAGAACTTGGCCGCGTACTGGAAGGTCTGCTCCTGGATCTGCGTGGCCGCCTGCAAAAAGGCGATGACCAGGCCGATGATGGCCGCCACGATGACCGGCGGCGCCGACAGCAGCAGCACCAGCCACAGCGCCTGGTAGGTCAGTTGCAGGGCTTCGCTCTGCATCATGGGTGGGGTCTCCTCGGGCTCATGCGTAGGACAGCACCAGGCCGTGCACCAGCTTGATCCAGCCGTCCACCAGCACGAACAGCAGCAGCTTGAACGGCAGCGACACGGTGGTGGGCGTCAGCATCTGCATGCCCATGGACATCAGGATGTTGCTGATCACCAGGTCGATCACCAGGAAGGGCAGGAAGATCAGAAAGCCGATCTGGAAGGCGGTGGACAGCTCGCTGACGGTGAAGGCCGGCAGCACCACGATGAAGTCGCGCTCGCTGACCTGGGCCGCGCGGTCGGCGCTGAGCGACTTTTGCGCGGTGCGGTGGAAAAAGGCCCGCTCACGCGGGTGCGAATGGCGGATGAGGAACTCGCGCAGCGGCTCTTTCGCGCGGTCGGCCGCCGACAGCAGCGAAGCGGTGCTGCTGCCCAGGTCTTGGGTGTTGCCCACCCGCTCGGCCATCTGCTGGCCGACCGGGAACATCACGTACAGGCTGAGCACGATGGCCATGCCGTTGAGCACCACGTTGGGCGGCACCTGCTGCAAGCCCAGCGCGTTGCGCAGCAGGCTCAGCACCACGATGATCTTGGTGAACGAGGTCACCATCACCGCGACGAACGGCGCCAGCGCCAGCACGATGACCGTGACCAGCGCCGACGAGGGCGTGAACTGGTTCAGGTCCATGCAGGCACCTCTTGTTCGATGCCAGCGGCCGGCACCCAGGCCGCGCCCTGCAGCACCGGCACCACCTGGCCGGGTCGGTCGACGCCGGGGCCTTGCAGGCGGGCCAGGCCGCTGCGGGCGGCGGGGTGTGGCGGCAGGGGTGAGGCGGTGCCGACTTCCGATTCGGCTGCGGCGGGCCAACCCAGCAGGGCCGGCAGCGGCAGCCGCCACGGGCCGTCCAGCAGCACGCGCCAGGCCGCTTCTCTGGCCACGGAGTCCGGCTCATCGGCGCTTTGCCCGTGGCCGGGCCACCGCCGCTCATCGACCATGGGCCGGCTCGCGGCCAGGCCCAGCGGCGTGCCCGGGCCGCCCCAGGTGGCCGGCCAGGCCAGGCCCAGCGGCGGCGCGCACAGGCGCACCGGCCAGCGAGCCTCGAAAGCACCGGGCAGCAGCAAGGCGCCGGCTTGTGCACCGGCATCGGCGGGTAGCTGGTCGGCGCCGTAGCAGGCCAGCTCCACTTCCAGCGGCAGTGCGGGCCAGTGCAGCAAGGCGGCGGGGGCCGGCGGCTGCGCGGCCAGCCAGGCCAGCGGGCACCACAGCCGGGTGCCGGCGGGGGCCAAGCCCGGGGTGGCCGGTTCGGCGGCGATGGCGGCTTGCGGGTCGGCGGTGGTATCGGCCGCCGCGTGGGGCGTGGCGTCGGGGGTGGACCTTGCCTCGGACGTCACTGCACCGGGTGCACGCAGCGCCCCCGAGAACACCGCGCCGGCGGGGGCCGCCGGGGCCTCCGACCAAGGCTGCGGGTCCAGCGCCTGGCCGCACCAGGCCTGCAGTGCGGCCAGCAGCGGCTCGGCCTCGGCCAGGCGCAGCGCCAGGGCCACGGCGTCGGCATCGGTGGCCTCGTCGGCCGGCAGGTCCAGCAGCAGGCGGCCACCGGTCACTGCACAGCCATATCGCCAGAACGTCATGCCTTGGCTCATGCCACCCGGCCGCTCACCACCATGGTGATGAGGTGCGTGACCGAAGTGGCCTGCAGCTTGTCCATCACCCGCTTGCGGTGCAGCTCCACCGTCTTGATGCTGATGCCCATGCGGTCGGCGATGACCTTGTTGAGCGTGCCTTCCACCACCCAGCCCAGCAGCTCGCGCTCACGCGAGGTCAGGCGCGCCAGGCGCTGCTGCCAGGCCTGGCGGGCGGGGTCTTCGGCCACCGGTGCAGCGGCGGGCTCGGGCACCTGCACGGGCACCGGCACCACCGCAGCGGACGGCACCGCGCTGGCGTGGAAGGCGCGGTCCAGCGCTTCTTCCAGCGCCTGGTCGGCGAACGGCTTTTCCAGGAAGCTCACCGCGCCGCGCTGCATGGCCTGCACCGCCAGCGGCACGTCGCCGTGGCCGGTCATATAGACCACCGGCCAGGGCAGGCCCTGCTCACGCAGCCGGTCGTGCAGGTCCAGGCCGCTCATGCCGGGCATGCGCACGTCCAGCAGCACGCAGGCCGGGCCGGCCGGGCGTGCGCTGCGCAGGCCGGCCAGGGCTTCGGCCGGGTCGGCATAGTCCACCACCTCATAGCCGGCGCCGGCCAGCCACCAGTGGGCCGAGCTGCGGAAGTCGGCGTTGTCGTCGACGATGAAGATGGTGCGGGCCGGGGTAT
>CAKZXL010000408.1 GCA_937883885.1 uncultured Aquincola sp. | reverse complement strand
CGCGACTGCGAGCTGAAGGCGCCGGATGGCGAGAAGGCCACTGTGCGCTACGCCCGCCACACCCTCGACATCGAGGAAGTCGTCGAGCACATCAAGGTCCAGGGCAAGATTCCGACCAAGCTCGCGATGACGCATGACGGCCGTGTGTCGTTCATGCTGGCAGACGACCTGAGCCTGAAGAAGGTCGAGCTGCTGGACGTCGTGCTCGAAGGCTCCAAGAAGGAGGACTCCGGCTTCGATGCCGATGTCGCCATCGTCACCGGCGAGCTGAGCAAGCTGATTCCCAACCTCATCGAGGCCCTGGGTGGTGAAGGGCTGCTGGGCGATGACGCCGCCGGCTCCGACACCACCGAGGCCGCGGAGACCTCGGATTCGAAAGGCGGCGGCGCCGTCGAAGAGACGGGTGCGGCACCTTGGGACGCCGGCGGTGACGCGGCTTCGGCTGACGCCGATGCCCCGGCTGAAGAGGTGGCCTGATGCCGTTCTGGATTCCGCCCCCTCTTCGTCAAGAGCCTGCTGTGTTGCTGGCCGGCCTCGTCGTGCTGTGGCTGCTGACGCTGTACATCGCATTCGCCGAGGGGCGCTGGCGCGCTCTGTGCCGCCCCAAGCAGGCTGACGGGCAGGCCACGGGTGCCGGTGATTCGGCGGCGGCCGAAGTCGCTGCGCGCCCTGTGCTCGGCTCCGCGGAAGTCGCGGCGAAGGTCTACGACAGCGCGATGACCAACTTCTACGCCGCCATGCTCGACGAAGCCGCTATGGCCCTCAGCGAGTTCGGATACACGGTGGTTGCCGGATGGCGAGGGCAGCACACGTTGATGCTGCCGGACTCCATCCGCGATGAGGTGGGCCGACGGGTCCACTACAGGCGCCAAGTCTTCGTTGCCCCGCTGGAGGACGACGGCGCGCGCCGCGAGCGCGTGGAGCGCGATGTTCAAGAAGGCTATCCGCAGCTGATGCTGGGCGAGCTCATCCTCGGCTGGTCCAAGGCGGGTGTGTTCGTCGTGGCGCCCGCTGTCGTTCCCGCATACGTCCCGGCCGAGCCCGTCAAGTCTCGTTCTTCGCTCCCCGCGGTCTCTGCCACTCCGGAGGAAGACCGCCGGTGGCTTCATGAGCTGATTGATGGCCCTGGCGAGGTTGAGCTCGAGCCCAAGGAGTCCATCGCCGACGGGTCCGTAAAGTGACGAACTCGCCCGTTCTGGACCCCCGTATCGACCATGAGGCCTGGTGGCGGGCCGAGCTCGATGCTGGGCACTCGATGGATGACGTCGGCTCGCGTTGGCGCCAGATGAACTCGTCGGTCACGTTGTCCAACGGCGAGGTCCGCGAGGTGAACTACCACGCTGGCGCCGCGATCCTGCTCATTCGGGACGTCTGCGAGGAGATGGGCGCCCGCTACGTCATCGAGTCCTTCGACTGGCCCACTCCGGGCGCCAACGTGTGCATCCGGACTGAGTCGGTCCACTTCCAGCGCGTCACCTCTGTCGACGGTCTCAGCGACATTCGTGACGCGGAATCGGCCGCGCTGGCGGCTCTGAAGACCCACCGTTCTTCGTTGTTCGGCTCGGCCCCGCCGGTGGTGCGCCGCGCACGTCCGTAAGGAGATGCAGATGCCTCGCCTTCCTCAAGGGGTGACCTGGCCGATGGTGGCCGGTGTTGTCGTCGTCATTTTCGGAGGCATGTGGGCCTCGAAGCAGTGGTCGGAGCGTGAGCGGCTTCTCGGCAATCTGGCGGCCCACGCCAAGGCACACCCTGAACACGCCGCGGTGACCCAGGTGGTCATTGGATGCGCGCAGCGCATCATCCCGGACCAAGAGAAGTGCGGCGAGGAGCTCCTGGCCAAGTTTGGCCCAGAGGTGCTCAACACGCTGGGCCAGATGCAGGAGGCCGGCGCGTTCGGAGTTCCCCTCGAGCCCGGGAAGCAGTAGTCATGATGTCCGAGTTCATCATGGAAGAGTTCGAGGACGAGGCGGATGCCGAGCTCGACGGCTACCTGTTCCCGTACCCGCAAGTCCTGCGCATGGAGAAGGCCGAACTCCTGGCCCTCATCGAGTCCAACATCGCCGATGCGACGGATATGGTCGACGGCACCGACGCCAATGCTGACGTGCGCATCGACGTGGCTCAAGACCTCATCGAGCAGGTCCGCGACCGGCTTCTCGCCATGGGGCACGAGTTCACTGCGCAAGAGCGGCGTCGGCTGGGATTCCTGAGGTGGCCACCCAGTCCCGAAGAGGTCGAACGAGAGCGGCTGGAGGAGGAGCGCCGCTGGGCCGCCAAGAAGGCGGCGCAAGTGGTGTGGGAGCCGTTCATGCTGGCCTGCATGCGTCGCCTCCTTCTCGGGCAGCCGCTCCTTCAACACGGCGCCAACGTCAGGAAGGGATAGAGCGGGTGGCGTTTCATTGCGCTGAAATCACTTGTCTTGGCTCTCGCCGTTCACGCCAAGGATGTTGGTAATTTGCCGTAGAAGCGCTTCGTGTACGGCTTTGGCCGCATCGATGCCGATTTCGCCGTCGGTGAATCCGGAAAAATCTTCGTAGGCCGTCCAGACGACCTCGTCACCAACGAGAAGTTCGGTCGAGCCAGCGGCTGATTTGCGGTGGGTGAGTTTGGGGATGTTCAACTGCATAGGTAGTGGATATCACAAACCAAGGTGGGGGACAAGGCAACTAGCACTCTCGGCCGCCCTGCGCGCTGTGCGTAGACTGCAGGCCCAGGTCGTGTACCGTGTCGACGTCGCGCCACTGCCAGAACACTGGCGGGAGCGCTTGCAGTGACTACAAGGCAGACACGAAGTTGGTGACTTTCGAGTGCTCCATGACGTCAAGCCCTCCGGCGAGCCGGCGCCACCGGTGCAGCCGTCGGGGCCGCCACAGGGGTGTAGCCGAAAAATGCGCCGCCGTCGGCAGTCATGCCTGGAACCACGCGTCCTCCGGGATGGTCTTCCATCAGCTCCTCGAGCAGCCGGGTGGCGACGCCTTGGCGGCGGGCCGCAGGGTCAACGACGACCGTGGTGACGACAGCTGACTGCCGGCCGGAGGACTTGGACTGCACCGTGTAGGCGAGGGCGCCCAGAATGCGGCCGCCGGCGCCCGCCTCACGCATCAGGTAGCGGCCGCTGGCCACATGGCCACCGCCGGGGACGAGCTGGGAATCGCCGCGGGTGACGTCGATGGCACCTTGGTCGACTGGGCGACGGCCGATACGCACTTCGTGTCCGATGCGGCGAACGGTGAACTCGGCGCCAGGCTCCTCGAGGAAACCCAGGAGGTTCAAGCCGCCGGAGGTGTCGTCGACGAGGGCGGGGGTGTCGTCGTCGACGATGCACAGCCGGGGAATCAGCTTCTTGATGGGAGTCGTCATGCCTGCAAGACCCCCTTCTTGGGCAGATACGCGCCCTTGTTGCCGCGCCGGGCAACGTGCTTGCCCCACAGCTCTTGGCCAGCCAGCTTCACTGGCATGACCTTCCCGGCGAGCAACAGCTTGGCCGTGAAGGGCTCACCCTCTGCGGTCAGCACGGCACTCACGGTGGCGTTGTCGTCCAGGTCCATGAGGCGCACCCCCTTGCCGCCGTTCTCGTAGACATTGACCTCGTCGGCCGAGAACGCGAGCATCCGACCCGCAGTGGACCCGCACAGGAGGTAGCCGGGGAACTCGCCCGCTTCCGTCTTCTTCGGCAGCAGGAGCGGAGGGATGGGGCGCTCGAGCTCGTCCTGTAGCTTCAGAAAGGTCTTGCCCGCACGCTGACGCGTCACCAGGCTCTTCAGCGAAGCCAAGAAACCATAGCCATAGGTGCCGCCGAAGAGGTACATGTCGTCAGCATCGCCGACCAGCACCGCGTGCACCTTCGCCCCATCCTGCAGCTCGATGAAGGTCGAGAGTGGCGAGCCGTCGCCGCGGCCGGTCGGGACCTGGGATGCATCCACCTCGTAGACGCGGCCTTTCGTGTCCATCACGAAAATTGACTTGACGGTGCGAGTCTCAACGGCTGCGAGCAGGCCGTCGCCGGCCTTGAAGGCAAACGAGTCGCTGGCCAGGCCGTGGCCCCTGTAGCTCTTCACCCAGAGGTTCTTGGAGACCACCACTGTGACCTCTTCGTCGGGCACGTTGCGAACCGCCGGGCTCGAGGCCGTCACGCGCTCGGCGACCTGGACCACGGTGCGACGCTCGTCGCCGTACTTGGCAGCGTCGGCGCGAATTTCGTTCACGACCAGCGCACGCATCTCGGACTCCGAGTCGAGCAGCGCCTGCAGGCGAGTGGCCTCGGCCCGCAGTTCCTCGAGCTCGCGTTCAATCTTGATGCCTTCCAGGCGGTTCAGCTGGCGCAGGCGCATCTCGAGGATGTCGGTCGCCTGGATTTCGGTCAGCGCGAAGGCCGACATCAGCTCGGCTTTGGGGTCTTCGGCCTGGCGAATCACCCTGATGACAGCGTCCAGGTTGAGGAAGACGACCATGCGGCCTTCCAGGATGTGGATGCGCTTGGTCGCGACGTCGAGCTCGTAGGTCGTGCGCCGGCGGACGGTCTCGATGCGGAAGGTGGACCACTCCTGCAGCACCTGCAGCAGGCCCTTGGTCTGCGGCCTTCCGTCCAGACCAATCATGGTCATGTTGAAGGGCACCGACTCTTCCAGGCTCGTGTTGGCCAGCAGGAAAGCCATCATCTGGTCGATATCGACCTTGCTCGTGCGGGGAACTAGCACCAGACGAGTCGGATTGTCCTTGTCCGACTCGTCGGTGGCCTTCTCCAGGAACTCGAGCGCCAGCTGCTTCAGGTTGCCCTGCTGCTGGGTGATGGTCTTCTTGCCCGCCGGGGGCTGCGGGTTGGTCAGCACCTCGAGCTCTTCGAGGACCTTCCGCGTGGACACCTGGTACGGCAGCTCGGTGATGACGATCTGCCACTGGCCGCGCGCCAGGTCCTCCTTCACCCAGCGCGCGCGGCAGCGCAGCGGGCTGCGGCCGGTGCGGTATGCCGCCTCGATTTCCTCGGGCGAGGAGATGAGCTGGCCGCCACCAGGGAAATCTGGCCCCTTGACGTGCACCAGCACGTCCTGCAGGGTTGCATCGGGGTTCTGGACCACCAGCGCGGCCGCATCGGCCACCTCGCGCAGGTTGTGCGGCGGGCTGTCGGAGGCCATGCCCACGGCGATGCCCATTCCACCGTTCAGCAGCTGGAAAGGTAGGCGGGCTGGCAGCAGGGTGGGTTCGTCGTGGCTTCCGTCGTAGTTGGGCGTGAAGTCGACCGTCCCCTTGCCGAGCTCGGACAGCAGCAGGTCGGCAATGGGGGAGAGTCGGGCTTCCGTGTAACGCATCGCCGCGGCGGTGTCGCCGTCCAGCGAGCCGTAGTTGCCTTGGCCGTCGATGAGCGGGTAGCGCAGCGTGAAGT
>CAKZXL010000407.1 GCA_937883885.1 uncultured Aquincola sp. | reverse complement strand
GAACCCGACGAAACCCAGGTCGGCGCCGAACTGCCAGCCCAGCTGCGCCACCGCGCTGGCCACGCGCAGCGTGACCACTGCATTGCTGGCGATCACGGCCACCGGCTTGCGGCCGGCGCGCTTGCGCCAGTCCTTCAGGGCCTGCACCAGAGCGGCTTCTTCTCCTTCGGCTGCTTCCAGCGTGTGGCCGTTGGCGGCGCGGCCTTGCTCGGCGATGAAGGCGCGGAAGGCGGCCTCACGCTCCACGCGCGAGCTGACGCCCTTGATGGGCTCGGTGACGTAAAGCATCTCGCGCCAGCCGTTGGCCAGCAGGTGACCGGCGGCCTGGCGCACCGCGTCGGCGTTGTCCAGGGACACGAAGTCGGCCTTCATGCCTGGCGGCCGGCGGTCCACCAGCACCGCGGGTTTGCCGTGGCGCGCCACCTCGCCGGCCGCCGTGGGATCGGCGCCCAGGGTGTTGAGGATGAAGCCTTCCACCTGGTAGGAGGCCAGCGCCTCGATGCCTTCACGCTCACGCTCGCTCTGGTTGCCCAGGTTGAACAGCATCACCAGGTAGCCGGCCTGCTGGCAGGCCTTCTCGGCGCCGCGCAGCACCGCCACCGAAAACGGGTTGGTGATGTCGGCCACCACCAGGCCGATGAGCCGCGAGCGCCCGCGCTTGAGCGCCTGCGCCATCGGGCTGGGGCTGTAGCCCAGGCTGGCGATGGCCGCTTCCACCCGCGCCGCGATCTCGGCCGACAGCAGCTTGTCGCGGTGGTTCAAGAACCGCGACACCGTGGCCTTGGACACGCCCGCCACCCGCGCCACGTCGGCGATGGTGCTGCGCGCCGCCTCGGTCGGCACGGTGTCGTCGGGCGGCTGGGGGGCGTTCATGGGCGGATTATGAAACCAGTTTCAGGGGTTTCAAGCGTCGCGTGCGCGACCGGCTTTGCCAGGGTGAGGCGGGTAACATGATCCGCAGATGAGCCGGGACACCCACCCCACCGCACCGCCGCCGCCCGCCAGCCTGGGGCTGGAGGCGCGGGCGACCGACGATGACCATCAGTCGCTGAAGCTGTGGCTGCGCATGATGGCCTGCACCAACCAGATCCAGGCCGAACTGCGGCGCCGGCTGCGGCAGCAGTTCGGCATCTCGCTGGCGCGCTTCGACTACATGGCGCAGCTGTACCGGCATGCCGACGGGCTGGGCATGCGCCTGCTGGGCGAATACCTGATGGTGACCGGCGGCAACGTCACCGGCCTGACCAACGAGCTGGTGAAAGAAGGCTGGGTGGAACGCCTGCCCGACCTGGAAGACCGCCGCTCGGTGCGGGTGCGGCTGACGCCGCTGGGCATCACCACCTTCGAGCAGATCGCCACCGTGCACGAAGCGTGGGTGGTCTCGATGTTCGCCAGCCTGCGCGTGCAGGACCGCAAGCTGATGGCCGACCTGCTGGGCCAGCTGCGCCAGCAGGTGATGACCACCGCCACCACGCCTTCGGGCGATACGGAGGCGGGGCGGCTGGAATAGACCCCAGCGCCGCCGGGCCGCCCCAAGGCGCTGGGCTCCCCCTCGGGGGGGCGCGAACGCAGTGAGCTTGGGGGCTGCATTCCTCTACTGGGGTGGTTCTGAGCCCTCCACCACCCAGCGCTTGGCCGCGCTCTGCCACTGCGCCACCTGCTGCACGTTGATGTAGCGCTCCCACTGGTCGATGCCGCTGTTGCGCGCCAGGCGGCGGAACTGCATCGCGGTGACGGCGTCGCGCACGGCCACCGCCGAGCGCTTCATGCCGGCCTGCTTGTACAAGGCCTGGCCGGTCTGCATCAGCTTCTGCGCTTCGGCGGTCAGGGCCGACAGCTCACGCATGTCCACCACCACGCCCCACTCGCTGGGCAAAGGTTCGGACAACACCTGTTTGGATTCCGTCACCCAGGCCTGCATGTCCTGGGCCGACATCGGGCTGGCAAAGGTGAGAACGAAGCCGAAGCTCTGCTTGCTGATCTTCCACATGGCCGATCACATCTGAGGTTGCACACCAGCCGGTTATCGCCGGGCATGCGCGCAACTTGATGGAGGGCGGCCACTCATTGCCGGCGCGTTGTCCGCATTTTGCGGATAAGCGTTGCAGCCGCCGGCTACAGCCGCCCGGGGGGCGCAGACCAAGATCCTTTCCAACGCGGGCCAGCCTGGCCGGCACAGCGCGACGGAAAGGAAATCAGTCATGCAGGCAATGAACGGCAAGGTGGCCATCGTCACCGGCGGCGCCACCTTGATCGGCGAGGCGGTGGTCGACCGCCTGGTGGCGGCCGGTGCCCAGGTAGTGGTGTTCGACGTGGACAGCGAAGGCGGTGCACGCGTGGCGGCCCGCCACCCCGAGCGTGTTCAGTTCCGCGCGCTCGACCTGACCGATGACGCGCAGATCGAAGCCGGCGTGGCCGCCGTGGTGCAGACCTTCGGCGGCGTGCATGCGCTGGTGAACCTGGCTTGCTCCTACCTGGACGACGGCGCCAATTCGCCGCGCGTCGACTGGCTGCAGGCCTTGAACGTGAACCTGGTGAGCGCGGTGATGATGGCCCGCGCCGCGCGGCCACACCTGCGCCAGGCCGGTGGCGGCGCCATCGTCAACTTCACCAGCATCTCGTCCAGCGTGGCGCAAACGGGGCGCTGGCTGTACCCGGTGTCCAAGGCCGCGATGCTGCAGGCCACCCGCAGCATGGCGATGGACTTCGCGCCCGACGGCATCCGCGTCAATTCGGTGTCGCCGGGCTGGACCTGGTCGAACCCGATCAGCCAGATGTCGGGCGGCGACCGCGCCAAGGCCGATGCGGTGGCCGCCTCGTACCACCTGCTGGGCCGCCTGGGCGACCCGGCCGAGGTGGCCGAGGTGGTGGCCTTCCTCTTGTCGCCGCAGGCCAGCTTCGTCACCGGCGCCGACTACGCCGTGGACGGCGGCTATTCCGTGATGGGGCCGGAACAGAACCAGCCCGCCATTCCCCGCTTGATGTCCTAAGGACGCCGACCCCCAAGCCACATTGAAAGGAAATCACATGCGTCGCATCGCCATCGTCGGCGGGGGCCAGGCCGGCCTGCCGCTCGCTCTCTCGCTGCTCGACCAGGGCTACCG
>CAKZXL010000406.1 GCA_937883885.1 uncultured Aquincola sp. | reverse complement strand
CGGGATGGGTGTTGAAGCCTGAGACGAACCACTGGCCAGCCTCTTGAGGCTGGAGCATGGCGTAAGCGACAAGAACACCCTGCCGACGCACGACCGCAACCTCTGAGATGGGCAGCGTGCATTCGATCGACTTGCGCAAGCGATCCGGGTCGAGCTGATCGCCAGCGCGTTCCGTGTGCTCGCGCAACGTCAACAGATCGAGTTCGAGGATTTCGTGAACTTGGGGCACTTGGTGGCGGCTAACGTGCGAGTTAACCTGGAGACAACGGCGTGACGCAAAGCCCGCGCTACAGATAATGCACACCTGCACTGTGGCACGGGCTTTGTGGCATGCCGTTGGCTCCCAGCTTGAGCGAGGGTTTAGGCCCCACTGCGCGCTAGAAGGGAATGTCGTCCTTCTTCTTGTCTGGGCGGAAGAGCGTGAATTGCGATTCGTTTGCGATTATCCAGTCCCAGCCTTGATCGGCGACGGCTAGACCCGAGTAACCTTCGGCGTCATGCTCATTCCAGATCTCTTGCTCTCTCAAGAACTTCTTCTGTAAGAGGCGCCGTACTGCCAGGTTCAGGCCCATGTTTGTCATCCCAGCTCTCTCCGCGCTCCGCTTAATGGTTGTCACCTGCGCGGCGGAGTCTGGGAGCCACGCCTCGCCGGCGATGATGGCGAGCGCAAGGACTTCAGCTTGCGACAAACCATGCACGGGTGCCACAACGTCGGACTCGGCAATGCGCTCAATTACCGCGTCCTGCGCAATGATTGCATTGATTTTTGCAGTCAGGTTCTCGCGTAGTCGATCGAAATCGCTGGGCGCATCTGCAGAGTAAGGAATGATGCTCCGATGTTGAATGTCAAAGGGGTACTTCTTGCCAGTTCTTTCTTCAGAGCAAACCATAACCACCGGACGTTCAGAAGCGAAAGCGTATCCCAATTCGTACCAGACATTGGGATTGTCGGCTGTTATGTCCGCGAGACAAATTGCAGCTTGCTTGATCCCCTTCTCGATTGATTCGATCGGCACCAAGACGCCGGCATCTTGGTCGACTCTATAGGCTTCGAGTCCTGCAGCCTCAATTGCCGGTTTGTAGATATCCGAGAATCGCTTATCAAACTTTCCTGAGTCGAACGGCTGGATAACGAAGCATGTTGCCAAAGTGGGGCTCCGGTGTATGTGTGTGGGGGGGGGAGGGGGGACTTGTGACGCCCAACTTTCGAGCTAACCTGCCTGCCGTAGCGGGTGCGGTTGGTTGAGCGAATGGTTAGATTCGCCTCTTCGCTCGGCGGGCTGCGAGCTTCGCAAGGTATTCCTCCGCTTTTCCGGATTCGATAATCTCAAAGGCCTTCGCCTTGGCGTCGTTCACCGACGCAAATCTTAGTTTCCCTGGCTGCCAGTCGACTCTCAGAGGATAGGCACCATCCTTAGGCACAACTTCAAGATTCAGTGTCTTTTGGCGGATGTGGTGTACGTTGGCGGGCCTCATGCTCCATCGAGGCGAGCTCACGAAGCGCTTCAATCGATCGGCATATCGGCGTTTAGACTCCATAAAGCCGCTCGCGACTTGACTGGATGTCAAGTTGTCGCAGCAGATTTCGCCAACCTCCATGGCGCGCCACTTCGGATGCTGAACCATGAACACGTAGCGAATGGACGTACCGCAACATTCGCACGTTCCGGTCAAGTCATCGAGATCATCCCATCCAACGTGTTCCCACCCGAACTTCGGTGGGATCAGACCATGAAGCGCCGCATGACAGCCAGAGCAGATGGTTTCGCAGATTTCGTAGGGGTATTCCCACGGCTTGTGTCCTGGCAAGTACTGCTTGTGATGAACCTGCAGGACCGCTCCGTCCTCCTGCCTGCGGCCGCAGGTGAGGCACGTGCCTCCGTCCAGTCGGATGACTTCGGCACGAAAGGCTGCCCAGTCAGCGGTGCGGTATGGGTGCACGATTTGGCGAATCTAACGTTGAAGCTGAGGGGCCGAAGACAGCTGGCCGCGCGCAGCGATGATGACCTGGTGAGCGTAGCGCGGCCAGGTGGCGGAGGTCCGCTCCAGCGAAGGGTTAGGCAGCACTTTGTTGGTCTCGGCCGGCAAGCGCTCGTGAGAGCGTGGCTGGGTGACGCAATTGGACAGGCTCAAGCCCAAACGACTGCGGGCCCGTAGGAACCGCGCGGAGGTAGTGTGCCGAGGTGACCAACGGCTGCTCTGGCCAATCACCTTCAATTGTGGAGAACTCGATGAAGTCGAGGCGACCACTTTTCACGTAGAGCATCACCGTCACTGCGTGCGAAACACCACTGACGTTTAGTTCTATGTCGCTAAGGATCAACTCGCTTGGACTCGCCGTTTGCGAGTTTGCCGGAGCGGTGAGGTCAACGTACTCGCCGAACGAACTGTAGGTTCGAGATCGTACGGCCACCTCTTGCGCCTGGGCACGGAGAGCTACTAGCGCATGCTCCTCGCCGGCGAGAAGCATGTCGAGAGCCAACCGCTCGTGAGCGCGAAGGGGTCGCATGTGCGGCATAACGTTTGAGCTAACCGGACCGTTGCGGTATGTGGCTAAGGCCCAGAATGAAATGGAGGGTCTTTGCCGCATGCCGCAATGGGTCCGGTTGAGCGAATGGTTACGCGTCACCAGCGGCTCGCGTACTTTCGAGCGATCTGACTTACAAGAGACGCTCGCTCCTGCTCATCAGTTGGGGCGCCTGACATTGATAAGAGTTCGCTGAGGCTATTTGACAGTTCACTTGAGAACCGACCAGCGGCGTCGATGGTTCCGAAGGGCTCGCCTTCCAGGGAGATCTCCCACCCGATTCCGAAGTCTCGCGCCCATGTGGTCAAACTTGATAGCGTCCGAGTAATGTCATGCCACATCATCAATAGGTCTTCCTCCTGCTCGACCTCTTGGTAACCGCCGTCAGTTACCGAATAGCCTGGAAGAGAAACCTTCTGCATGCCCATCAATCCGCGGTCATTGACGTCCATGAGTATCGGTTGTTCGCTCCACCAAGTGTCATACGGCCCGAGCGCCTTACATTTTTCCTTGAGTTGATCGGCAACTGCTTTGTTCGGAGCGGAGGTTGGTCGAAATGAGAGTGTGATGCCCATGGTGAAATGCGAAGGTGGGCTTGTGGCGCCTAACGTCGGAGTTCAGCGGGCGGTGAAGCCGTCCGCTGCAATGAAAGGTTGGGCATCAAATTCACTTGCTACGCCTGACATATAGAGACATCCCCGCCAGCGCTAACCCAATCCCGATGCGCATGAACTCGACCACTCTGCTTTGCCCGCCAGGGACAACACGATAAAAAAGCGGCTCGGCCGGCAGCGTTCCAGACGTGAAAAAACTATCCATACTCGGCCAAAAGTTGACGGGCAGCAAATCGCCAAGCGGCGACAACAAAGCCAGTCCGATGACGGCGAGCGCGATGCCGAGGCGAAGTGTCCAAAGGCTCATGCGCGTACGTTCCTTGATGCCCAACGTGTTCTAGAGAGACAGCATACGCCACCTAAGCAGCCAATTCGCCGCCTGAATCTGACGTGGCACAACGCTCCAAGTGCCTGATCAAGCGACACTTTTTCAGGAATCACCGCAGCCTCATGCGGCATTAAATCCCCGGCAAAAGCGGCAGTTCGTTGCAAGCACATCAAATGCCAGACGTGCGCTGCCAAGCCACCACGCCGACGCAATGAGCGACATTGCTTGCCCGGACTCTTCCCGCCAAAACGGTCATCGCCCGGCAGCCTGACTGCGGGCAACAACCTCAGACGCTGTGAAGTGTCGAGTACCCGGCTCCGACCGCGCCGCAGGCGCTGCCCATGGGCCTGCGCACCAGCCACCAGCAATCCAAGCGCAAACCGTCGCTCACGCGGCCGGGCGGGACCGCTTCCCCGCCCCAGCCCGCCCGCTCACACGACTACTGGCAACTCGGATAATTCGCCTGATACCCCGCCCGCGTCGCCGGGGCGGTGTAGTCGTCGACGCTCGGCGTGTTGTTGGTGAACCGGCAACCATAGGTCGGCGCGGCCACCGTGGCGGGGGTCACCACGTCGTCGCCGGCGGGCTTGGTGCCGCCGGCTTCCCACTTGACCATGTCGTCGAAGGCGGTGGCGGCTTCGGCCGCGGTGAAGGCGCAGTGGCCCACGTCGCGGATGGCGCGCTGCACCAGCCACTTGTCGTTGCCCTTGGCCTTCACGCGCTCGTGGTACACCTGCTCCATCTTGAAGGGCACAAACAGGTCGCCCAGCGTGTGCAGCGTCACCACCGGCACGCTGATGTCGCCCGGCGTCACCGGGATCCAGCGCAGGCCGTCGGTGCGCAGCCGGTTGGCATCGGCGGCGGGCGTCACCTTGAAGGCGCGGGCGTTGAAGTCGTTGTCCACCGCGGTGGCGCTGCTGCTGGACGCGTCCACCTTGTAGACCAGGCTGCGCGTGTCCACCACGTTCTTGTTGAGGATGCCGTTGATGGTGCCGTCACCGCCCATCGACGCCCAGATGTTGCCCTGGTTGCCCGAGTTGCTCCAACCTTCGGCGTAGAAGGGGCGCGGGCCGCCGCTCAGGTACATCACCGCGTTTTTCAGCAGGTCGCCGGTGGCGTTGGTCTGCGTGGGGTAGGTGCTCCACAGCGCGGCGCGGATGGCGGGCGTGATCTCGGCGAAGTTGGTCACCGGCCAGGCCGTGACGGGCACGCCCGCCAGCTGCTGCGCCACCACCTGGTAACCGGTGAAGTAGTTGAACAGCTCGGTGTCGCCCAGCACGCCGCACATGGGCACCGCGCCGTTGTACTTCACCTTGTTGATGGCCTTGGCCTGCGCCTCGGCCTCGATGGCGGCGGCGGTGATGTGGCCGCCCATGGAGATGCCGGTGATGAAGATCTTGCTGGGCGCGGCCAGCGTGCGGCCCTTGGCGGCCGCGATCTGCGTGAAGTTGAGCGCCAGCGCATTGGTGTCCTCCACCCCGGCGCGCACGTCGTAGAAGTTCTTCGAGTAGCTGGAGGCCGCCCAGGCGTAGCCCTTGTCCAGCAGGTAGCGGCGCATCAGCGGCGTGTCCACCGTCAGGTTGG
>CAKZXL010000405.1 GCA_937883885.1 uncultured Aquincola sp. | reverse complement strand
GCGCTGGACAGCGCGGGGCGCGAGTCCGAGATCCACCAGCAGGTCTGGATGATCGACGGCCAGATGGAGGTGACGGTGGCCGGCAGCCTGTGGCGCCTGGCCACCGGCGACTGCCTGGCCATGCGACTGGACGCACCCATCACGTACCACAACCCCGGCCGCAAGCCGGCCCGCTACCTGGTGGCGCTGGCCACCCTGCCCAGCTTTCCCAGCCGGAGGACCTGATGGACTCACCCCCGCTCACGCTGCGCCGCATCGGCGCCCAGGAGGCGGCCGACCCCGCCGCAGCGCAGCGCCTGGCCGGGCAGCTGGCCGACGTGCTGATCGACTGCGTGGCCGGCGGCGCCTCGGTCAGCTTCATGCAGCCGCTGCCGCGCGAACGGGCGCTGGCCTTCTGGCAGCAGGTGCTGGCGGCCACCGCCCTCAGCCACCGGGTGTTGATGGTGGCCGAGCAGCAGGGCCGTGTGGTGGGCACCGTGCAGGCCGTGCTCGACCTGCCCGACAACCAGCCCCACCGCGCCGACGTGGCCAAGATGCTGGTGCACCGCAGCGCGCGCCGGCAGGGCCTGGCCGTGCGGCTGCTGGCCGCGCTGGAGGCGCAGGCGCTGGCCGAAGGCCGGCCCGTGCTGGTGCTGGACACCGTGACCGGCGGCGACGCCGAGCGCCTGTACCAGCGCGCCGGCTGGCAGCGGGTGGGCGAGGTGCCGCTGTATGCGCTGATGCCCGACGGCCGGCCCTGCGGCACCACCTTCTACTTCAAGCACCTGGCCACGCCCAGCTTCGCGGCAAGCGCCGCCGCGTCGCAGGGCGCATGCACCTTCACGTCGTTGTCGAAGTAGCAGTACACGTCTCGGCGGGCTCGCCGCGGTGCCGCCCGCGGTGAGGCGGTGCGGGCATCGGTCACCTGGGTGCCGTGGCGCCAGGCGTCGATGCGGCGGGCCCAGTCGCTCAGCGCCGCGTCGTCGTAGCCGCTGGCGTACAGCTCCTTGTCGCCATGCAGGCGCAGGTACACGAAGTCGGCGGTCAGGTCTTCCAGCAGCGGCCAGCGCCGGGCGGTGTCGGCCACCACCAGCGCGATGCGGTGGCGGCGCAGCAGGGCGATGAAGTCGGGCGAGCAAAAGCTCTCATGGCGGATTTCCACCGCATGGCGCAGCCGGCGGCGTGGGCCTTCGGGCAGCAGCGTGCGGCCGGCCATGCGGCTGTCGTGCTCGCGGGCCAGCGCGGCCGCGGCCTGCGTGTTGCGCGGCAGCAGCTGGAAGAAGGCGTCGAAGCGTTCGGGCTCGAAGGCCATCTGCGGCGGAAACTGCCACAGCATCGGCCCCAGCTTGGGCCCGAGCGCAAACACGCCCGAAGCCAGGAAGTTGGCCAGCGGCACCCGCACGTCCTTCAGCCGCAACATGTGCGTCAGGTAGCGCGGTCCCTTGACCGCGAACACGAAGTCGTCGGGCGTTTCGTCGTGCCAGCGCTGGTAGCTTTCAGGCCGCTGCAGCGAGTAGAACGAGCCGTTCAGCTCGATCGTCGCCAGCTGGCGCGCGGCAAAGGCCAGCTCGCTGCGCTGAGGCAGCTTGGGCGGGTAGAAGCGGCCGCGCCACGGTGCGTAGCGCCAGCCGGAGATGCCGATGCGGGTGTCACCCGCGGTGGGCGTGTGGGCCATGCCGGCGCTGCGGCAAGCCAGGTGCCGGGGCGGCGTTGCACCGCCCCGAGTGCGCGCGATCAGGCGCGGCGGCGGCGGGCGATGGCGCCCACGGCGGCCAGGCCGGCCAGGGCCATGGCCCAGGTCGAGGGCTCGGGCACGGCGGCCACGGCCGACAGGTCGCCCGAGTACCGGGTGCCGCCCACGGCCGAAGTGCCGGCCAGCAGCAGGTGGTAGGTGGTGCCGGCCGACAGCAGCGCATTGTTCAGCGTCCATTGCTCGGCGCCGGTGGCGTCGAAGGCGGTCTGGGTGAAGCTGTACAGCGTCTGGCTGCCGTTGGTGATGGTGATGCTGCTGAAGTCGATGTTCTTGTTGCCGTTGATGCTGGTCGTCAGGCTGGAGCTGACGCTGGACTGGGCGAACGGCACTTCGAACAGGAACTCGTCCAGGAAGCTGCCCTTGGCCGGCTTGCCGGTGATGGCGGCGGTGTTGTCGTTGTCGAACACCAGCGAGCTGGGCGCCGCGAAGCTGGCGGCCGCGGCCAGGGCCAGGGCGGTGGCGATGAAGGCTTTTTGCATGATGAGGGCCCGCAGGGGCGTTGGTGAAAGGTCGGGGAAAAGGGGGTGGATGCCGGCGGCGGCGCCGATCAGGCGCGGCGGCGCCAGCCCACCAGGCCGGCGGCGCCCAGGGCCGCCAGCACCAGCGCGACGGAGCCGGGTTCGGGCACCGAGGCGGCAGGCATCACCGACAGCTCGCCGGCGTACAGCGCGCCGGTGGCGGCGGAGCTGCCTTCCAGGAACAGGTGGTAGCTGATGCCCGACAGCAGCGGCGCATCGGTCAGCGCCCATTGCTCCGAGCCGGTGGCGTCGGTGGACGTCTGCAGGAAGCTGAAGAGCGTGCTGTTGCCGTCGGTGATGTAGACGCGGCTGAAGTCGATGTCCCGGTCGCCCACGATGCTGGTGGTGACGCTGGCGCTGAGCGCCGACTGCGTGTAGGGCACGGTGAACACGTACTCGTCGGTGAAGCTGCCGGGCCGGGGCTTGCTCCAGAAGGCGGCGGTGTCGTCCGCATCGAAGGCGATGGACACCGGCGAAGCCACGGCCAGGGTGCTGGCCAGGCTGGCGGACAGGGCGGCGGCGACGACGAGCAAGGACTTCTTCATGACGGTACTTCCGGGCCCCCCAGACCCGGACATCGGGCTTTGCGGAAGGCGAGGCGCGATTCTGGAAAGGCCTCCCTCGCAGGTGGGCCCCCTGAAGAGGGTGTCGGCGCACGGTTCGCCGCCGGCGCGTGAAGCCCGTCACGCCGCGGGCGGCTGGCAGGTGGGGGTCAGGGGCAGGGAATCGGCATCGGCGCCACAGGCGCCGGCCCGGGCGGGCTCAGCCGGGCGGCATCGGCTGGGCCTGCAGCACCAGGCGCAGCAGCACGAATTCGGCCGGCCGCAGCGGCGCAAAGCCCAGGTGCAGGCGCACCAGGCCAAGGGCCTGGTCGGTGGTGGAGGTGGTGGCTGCGTCGCAGTGCACGAACCAGGCTTCCTGCGGTCGGCGCCCCTGGAAGGCGCCTTGTGCGTACAGGCCGTGCAGGAAGGCGCCCGCCTGCTCGCGCAGCCGGGCCCACAGCGGCTCGGCATCGGGCTCGAAAGCCACCCAGGCCAGGCCACGCACCAGGCTGTCTTCGATGTGCAGCGCCAGCCGGCGCACCGGCACGTATTTGAAGTCCGATCCCAGGCCGTCGATGCCGGCCCGGGTGCGGGCACCCCATACCACCGTGCCCTTGCCGGGCAGCATGCGCACGGTGTTGATGGCCTGC
>CAKZXL010000404.1 GCA_937883885.1 uncultured Aquincola sp. | reverse complement strand
TCACTCCCAGGGGTTCAGCACCTGTGCGCCGAGGTCTGACACGTCCCGCACGTTGCGCGTGACGAGGATCAGGCCGTGGTGCAAGGCGGTGGCGGCCAGCAGGCTGTCAATGGCTGGCAAGGGGCGGCCGGCACGTGCCTGAAGTTGGCCCCAGCGGTCGGCCACGGCGGCGTCCACCGCCAGCACACGGCCGGCGAAGAAGGCCGGCAATCCGGTCTCCAGCCAGTCCAACAGCGCCAGCCGCCTCACCGGGTCGGCCAGGCGCTCGACACCTTTGCGCAACTCGCCCAAGGTCAGCACGCTCAGGTACAGCGTGCCGGCCGGCCGATCGGCAAACCAGCGCGCTACCGCCGAGTCGGGCGACTTCCGCCGCAACTCCGACAGCACGTGGGTGTCGATGAGGTAGCTCACAGTGACACGTCGCGCGTCAGACCGGCGTCGCGCTCGAACACCAGCTCGTCATCCAGCCCCGCCATCGGTGACGCCTGCATGAAGGCCAGCAGTGAAGCCTGCTGGCCCGACATGCGCTCGAACGCCGCCCGCGAGAGCACCACCGCTACCGACTTGCCGTGCACCGTGATGTCCTGCGGGCCATCCAGTTCCGCGCGCTTGACCACTTCCGACAGGCGCGCTTTGGCGTCCTGCATCTGCCATGTCTGCATGGAAACGTCCTAGCCTGCCCAAAGAGGTCTAGTTGTACCGAGGTGGGCCTGGCCTGTTTTCGGCAGGGTGAATCCCACGCTACCGCGGATGTCATCACGCATCTCCCTGCCCCCTGCCATCGACCCGAGTGCCGATGCGAGCAGACGTCAGCGCCGCGCAGTCTGAGGTGCCGTGCATCACGCGCTCCAAGCCGTTGTCGTGCCCCGGCTTTTCGACCAGCGCCCGCTGCAGAGGATTCATCGTTGGACATCGGCGGAGAAACCCACTCGATTCCATTCGATGGCGCGCTTGCGCCAGTGGGTCGCGGTGGCTTGAGTGAAATCGGCCCGAACCAGTTTGGCTCTGGCCTCGCACCAGCGTGCCGACTCCAGACGAATGACGATGCCTTCCAGCGGCCCGTCGCGATATCTGCTGGTGCTTGTTGCCACCAACTTCTTCAGCGCCGCAACTGTGTATTTTCCGCTTGCCACCAAGGGGACTGTGGCCAGTCCTGCGGACGCGGCCAGCGCATTGCGGCGCGCGCTGCACCAGAAACGCTTCTCGTGGCGATCGTACACATCAAAAAGTAAGTACCAGTCCGGTAGCGCGACGTAGTCCAGCGAGTGGCGTGCGGCACACCATTCACCAAACACAATGATGCCAGGAGTCAGTGCGCCGCGCAGTGCGTCGCCGTGCTGGGCAAGCCATGCGGGTAGTCGGGCAAACTGCCCTGTACGAGGCTCGGCCAAATACTGCCCCCGGTTCTGTGCGCGAAGGCTGCCATCGGGCGCAAATGAGAAACCGAGGTTGGCGCCATCTAGCTTTTCTTCCACCACCACATCGCATGCCAGCAAGTCCTGAACTTCTACGGGTGGCAGCACTTTGTCGTCGCGCGGCATGCCCTGGCCGAGCCATGCTAAGTGCGGGGTAGGGGGGAAGCGGAAGAAGTCGCCGTCCACGGCATTTAGACCGGAAGTTCGGGGGTGGGCTTTGCCGGGAACTTCTTGCCATAGAACGCGCAGGCATCGGCCGCGCACAAGAAATCGACCTCGATACCTTTGGCCCGCAAGGTTGGCCACCAGTCCAGCCACTTGCAATCTGCCGCTTGCCAAATCGCAGGCTTGTCCGGGTGGGCATAAGCGACAGCAGCGAATTTCCGATCGGGTGCATCAAACACGTGCTCCAGCATGGGGTCAGGGAACTCGGCAAAGCGATCCACAGCGACTTCGTTCAGCGTGACCTGCTCCACCTGCGCAGTGCCTGCTTGTCGCAGCAGCCATTTGAGGAAGACATCCCCGACGCCCTTCGGCGGAGTGAGGCTGGTCTTATGCTGGTACTCCCCGAGGATTCGATAGCCATCATCGATGACGGCTACTCCCTTCTGTTGCATGGCCTGCAGTCGTTTCACGCACGCGGTAACGCAGTCTGCGGAAACGTCAGGATGCTGGCCGTTGGCGACCAAGAGCACGTTGGTGTCGATCACCGCTTTCACCGTGCGCCACCTTGCCGGCTCATCTCCTTCTTGCGCTGCATGGCTGCCAGGGTGCGTCCCGCGATGTCCGCCATCTCATCTCCGAAGAAATGTTCAGGCCAGTTTTCGATCTCGCCAAACATGTTCAGCTTCAGCGGCTCCAACTCGGTGGCCGAGCCCCCGCGGCGGCAGAAATAGACCGCCACGTCGTCGGGCTGGATTACCCCTTCCGCCACTCGGCGCTGCAAGCGGTTCAGGAAATGTTCAGAGTGACTCTCCACGATCAACTGCACGGCGCGCGGTTTTCCACCCTCACGGGCCTGTGTCGCGGATATGAAGACGTCGGCCAACTCCGCCTGCACTTGCGGGTGCAGATGGATTTCGGGTTGCTCCATCCAGACGGTGGAATGCGGTGGGCAGTAGAACGCTTGCACCAATGCAGGCAATACCTGGGAGATGCCAAAGCCTACGTCAGTGATCTTCACCTCGGGCGCTTTGGCGTGGGTCTTCACGAGTACCTCATATTCCTTGCGACCCTCTGCTACCGGCCGCACAGAGAAGTCTTGGATGACGCCGAGATCCTTGAGCCACGCAGCCATGAATTCTGCAAAGCCCTTAGTGTGGTGTCCAACCTGTCGGTTGAGGCGCCGACCTTCCCCTTGCGCCGCCAAAATGGCCGCTACGGCGTACTCACCCATTTGCCCGACGCTGGCTGGTGTATCGCCAGACCATTGGTAAATCCGCTGAGGATGGCTGCGCAGAGGCCCCAAGTAAGAGATGCTTTCCAGCATGCTTTCGGTGGCCAGTGCGAAGTCCGCAAGAAAACCTGCGTTCTTGTATCGAGCCATGCTGGTGTCGGATAGTCGGTAAAACTTCTCTGGCTCCTCCAACGGCCATTTTCGCCCGTCTGCCATTTTGAAGCCGTAGTGGGCCGAAGTCAGGTTGAGCTTGCGTTTCTCGTCGCGCACGAGCGCCACATCAAGTACCTCGTCATCACCCTGGGTGAGGGCATAGCGCAGTGCCTGCACTTCAGGTTGCTGCGCCTTGTTGGCGGCCAGCGTCACGTCCAGTCGCATGTGATCGCCCTGATAACGGGATTCGGCTTGCAGTGGATCGCGCACATCCATGGCCTTTGGCATGATCCAACCCAGCTCAAAGGACATCGACTGCTTCAGATCGTGGCCGTGCAGGCAATCAGTGAAGGTGCCCAAATCGATCAGCGATGATGCATCACCCAGATGCAGTGCACGCTTGCGATCCGTCGAACGCGCCGTCTGTTGCAACGCTAACAGTAAGTGGCCCAGGCTGCTCTTGCCAGCACTGTTGGCGCCGAAGAGCACAGTGAGCGGGGCCAAGCGAATCGCCCCCGTGTCCTTCCAGGCTTTGAAGTTTTTGATGTGCAGGTGGGTAAGCATCAGTACTGATCTCTATTTTTCGTTTGCGCCCAAGTACCTGGTTGCGTACTGCGCGGAGCGCTCCTTGAAACGTGCAATTTCTTCCCTAGATGCAGCACATTCTGACGTTCGCTTACTTGCGAATATCTGACCAGCGACTCAGCAGCACTCAGTGAATGGACGGCGCGGCCACGCCCCTTTACTGCGGCCGCATGATCCGCCCCGCCAACCCCTCCCACACCGGCTTCAATTGCCCCGGCAGGTAAGGCAGCGCGCCCAGGTCGGTGTGGCTTTCGTCGGGCGAATGGAAATCGCTGCCGCGGGAGGCGTAGAGGTCGAACTCCTTGGCCATGTCGGCGTACTTCAGGTAGTCGGCCTGGTTGTGGCTGCCGGTGATCACCTCCACGCCTTGGCCGCCGTGGCCGATGAATTCGGTGAAAAGCGCGTATTCCTCGGTGGGCGTGAAGGCGTAGCGGCCCGGGTGGGCGATCACGGCCATGCCGCCGGCATCGACGATCCAGCGCACCGCGTCGCCCAGCCTGGCCCAGCGGTGGGGAACGTAACCCGGCTTGCCTTCGGTGAGAAAGCGGCGGAACACCTCGGAGGTGTCGGCGCACACGCCAGTGGCCACCAGGTGCCGCGCGAAGTGGGTGCGGCTGATCAGCTCGGGGTTGCCCACGTACTGCAACGCGCCTTCGAAGCTGCCCTTGATGCCCACCTGCGCCAGCCCCGCGGCCATTTCGCGGGCGCGTTCTTCGCGGCCGCCGCGGGTGCGTTCCAGGCCTTCGCGCAACGCGCGGTCGTCGATGTCGAAGCCCAGGCCGACGATGTGCACCGTGATGCCGGCAAAGGTCACCGAGATCTCGGCGCCCGTGAGGTAGTTCAGGCCCGCCGCCAGGGCCGCGTCGCGGGCGCGGTGCAGGCCGCCCACTTCGTCGTGGTCGGTCAGCGCCCACAGCTGCACGCCGTTGGCGGCGGCGCGCGCGGCCAGCTGCTCGGGCGTCAACGTGCCGTCCGACACCTGAGAGTGGCAGTGCAGGTCGGCGTTGAGCAGGTCGGTGGCGGCAGTGGCGGTGGTCATGGCCTGATTGTCTCAGGCACACCCCGCCCGCGACGCCGTCAGGGCTGCAGCCGCAGGATGCGCCCGTCGGCGTTGTCGGTCAGCACGTACAGCCAGCCGTCGGGGCCCTGGCGCACGTCGCGGATGCGTTCGCCCAGGCGGGTCAGCAGCCGCTCTTCGCCCACCACGCGGTCGCCGTCCAGCTGCAGCCGCAGCAGCGCCTGGCCGCGCAGCGCGCCCATGAACAGGTCGCCCTGCCAGCCGGGGTAGCGGTCGCTGGTCAAGAAGGCCAGACCCGACGGTGCGATGGACACCGGCACCCAGTGGCGCAGCGGGGCCACCACGTCCTCGCGCGCCTCGCCTTCGCCGATGCGGGTGCCCAGGCCGTAGTTGCGGCCGTAGGTGATCACCGGCCAGCCGTGGTTGCGGCCCTTCTCCACCCGGTTGAGTTCGTCGCCACCCTGCGGGCCGTGCTCGGTGGCCCACAGCTCGCCGGTGGTGGGATGCAGCGCCGCGCCCTGCACATTGCGGTGGCCGTAGCTCCACACCTCGGGCTTGGCCTCCGCCTTGGCGGCAGGGCCGGTGAAGGGGTTGTCGGGCGCCGGCTCACCATCGGGGGTGATGCGCACGATCTTGCCGATGTGGTTGCCCAGCACCTGGGCGTCGTCCTTGAGCGAGAAGCGGTCGCCCAGGGTGACGAAGAGGGCGCCGCTGCGGTCGAACACCAGGCGCGAGCCGAAGTGGCTGCCGCCGCTGTGCTTGGGCAGCTGGCGGAAGATGACCTTGACGTCCGTCAGGCCGTCACCCTGCAACGTGCCGCGGGCCACGGCGGTGCCGTTGAGGTTGCCGTCGCCGGGCTCGCTGTAGCTCCAGTAGAGGCGGCGGTTGTCGGCAAAGCGCGGGTCCACCACCACGTCCAGCAGGCCGCCCTGGCCGCCGGCGTCCACCTTGGGCAGGCCGGCCAGCGGCTTGCCCACCGTGCCGTCGGCCGCCACGATGCGCAGCCGCCCGGCCTT
>CAKZXL010000403.1 GCA_937883885.1 uncultured Aquincola sp. | reverse complement strand
GCCGGCCCGAAGGCGAAGTCGGGCAGCGACAAGGTGGCCTCGGCCACGTCCAGCAGCCGCCGGTTCTGGTCCATCGAGGTCTTTTGCAGCGCGCGAAAGGCGGCCTCTTCGCTCATGCCCAGGCGCGACATCAGCACGCCCTTGGCGCGTTCGATCACCTTGCGCTCATGCAGGGTGCGGCGGGCCTTGTCCAGCTCGGCTTCCATGCGGGCCAGGCGCTCGGCCTGCGCCTGCAGCAGCGCGGTCAGGGCCGCGTTGTCGGCGCCGGTGCCCACCCCGTCGGGGCCGGGCACGGGTTCGGTGGCGGCATCGGCCTCGAAGAAGCGGGCCACGGCGCCGGCATGCTGGGGTGGCTGGCGGCGCAGGCCCTGCAGCAGGCCTTCGGAGTCCTGCAGCGCCTGCTCGGCCTCGCGCACCTGGGCCTCGCACTCGGCGCGCAGCCGGGCGATCAGCTGCAGCTGCAGCTGCCACAGCGCATCGATGCGCTGGCTGCTCACCGCGAACCAGTCTTCGCTCTGGCGGGTGTCCAGCGCGGCGTCGGTCCGGGCCATGGCCAGGGTGCGGCGCAGGCGTTCCAGCCGGGCGGTCTCGGGCGTCAGCTGCTGTGCTTCCCAGCCGCTGCGCAGCGCCGGCTCGGCAAAGTCGGTGAACACCTGCAGGCTGCGCTCCTGCGCATCGATCAGGTGCAGCACCCGCTGCTGCTGCAGCTCGGCGCAGCGGCCCGATGCAAACAGCACCGCGCCCAGCGCCCGTTCCTGGCCGGCAGCTTCATTGGCCTGCACCAGGTGCAGCAGCGCCACCAGCAGCCGGGAGGCAGCGGGCAGCCGCGCCGCATCGGCGATGTGGAACACCAGCTCCACCGGCCCGGCGATCAAGCGGCTGTAGGCCGCCACCGAAGCCGCCGCCTCCATCTGCTGTCGCGCCACCTGGGTGCGCAGCGCGGGCAGCTGTTCCAGGCCCATCAACACCCAGGCCAGCAGCGTGAGCAGCGGCGCGCCGGTGGCGGCATCCGGCGCCAGCGGGCCGGCCAGTTGATGGCGCAGATGCTGCTCGGCCTCGTCGGCTTCGGCGATGGCCTGCGCGCGCACGTCGGCAAAGCGCTGGCCGGCCGAGGCTAGCCACACGCTGGTGGCGCCACGCTCGCGCTGCAGGCCGTGGATCAGCCGGCCGATGGCATCGACCAGCTCGGTGCGCTGGGCCAGCTGGCGCACCGCATCGATCTCGCGCTGCTTGGCCTGCAGCATCAGCTGCGTGGCGGTCAGGGGCAGGGCGGGCTCGGTCATGCGGTGCTCTCGGCTCAGGCGGTGGCGGGTTCTTCCGCCATTGTGTGCGCCAGCGCCACCAGCACCTGGTCGCCTTGCACCCGCACCGCATGGGCCCGCACCGAATGCTCGGGCGCTTCGATGCACTCGCCGCTGCGCAGGTCGAAGTGGTTCTTGTACATGGGCGAAGCCACCACCAGCCGCTCGCCCAGGTTGCCCACCAGCCCGCGCGACAGCACGCTGGCGCCCGACTTGGGGTCCACGTCGTCGATGGCGTGGAAGCTGCCGTCGCCCAGGCGGAAGATGGCGATCGGCTGCTCGTCCACCAGCGCGGCCACGCCAGCCTCGGGCAGGATGTCGTCGGTGCGGCACACCGGCACCCAGCGCGGGCCTTCTGGCGGCGGCGCTTCCACCGGCGCCCGCGCGATGTTGACGAAGGAGCGGAAGCGCTGCCGCACCTGCGGGTCGGTGACGGCGGTTTTCCATTCGCACTGGTAGGTCTCCACCACGTGCTGCATCTGGGCTTGCAGCTCGGCGCCCAGACCCAGGCTGTCTTTCACGAGCACGTCCTTCAGGTAGTCCAGGCCACCTTCCAGGTTGTCGCGCCAGGTGCTGGTGCGCTGCAGCCGGTCGGCGGTGCGCACGTAAAACATCAAAAAGCGGTCGATCAGCTTGACCAGCGTGGCCTGGTTGAGGTCGGCGGCCAGCAGCTCGGCATGGCGCGGCTTCATGCCGCCGTTGCCGCACACGTACAGGTTCCAGCCCTTGTCGGTGGCGATGATGCCCACGTCCTTGCCCTGGGCTTCGGCGCATTCGCGGGTGCAGCCCGACACGCCGAACTTGATCTTGTGCGGCGCGCGCAGGCCCTTGTAGCGGTTCTCCAGCATCACGGCCAGGCCCAGGCTGTCGTCCACGCCATAGCGGCACCAGGTGCTGCCCACGCAGCTTTTCACCGTGCGCAGGCTCTTGCCATAAGCGTGGCCACTCTCGAAGCCAGCGGCGATCAGCTCTTCCCAGATGGCGGGCAGCTGGTCGACCTTGGCGCCGAACAGGTCCACCCGCTGGCCACCGGTGATCTTGGTGTAAAGGCCATATTTCTTGGCCACCTGGCCCACGGCAATCAGGCCGTCGGGCGTCACCTCGCCGCCGGCCATGCGCGGCACCACGGAGTAGCTGCCGTCCTTCTGCAGGTTGCCCAGGTAGTAGTCGTTGCTGTCCTGCAGCGGCGCCAGGTCCTTCTTCAGCACGAATTCGTTCCAGCAGGAGGCGAAGATGCTGGCCGCCGCCGGCTTGCAGATGTCGCAGCCCAGGCCACGGCCGTGGCGGGCCAGCAGCTCGCTGAAGCTGCGGATGCCGCCCACGCG
>CAKZXL010000402.1 GCA_937883885.1 uncultured Aquincola sp. | reverse complement strand
TGGATGAAGGCGCCCTCCACCTGGCCGATGTCCAGCGCCGGGTTCAGCGAGCGGCCGGCATCGTGCAGCACGTCGGCGCGCAGCAGCTTCCATTCACCGGTGAGCGTGTCCACCAGCACCTCGCTCACCGCCGCGCCATAGGCGAAGTAGTAGAAGGGCCGGCCCTTCATCTTGTCGCGGTCCCAGCTCAGGCCCGGCGTGGCGTAAAAGCCGTCGGACCACAGCTGCACCCGGTCCAGGTAGGCCTGCGCCACCACCGCGTCAAAGCGCAGCGTGCGGCCGCCCACCTGCACCTCGTCGTTGGCAAACACCACCTCTTCAGCGCTGCCGCCATGGTGCGCGGCGATGCAGGCGGCCAGGCGCTCGCGGATCTGCCGCGCCGCATCCTGCGCGGCCTTGCCGTTGAGGTCTGCGCCGGTGGAAGCGGCGGTGGCCGAGGTGTTGGCCACCTTCTGGGTGTCGGTCGCGGTCACGCGCACCCGCTCGAAGCTCACGCCCAGCTCATGCGCCACCACCTGGGCCACCTTGGTGTTCAGGCCCTGGCCCATCTCGGTGCCGCCATGGTTCACCAGGATGGAGCCGTCGTTGTACACATGCACCAGCGCGCCGGCCTGGTTGAAGTGCTTGACGTTGAAGGAGATGCCGAACTTCAGCGGCACCAACGCCAGGCCGCGCTTGAGCACCCGGCTGCCGGCGTTGAACTGCGCCACTGCCTCGCGCCGGGCGGTGTAGTCGCTGCTGGCCACCAGCTGGTCGACCACCTCGTGCACGATGTTGTCGGTCACCGTCTGCTCGTAGGGCGTGACGTTGCGATCGGTGGTGCCGTAGAAGTTGGCACGGCGCACCGCCAGCGGATCGCGCCCCAGCCGGCGCGCCACCGCGTCCAGGATGTTCTCGATGGCGATGGCGCCCTGCGGCCCGCCGAAGCCGCGGAAGGCGGTGTTGCTCTGGGTGTTGGTCTTGCCCGAAAAGCCGTGCAGCGCCACGTCGGGCAGCCAGTAGGCATTGTCGAAGTGGCACAGCGCGCGGGTCATCACCGGGCCCGAGAGGTCGGCCGAATGGCCGGCGCGCGAGACCATGTTCACCTCGGCGCCCAGGATGCGGCCTTCATCGTCATAGCCGATGTCGTACTCGTACCAGAAGCAGTGCCGCCGGCCGGTGATCATGAAGTCGTCGTCGCGGTCCAGCCGCAGCTTGACGGGGCGGTTGAGCTTCTTGGCCGCTACGGCCGCCACGCAGGCGAACAGGCCTGACTGCGACTCCTTGCCGCCGAAGCCGCCGCCCATGCGCCGGCATTCCACCTGCACATGGTGGGCGTGCAAATGCAGCGCATGGGCCACCAGGTGCTGCATCTCGGTGGGGTGCTGGGTGCTGCAGTACACATGCATGCCGTCGTTTTCCTTGGGCACGGCATAGCTGATCTGGCCTTCCAGGTAAAACTGTTCCTGGCCGCCGACGTCGAAGCTGCCTTGCAGCCGGTGCGGCGCCTTGGCAATGGCGGCCTGCGCGCCGCCTTCGGTGCTGCTGCGCACCAGGTGCATGGGCGGCACCACGTACTGCTGCTGCGCATGCGCCTGCTGCGGCGTGAGCACCGGGGGCAGGGCGTCGATCTGCAGCACCTGCTTGGCCAGTGCCGCGGCGCGGCGCGCCTGGTCGCGGCTGCGGGCGATGACGGCGAACACCGGCTGGCCCAGGTAGCGGATCTCGCCGTCGCACAGGATGGGATCATCGTGCACGATCGATCCACAGTCGTTGGTGCCGGGGATGTCGGCCGCGGTGAGCACGGCCACCACGCCGGGCATGGCCTTGACCTTGTCCAGGTCGGCGCTCGTCAAGGTGCCCTTGGCCACCGGCGACAGGCCCAGGGCGCAGTGCAGGGTGCCTTGCAGCTCGGGGATGTCGTCGATGTAAGTGGCCTCGCCGGCCACGTGCAGGTGGGCCGACTCATGCGGCCGGCTGATGCCGACCCGCGCCCCGGCGGCCTGGGCGCTGCGTTCGGCCGCCTCGTCGATGCGCGCGGCGGTGTTCTTCGCATAGGGCGCGAAGGCTTCGGCGGGCTGCAGCAGGCTGGGGGCGATGGGCTTGTTCATGTGTTGGTCCGGCTTAGGGCTTGGCGGCAGGGCTTGTCTAGACAGGCTGCGTTCGGCTATTTTTCAGTGAGGCGCCTGGGTCAAGGCCATCAGAGGCTGGTGCGGGGTGGGGTGCCTGGGCGTGGGGCTGGGCGGGCAGGGGCGAGGGCTTAGCTTCCGCGGTCCGCGCTGCGCGCGGACTGCCCTGCGCTGCTCGGTCGAGTGGCCCACGCCGCGTAACTCGCTGCGATGGCTTTGCCATCTCCGCTCAGACACCCGCCTGCGAGTCAGATGACGAGGCGCGCTGCGCGCGCGGGCCACCCGCCCTGCGCTGCTCGGCGCTCCAGATGCGCCCTCGCCCCTACCCGCCCAGCCCCACGCCCCCGCTTGGCCTCGCTGGCGCATCGGGACCCCAGGCCACGGCAGGTGCCGGTAGTTGGTGTGGGTGTGCTGCAGCGGCACACCTGCTGCCACGGCAGTGCTCCAGCTGTGCTGCGCGGCGGGCGGGGCCCGGTGGGGGCGATTTTGGGCTCGGCGAGGAGCGCAGCGACGAGGTCGGCACGCGCAGCGTGCTTCGTCAACTGACTCGCGGTGGTTGTTCGAGTGCAGTGAGCGCAGCGAACGTAGCGAGTTCCACCGCGCGACCTTGTCGGGAGCACCGCAGCGCAGTCGGCCCGCAGGGCCGACCGAGACCGCATGAGCCCCTGCCGGGCCCCGCCCGCCGCGCAGCGCCGCAAATTGCAGCGCTCCGCCGAGGCACCCACGGAGCACCGTCACAACCCCACCATTAGCGCAGCTCACAGCCACACCCCACCTCACACCCCATGCGGCATCACCGCAAACACGCTGGTCTGCGACACCGGCAGCGGATCGGCCGCCCGCGTCTCCAGCCAGAAGCGCATCAACAGGTTCTGCGCCACCTGCATGCGGTACTCGGCGCTGGCGCGCATGTCGGTCAGGGGTTTGAAGTCCTGCAGCAGCGCGGCCTGGGCGGCCTGCACGGTGGCCTCGGTCCAGGCTTGGCCCAGCACCGCGGCTTCGGCTGCGGCGGCGCGCTTGACGACCCCGGCCATGCCGCCGAAGGCCAGGCGCACGCTGCGCACGGTGTCGCCATCCAGTTCGATCGAGAAGCCGCCGCACAGCGCGGAGATGTCGCAATCGAAGCGCTTGCTGATCTTGTAGGCCCGCACCGTGCGGTTGAAGGCTGCGCCCGGCACCAGCAGGGCCCGCACGAATTCACCCGGCTCCAGCCGGTTCTTCATGTAGTCCACGTAGAACTCGGGCAGCGGCATCTGGCGCACCCGCTCGCCCTGGCGCAGCTCGATCTGCGCGTCCAGCGCCATCAGCATCGGCGGTGAATCGCCGATGGGTGAGCCGTTGGCCACGTTGCCACCCAGCGTGCCGGTATGGCGGATGGGCGGGGACGCAAAGCGCAGCCACAGGTCGGTCAGCGCCGGCAGGCGCTTGGCCAGCGCGGCATAAGCGTCTTCCAGCGATGCACCGCCGCCGATGCGCAGGCCGCCGTCGGCCATCGTTTCTATCGTTTTGAGCGCGGCCACGTGGCCCACGTAGATCAGGTCGCCCACGTCGCGGAACTGCTTGCTCACCCACAGGCCGATGTCGGTACTGCCGGCCAGCAGCGTGGCTTTGGGGTGCTGCACGCGCAGCGCGGCCAGCTCGTCCAGCGTGGCGGGCGCATGCAGCGTGGCGGCGGGCTCGCCGGGGCGGGCGCCCTGGTAGCTCAGCGAGCCGGCCTGCAAGGCTTGCAGCGCGGCCACCACCGGCGCGGCATCCAGCCGCGCGGCGGGCAGGTCGAACATGCGCTGGCCGGCATCGATGATGGGCCGGTAACCGGTGCAGCGGCACAGGTTGCCCGACAGCTCGTCGGCCAGCTGCTGGCGCGTGGGCTGGGTGCCGGCCGCCTGGTGGTGCTCATAGGCGGACCACAGCGACATCACGAAACCCGGGGTGCAGAAGCCGCATTGCGAGCCGTGGCACTCCACCAGCGCCTGCTGCACCGGGTGCAGCTGGCCGGCGCACTGGGGCTTCAGGTCTTCCACCGTGAACAGCGCCTTGCCGTGCAGCGTGGGCACGAACTGGATGCAGCTGTTGACCGTCTGCAGCTGCAGCTGGCCGGCCGCGTCCAGCTCGCCCACCACCACGGTGCAGGCACCGCAGTCGCCTTCGTTGCAACCTTCCTTGGTGCCGGTGCAGTGGGCGTCCTCGCGCAGCCAGTCGAGCACGCTGCGGGTGGGGTGCACGCCGCTCACGTCGACGATGCGGCCCTGGTGATAGAAGCGCACGGGTTGTGTTGTCATGGGGTGGGAAGTTACTCGCTGCAGGGCAGCCCGTGAATACGATAGCCCTCATAGCACCTATCGAGCCAGCCATATGACGCAGCGCGCCGAGTTCGACAAGATCGAGCTGTACCTGATCAGAGTCCTCCACACCGTGATCGTCGAACGCAGCGTCTCCCGTGCTGCCCTGCGCCTGCAGAGCACCCAGCCCGCCGTCAGCGCCCAGCTGAAGCGGCTGCGTGAGCTCACCGGCGATCCGCTGCTGGTGCGGGCCGGCAACGGCATGACGCCCACCGCCACTGCGCTGCAACTGGTGGGGCCGGCGGCCAGCCTGCTGCAGGCGGCCGATGCGCTCTTCAGCCCGCGGCTGCGCAGCGCCTCGTTCGACCCGCAGACCACCACCGCCACCTTCCGCGTGGCCGCCAGCGACTACCTGGACCCCACCTTCCTGCCCGAGCTGGTGGCCCATGTGCACCAGGCCGCGCCCGGCGCCCGCATCGAGCTGCTGGCGCTGTCGCGCGACTTCGACTACCGCCGCGGCCTGGCCGACGGTGAGGTGGACCTGGTGATCGGCAACTGGCTGCGTCCGCCCGAGGAGCTGCACCTGGGCCGGCTGATGACCGACGAGATCGTCTGCCTGGTGGCCGAGGGCCATCCGGTGGTGCGCCTCGCCGAAGGCGCCGGCAAGGGCTGGACGGTGGACAAGTACCTGGGCTGCGAGCACGTGGCCCCTTCGCCGCTGAGCCCGGGTGCGCTGGGCGTGATCGAGGAGCACCTCACGTCGCTCGGCCTCAAGCGCAACCTGGTGGTGCGCAGCGCCCACTTCGGCCTGATACCGCTGATGGTGGCGCGCAGCGGGCTGGTGCTGACCACCGGTCGGCTGTTCTGCTCACGCTATGCCGGCGTGCTGCCGGTGCGCATCGTGCGCTGCCCGGCGCCGTTTCCGCCGCTCACCTACTACCAGCTGTGGCACGACCTGACGCATGCCTCGCCCTCGATGCGCTGGCTGCGCGAGCAGGTGCGCGAGGTGGCCCGCCGGCTCGCCCAGCCGGGCGCCGGGCCGTCGGCCGCGGTGCATTGACAATCCGCCCCCCAACCGAATCCGCCGATGACCCCGACCGACGTTCCGCCCCACCGACTGGCCCTGCGGGGTGACCTGCTCGACTTCACCGCCACGCCCGAGTGGGGCGCGGTGCACAGCCCGGCCGTGCGCTGGCGCCCCGACCACTGGCTGCTGATCGAAGACGGCCGCATCACCGGCGCGCAGCCGGCCAACACGCCGCTGCCCGGCGAGGGCTGGCAGCAGCACGACCACCGCGGCCGGTTGATCCTGCCGGGCTTCATCGACACCCATGTGCACAGCCCGCAGCTCGACGTCATCGGCAGCTATGGCACCGAGCTGCTGGACTG
>CAKZXL010000401.1 GCA_937883885.1 uncultured Aquincola sp. | reverse complement strand
TCGACAACCAGCGCGACGTCAGCTACGCCGAGATCGACGCCCCGCACGGCCACGACGCCTTCCTGCTGGAAGACCCGCGCTACCACGCGGTGCTGCGCGCCTACTTCGACAACGTGGCCAAGGAGTTCGCATGAGGACGAGCTTTGCTCTGATCGTCCCGCGGGCCGAGCGCCGGGCCGCCCCAAGCCGGCCCGCCATCCCCTCGGGGGATCGACCGGCGTACTCGACGGGCGAGGGGCTGACATCATGAGTGACAGGGCGGATATGGAAACCATTGCGTCGCTCGTTCCCTTCGGCAGCCGCGTGCTCGACCTCGGCTGCGGCGACGGCGCGCTGCTGGCGCACCTGCGCGATCACCGGCAGTGCCGCGGCTTTGGGGTGGAGATCGACGATGAGAAGGTGGCGGCCTGCATCCGGCGCGATGTGAAGGTGCTGCAGCTCAATCTGGAAGAGGGTCTGGCGCTGTTCGAGGATCAGTCGTTCGACGTGGTGCTGCAGCTGGACACGCTGCAACACCTGCGCAACACCGAGAAGATGCTGCAGGAAACCGCCCGCGTGGGCCGCATCGGCATCGTCAGCTTTCCCAACTTCGCGCACTGGCCCAACCGCATCCGCGTGGCTTCGGGCCGCATGCCGGTGACGCGGGTGCTGCCCTACCAGTGGTACGACACGCCCAACATCCGCGTCGGCACCTATGCCGATTTCGAGGTGCTGGCCCGCAAGAACGGCCTGTCGGTGATCGAGAGCTTCGGCATCCAGCACGGCAAGCCGGTGCGCACGCTGCCCAACCTGCTGGCCAGCGTGGCCGTCTTCAAATTCGAGCGACTGGCGGGCTGACCCGCCTGGTTCAAGCCCCGCGCATCGCCTGCGCTATCAGCGTGTAAGAGCGGCGGCGCACCGCGGGGTCGTGAGCCCAGGTGTTGATCACGATCTCGCCCAGCTGCAGCTGGTCGGCCAGCTGTTGCAGCATCGCCGCCACCTGCTCGCCGGTGCCCACCAGGGCCTTGCGGCGCATGGCGTCCACGGTGGTGGCCATCTCCACCTCGGTGAAGCCGCGCGCCGCCACCGCGTCCGGCGGCTGCAGCGGGCCCAGCACGCCGCGGGCGCGGTCCACGCGCCAGCGTCCGCGGCTCAGCGCATGGTGGCGGGCTTCTTCTTCGGTGCCGGCGGCCAGCGCCCACACGCAGATGGTGGGCTGCGGCGTGGGGTGCCGCTCGCTGGGGCGGTAGAGGTCGCGGTACAGGCGCAGCGCCTGTTCCACGCCCTGGCCGTCCATGAAGAAGTAGGCAAAGGCATACGGCAGGCCGAAGTGCGCGGCCAGCTGCGCGCCGTAGTCGCTGCTGCCCAGCACCCACACCTGCGGCGCATGCGGCCCGCGCGGGTGGGCCGTGATGCCGTTGTGCGGCTGGCCGCTGGTCCAGGCCTGCAGGTCGCGCACCTGCTGCGGAAAGTGCTCGGCCGCGTGGTGCGCCTGCGGGTTCAGGGCCATCGCGGTGCGCATGTCGCCGCCCGGCGCACGGCCTACGCCCAGGTCGATGCGGCCGGGCGCCAGCGCTTCCAGCACCCGGAACTGTTCGGCCACCTTGAAGGCCGAATAGTGCGGCAGCATCACCCCCGCGCTGCCGATGCGGATGCGCTGCGTGGTGGCGGCCACCGCGGCCATCAGCACCTCGGGCGCGGTGCCGATGATGGTGGGCAGCGCATGGTGCTCGCTCAGCCAGAAGCGGTGGTAGCCCTCGGCTTCGCAGTGGGCCGCCAGGCTCACGCTGTCGCGGATGGCGGCGTCTTCGCTGCTGCCGGCAAGCGAGACGGACTGATCGAGGGCGGACAGGACAAGGCTCATGCGCGGCACGCTATCACCGCCGGCAAGCCGCGGTGGGCGGCAGGGGCAACACGTTGACACCGGCCGCGCCGGGCTCCCACAATCGCCCCCGCTCCGGGGTGCAGGCCGACAGGCCCGCTGAGATGGTGAAACCGAACCCGCGAACTTGAACCGGTTAGTACCGGCGGAAGAAGAGCTGTCGTGTCAGCACGGGTGCGCGCCTTGGGTCGCGTGGGCCGGGCCGACCTTCGGAGCATGCCTTGCCACGCCCCCGAAGGAGACCCGCATGAACGCCCCCGACAAGCTTGCGCAGCTGCTCAGCCTGACGCGTGAGCCATTCCCCGCTTCCACCAAGGCCTGGATCACCGGCAGCCGACCCGACCTGCGGGTGCCGGTGCGCGACGTGGCCCTGAGCAATGGCGAGGTGGTGTCGCTGTACGACACCTCCGGCCCCTACACCGACCCCGCCGCCGCCATCGACGTGCGCCGCGGCCTGCCCGAAGTGCGCGCTGCCTGGATCGACGAGCGCGGCGACACCGAGCGCTACGAAGGCCGGCAGCGCCAGGCGCTGGACGACGGCCTGAAGTACGAGGAGCGCGACAGCCCACGCATCGCCCAGCTGCGCGCCGATGCCGCCGCGCTGCAGCGCATGCCGCGCCGCGCGCGGGCTGGCAACAACGTCACCCAGATGCACTACGCCCGCCGCGGCATCGTCACGCCCGAGATGGAATACGTGGCGCTGCGCGAGAACGGCAAGCGCGAATGGATGGCCGAGTACTTGGCCGATGCGCAGCGCGAGCGCCGCCTGGCCGGCAACGGTCTGGGCGCGCGGCTGCCCGTCGTCATCACGCCTGAGTTCGTGCGCGACGAGGTGGCGCGTGGCCGCGCCATCATCCCGGCCAACATCAACCACCCCGAGGTGGAGCCGATGGCCATCGGCCGCCAGTTCAAGGTCAAGATCAACGCCAACATCGGCAACTCGGCCGTCACCAGCAGCATCGAGGAAGAGGTGGACAAGCTGGTGTGGGCCATCCGCTGGGGCGCCGACAACGTGATGGACCTGAGCACCGGCCGCCACATCCACACCACGCGCGACTGGATCCTGCGCAACAGCCCGGTGCCCATCGGCACCGTGCCCATCTACCAGGCGCTGGAGAAGGTGGGCGGCGTGGCCGAGGACCTGACCTGGGCCCTGTACCGCGACACGCTGATCGAGCAGGCTGAACAGGGGGTGGACTACTTCACCATCCATGCCGGGCTGCGGCTGCCCTTCATCCACCTCACCGCGCAGCGGCGCACCGGCATCGTCTCGCGCGGCGGCTCGATCATGGCCAAGTGGTGCATCGCCCACCACCAGGAGAGCTTCCTGTACACGCGCTTCGAAGAGATCTGCGAGATCATGAAGGCGTACGACGTGAGCTTCTCGCTGGGCGATGGGCTGCGGCCCGGCTCGGCCGCCGATGCCAACGACGAGGCCCAGTTCGCCGAGCTGCGCACGCTGGGCGAGCTGACGCAGCTGGCCTGGCAGCACGACGTGCAGACCATGATCGAAGGCCCCGGCCATGTGCCGATGCACATGATCCAGGCCAACATGGACGAGCAGCTCAGGCACTGCCACGAGGCGCCCTTCTACACGCTGGGGCCGCTGACCATCGACATCGCGCCGGGCTACGACCACATCGCCAGCGCCATCGGCGCGGCCATGATCGGCTGGATGGGCACCGCGATGCTGTGCTACGTGACGCCCAAGGAACATCTGGGCCTGCCCGACCGCGAGGACGTGAAGCAGGGCATCGTGGCCTACAAGATCGCGGCGCATGCGGCCGACGTGGCCAAGGGCCACCCGGGGGCGCGGGCGCGGGACGATGCGCTGTCGAAGGCGCGCTTCGAGTTCCGCTGGACCGACCAGTTCAACCTGGGCCTGGACCCCGACACCGCGCGCGAATTCCATGACGAGACGCTGCCCAAGGACGCCAGCAAGGTGGCGCACTTCTGCTCCATGTGCGGCCCCAAGTTCTGCTCGATGAAGATCACGCAGGAAGTGCGCGACTACGCGGCCCGCGGCATGGGCGAGAAGTCGGCCGAGTTCCGCGCCGGCGGGGGCGAGCTGTACGTCCCCATCCAGCCCGTGGGCTGAGCGCGACAGGGCAGCGGCGCACGTTTGACCTGCGTCAAGCGGGTGCCCGGGCACGCGGCCAGGCGGCGGCCACTTTGCGCTGGCGCAAATGCGGCGGGGAACCTCGGCGGGCTAATGAGGGCCTTCAACACGCCACTCAAGGAGCTCACATGAACAAGCGCTGCCAAGCGCTGGCGCTCGCCGCCGCCGCCGCCCTCACCGTCGCCGCCCTGCCTGCCGCCCATGCGCAGGACAGCGGCAACTGGATCGTGCGGGCGCGCGCGCTGCACCTGGACTCGGCCGACAAGGACAACACCGGCCTGGACCTGAGCCTGAAGAACAAGACCTTCCCCGAGGTGGACGTCACCTACTTCTTCACGCCGAACATCGCGGCCGAGCTGGTGCTGACCTACCCGCAGAAGCACGACCTGCGCGCCGGTGGCGACAAGATCGGCAGCCTGAAGCACCTGCCGCCCACACTGAGCCTGCAGTACCACTTCACCGGCATGAGCTTCCGCCCCTACCTGGGCGCGGGCATCAACTACACGCGCTTTTCCAGCGTCGACCTGCCGGCCGGCGTGGACATCGACCGCAGCAGCTGGGGCCTGGCGCTGGGCGCCGGCGTCGACGTGCCGGTAGGCAATGGCTGGCTCGTCAACGTCGACGTGAAGAAAGTGCAGATCCGCACCGACGTCTCGGCCGCGGGCGCCAACCTCGGCAGCTTCAAGGTCGATCCGCTGCTCTTCTCGGTCGGCTTTGGCAAGCGATTCTGACCAATCGCAATCGCTATCGCTATCGCTTGTGATGCGGCCCCACCCGGCCATACACCTCGGTGGGCAGGCCCTCCATGCGGGCCTTGAGCTGCAGCGCCAGGAACTGCGAGTAATGCCGTGACTGGTGCAGGTTGCCGCCGTGGAACCACATCTGCGGCTGGGCGGTGGGCTTCCACATGTTGCGCAGCTCACCTTCCCACGGGCCGGGGTCCTTGGTGGTGTTGCTGCCCAGGCCCCAGCATTTGCCCACGGTGTCGGCCACCTCGGGCGACACCAGGTCGGCCAGCCAGTTGTTCATCGAACCATAGCCGGTGGCGTACACCAGCAGGTCGGCGGGCAGCTCGGTGCCGTCGGTCAGCGTGACGGAGCGCGGGTTGATGCGCTCGATGTTGACGCCGCTCTTGAGCTTGATGCGCCCGTCGGCCACCAGCTCCGAAGCGCCCACGTCGATGTAGTAGCCCGAGCCGCGGCGCAGGTACTTCATGAACAGGCCCGAGCCGTCTTCGCCGAAGTCCAGCAGAAAGCCCGCCTTCTCCAGCCGGGCGTACAGGTCGGCGTCGCGCTTTTTCATCTCCTCGTACACCGGGATGTGGAAGGTGTGCATGATCTTGTACGGCACCGAGGCGAACATCAGGTCGGCCTTGTCGGTGGTGATGCCGTTCTTGACCGCCTGCTCTGAATACAGGCCGCCCAATGCCAGCTCCATCAGCGAATTGGAGGGCGCGATGTGGGTGGACGAGCGCTGGATCATCGTCACGTCGGCGCCGTGTTCCCACAGGTCGGCGCAGATGTCGTGGGCCGAGTTGTTGGAGCCCAGCACCACGCAGTGTTTGCCGGCCCAGGCCGCGCCGCCCGGGTGCTGGCTGGAGTGGTGCTGCGTGCCCTCGAAGGTCTCGGCGCCCGGGATCTTGGGCACGTTGGGGTAACCCGACACGCCCAGCGCAAACACCAGCTGCTTGGGCCGCAGCGTCACCGGCTGGCCGTCGCGTTCCACCTGCACTTCCCAGGTCTGGCTGGCTTCGTCGAAGCGGGCCTTTTTGGCGATGGTGGAGGTCCAGTAGTTCAGCTCCATCACCTTGGTGTACATCTCCAGCCAGTCGCCCACCTTGTCCTTGGGCGCGAACACCGGCCAGTCGTCGGGGAAGGGCATGTAGGGCAGGTGGTCGTACCACACCGGGTCGTGCAGGCACAGCGACTTGTAGCGGTTGCGCCAGGAGTCGCCGGCCCGTGCGTTCTTCTCGATGACGATGGTGGGCACGTCCAGCCGGCGCAGCCTTGAGGCCAGGCCGATGCCGCCCTGGCCGCCGCCGATGATCAGCACATAGGGCTGTTCGGTATAGCCCAGCGCGGCTTCGCGGGCCTGCTTCTTTTCCAGCCAGCTCTGGCGGCCGCCGGGCTGCGCGCCATGCTCGGCACCGGCGATGCGGCGCTCGCCCTTCTTCTCTTCGAAGCCCTTGAGCTCGGTCATCGTGGTCAGCAGCGTCCAGGCGTGGCCGTGGCGCAGCCGCAGGTGGCCACGGCCGCGGGCCACGCGGGTCTCGAAGGTGAACCAGGCTTCGGTCACGCCATCGGCTTCGGTCGCTTCGCCTTCCAGCCGGAAGTGGCTGGGCGCGGTGTCGGCCAGCCGCGCCGACAGCATCGCGCGGATGGCGTCGCGGCCTTCCTGGGTGCTGATGTTCCAGGTGAAGGACACCAGGTCGCGCCAGTAGCACTCGTCGTCGAACAAGGCCGCTACCGCGTCCAGGTCGGCGGCGGTGAGGGCGGCTTCAAAGCGGGCCAGCCAGTCGCTGGCCGTGGCGGTGGGTCCGTGGGTGGCCACCGGCGCTGTCGCAAGTTCGCTCATGCATGCGTCTCCATCGTTGTAGGTGCAGCGGCCGGCTGGCCGTGCACGGTCGATAGATCAAGCGCCGTGCCACCGGGTGCGCAGTGCGTCGCGTCGGGCTGCAGGCCGCGCCAATGCTGGGTTTGCGCCGTGTGGCTGCCTGGCGGGCGGTCAAGGTGCAGGTGTCACAGCGCGACAGCTGTCACAGGCCGGGCTGTGACACCTGTCTCAGCCGCTCAGTGCAGCGCGCCGTCGTCCTGCTGGTTGGGCGACACGATGCCCCAGCGCTTCATGCGGCGGTACAGCGTCATGCGCGACAGGCCCAGGCCACGCGCCACCGCGCTCACGTTCCAGTGGGCGGCGCGCAGTTGCTGCAGCAACTGGGTGGCGGCCGCCTGCGTGGCAGCGTCGGGCGTGAGCAGGGGTTCGGCTGCTGCGGCCGTCGGGCCAGGTTGCGCGCGGCCCTGGGTGCCAGGGGTCGGCGCGCTGTCCAGCCATTCCGGCAGGTCGGCGCATTGCACCGGGCCTTCGCCGCGCACTGCGCGCGCATAGTCCAGCACGTTGCGCAGTTCGCGCAGGTTGCCGGGCCAGGGGCGGGCCATCAGCAGCGCCCGCGCATCGGGGGCGATGCCGCCGCTGCCGGCGCCCAGCAAGGTGTCGATCACCCAGCCGATGTCGCTGCGCTCACGCAGCGGCGGCAGGTGGAAGCGGGCGCCATTGAGCCGGTAGTACAGGTCGTCGCGGAAGCGGCCTTCGCGCACCAGCGCTTCCAGGTCGCAGTGGGTGGCGGCGATCACGCGGATGTTGACCGCCACCGCCCGCGTGGCGCCCACGGGCAGCACCTCGCGTTCGGCCAGCACCCGCAGCAGGCGGGCCTGCAAGGGCCGCGGCATGTCGCCGATCTCGTCGAGGAACAGCGTGCCGCCGTCGGCTTCCTGGATCAGCCCGCGCTTGGCCCGTGGCCCCGCGCCCGAGAAGCTGCCGGGCAGGTAGCCGAACAGCTCGCTCTCGATCAGCGTCTCCGGAATCGCCGCGCAATTGACCGCGATGAAGGGCCGGCCGCGCCGCTCGCTGCTGGCATGCAAGGCCTTGGCGAAGAACTCCTTGCCGGTGCCGGTCTCGCCGGTCACCAGCAGGCTCATGGGTGAGTTGACCAGCCGCGCCGCGCGGTCGATCTGCCGGTCCAGCATCGCATCGCCGCCGCTCAGCGCGGCCAGCGGCGCAGGCAGGCGGCGGTCGCGTGCGGTCGGCGGCGTGGCGGGCCTGGCGGGGGGCGGCGTGGCCGTCATGAACAGCAGCTGCCGGCCACCGGCGCCCATCACCGCACGCTGATCGGAGGGGCGCGCCTGCACGAAGCGGCCCAGCTCGCTGAAGGGCGCGTCCAGCACCTGTTCATACGGCCGGCCCAGCAGCGGCCGGCGCGGGTCGGTTTCCCACAGCAGCTGGGCGCGGCGGTTGTGGCCGATCACCCGGCCGCTGGCGTCGATGGCCAGCAGGTAGTCGGGGTTGACGTCCAGGAACTGCGGTGCCGGCGCCAGTCGCAGGATCCATTCGCCGCGGAAGCGGTGCAGGAAGTCGGCGTTTTCGATCTGGTGCGCAAACAGCTTGACCAGCTGCAGCGCCAGGTGCTGGCTGGCCTTGGGTTGCGGCGCACTCAGGGCCGAGATGTCGAGCACCGCGTTCAGCCGCCCGGTGGCGTCGAACACCGGCGCGGTGGTGCAGGTCAGCGGAATGTGCGTCGCGTCGAAGTGGTCGTCCAGGTGCACCGTCAATGCCTGGCCGGTGGAGATGCAGGTGCCCACGCCGCAAGTGCCGGCCAGCGGCTCACTCCAGTCGGCGCCCAGCGTCAGGCCGGCGCGGTGCAGCTGGTCGGCCGGCTGCAGGTCGCCCAGAAAGTCCACCGTCACGCCGCGGGCGTCGGTCAGCAGCACCACGTAGCCCATGCCGGCCACCTGCTGGTAGAGCGACTCCATGCCATGGCGGGCGATGTGCAGGAAGGCTTCGAGCTGGTCCTGGTGCTCGCGCAGCCGGGCCGAGGGCAGCACCACCGCTTCCTGCATGCGGGTGGGGTCCAGCGCATGCTGCTGCACGCAGCGCAGCCACGACTGGCGTATGACTTCATCGTGCGATCGGGCCGCGGGCGCGTCGGCGCCCAGGGCGGCCAACTGCACCACGGTGTCGATGTGGGCGCGCTGGAACGGCTGCATGCGCATGTCTCCTGCGGGCCTCTGGCGGGCCGTGGCACAACTTGCGCACCATCGTTCGCCGTCCCGGCGCTGTCAATCGGGCATGCCCTGCGCAAACGCACCACCGGACACAACCGCTTTCACCTAAGGTTCACCGTGCTTTCACGCTGGCCCCGCAGACTGCCCCGCGACGCAGGAGAAACCACGATGAAGAAGCAACCGTTCCGCTTCTGGATGACCGGCTGTGCCGCGGTGCTGGTCGCGTCGATGGGCGCGCAGGCCCGCGGCGATACGCGCGGCGACGACCGCGGCGCCGGCATGCGCCACAGCCGCTATGGCCTGAAGGAAACCGTGCTGCGGCTGGAAGCCAGCGCGCAGCGCCGTGGGCTGCAGGTGCTGGCCCATGTGGCGGCGCCGCGGCGGCTGGGCGATGGCGGCGAATCGCTGCTCATCGTGTTTGCATCGGCGGCGGGCGGCACGCCGGTGGTGATGGACCGTGCCGGCGGCACGCCGCAAGCGCCGCTGGCGCTGGTGGTGAGCGCCGGCCGCCTGGGCGAGGCCGAAGTGGCCGTGCCGCCGGCCGACTGGGCCGGCCTGCCCGAGGGCGTGGAGCAGGAATTGGCAGCATTGCCACAGCTGGTGGAGGAGGCGCTCGGGCACGGCGCTGTCTGACGCGCCCCGCCTTGGGTGGGCGATATGCTGCGGTGGCAATTCCACCATTTGGGGCTGTCGCCCTGTTCACATGAACACACCCGCGTTGCACCGCAAGGCGTTTTTGCTGCTGCTCGTTCTCGTCACCCTGGCCTTCGGCTGGATCCTCTGGCCCTTCTACGGCGCCGTGTTTTGGGGCGCCATCCTGGCGCTGCTGTTCGCACCGCTGAACCGGCGCATCCTGCGGCGCTGGCCGGGCCGCCGCAACACGGCCGCCCTGGCCACCTTGATCATCTGTCTGGTGATCGTGATCCTGCCGCTGGCCCTGGTAGCCACCTCGCTGATCACGGAAGCCTCGCTGGTGTACCAGCGCATCAAGTCGGGCGAGTGGAACGTGGGCGTGTATGCGCGCCAGATCTTCGACGCGCTGCCGGGCTGGTTCGTGCAACTGCTGGACCGCTTCGGCATGGGCAACTTCCAGGCGCTGCAGGAGCGGCTGACCTCGGTGGCCGGCGACGTCAGCCAGTACGCGGCCACGCAGGCGGTGGCCATCGGCTCCAACACGCTGAACTTCGTCGTCGCCTTCGGCGTGATGCTGTACCTGCTGTTCTTCCTGGTGCGCGATGGCGCGATGCTGTCGGCCATGGTGCGGCGGGCCATTCCGCTGGACGAGGCGCACAAGCGCAACCTGATCGGCAAGTTCGCCACCGTCGTGCGGGCCACCGTCAAGGGCAACGTGGTGGTGGCCATCACCCAGGGCGTGCTGGGCGGCATCGCCTTCTGGGTGCTGGGCATCCAGGGCGCGCTGCTGTGGGGCGCATTGATGGCCTTCCTGTCGCTGCTGCCGGCGGTGGGCGCTGCGCTGGTGTGGGGGCCGGTGGCGGTGTACTACCTGGCCACCGGGGCGCTGGTGCAGGGCTTCGGGCTCATCGCCTACGGCGTGTTCGTCATCGGCCTGGTGGACAACGTGCTGCGGCCCATCCTGGTGGGCAAGGACACCAAGATGCCCGACTGGGTGGTGCTGATCAGCACCCTGGGCGGCATGGCCATCTTCGGCATCAACGGCTTCGTTATCGGGCCGGCGATCGCGGCGCTGTTCATCGCCACCTGGGACATCTTCGCGAGCACCGACGAAGCGGCCACCGAGCCTGAGGTTCAGCCCGGCCGCACCAGCCCGCGCCGCTGAATGGGGGTGGAAAACACGATCGACGTGCGCGTTTCGCCGTAGCCGTTGATCGTGCCCAGAAAGCGCTCCAGGTCGGCCAGGTCGCGCGCCACCACCGTCATCAGGTACGAATCGGCGCCGGCCACATGGTGGCATTCCAGCACCTGGGGCGACTGTTGCAGCCGCGCCAGCAGCCGCTGCTTGCCCGGCTGCGCCGCGGTGATGCCTACGATGGCCTTGACGCCGTAACCCAGCTTGGCCGGGTCCAGCTCGGCACCGATGGACTTCACCACCCCCGCGGCCTGCAGCCGCGCCAGCCGCTCCACCGTGGCGGGGATGGACAGCCCGGCCGCCGCAGCCAGCGTCTTGAGCGGCGCACGCCCGTCGGCCTGCAGCGCCTGCAGCAGGCGCCAGGCCTTGTCGTCCAGTTTGAAGGAGGCGTCTGTTTCGGTCATGGCGGTGCGCAGCCTGAAAAAGCGAAAGCCCGAGGCGATTTCGCCTTCATTCTGCGCTGGTCCGCGGGCCGCCCGCCTGCCGACAATCCTGGGCATGCCCCCCGCCGCCAGCCTGTTCCTGCAATCGATGCTCATCGGCCTGTCCATCGCCGCGCCGGTGGGGCAGATCGGCGTGCTGGCCATCCAGCGCACGCTGCAGCAGGGCGCGCGGGCCGGCCTGGCCACCGGGCTGGGTGCGGCGCTGGCCGATGCGGTGTATGGCGCCATCGGCGCCTTCGGCGTGGTGGCCGTCACCCAGTGGCTGATCGGCGCGCGCGGCTGGCTGCACGGGCTGGGCGCGCTGTTCCTGGCCTT
>CAKZXL010000400.1 GCA_937883885.1 uncultured Aquincola sp. | reverse complement strand
TAGGCCACGCCAGCTTCCACCGCTTTGGGCAGCAGGGCCAGCGTGTCCAGGCCCTCGGGCAGCTCGACCCAGAAGAACATGCCGCCCTCGGGCAGCTGCCAGCGGCAGCCGGCGGGCAGGTGCTGCTCCAGCGCGGCCTTCATCGCATCGCGCTGGGCCTTGTAGCGGGCGCGGATGGTGGGCACGTGGCGGCCGAGGAAGCCGTCCTTGATGACCTCGTACACCACCCGCTGGTTGAAGCCCGGCGTGTGCAGGTCGGCCGCCTGCTTGGCCTGCAGCAGCTTGGGGTACAGCGGCTTGGGCGCCACCACGTAGCCCAGGCGCAGGCCCGGCGCCAGCACCTTGGAGAACGAGCCCAGGTACAGCACCTGGTCGGGGGCATGGGCGGCCAGCGGCGCGGCCGGCGGCTGGTCGAACCACAGGTCGCCGTAGGGGTTGTCTTCCAGCACCGGCAGACCCAGGCGCAGGCATTCGGCCATCAGCGCGTCGCGCCGCGCGGCGCCGATGCAGCGGCCGCTCGGGTTCTGGAAGTTGGGCAGCATGTACAGGAAGCGCGCGCCGCGCGCCGCCTGCAGCGCGGCCGGCACCGGGCCCTGGTCGTCGCAGTCCACCGGCAGAAACTCGGGCTCGTACGGCGCAAAGGCCTGCAGCGCGCCCAGGTAGGTGGGCGACTCCACCGCCACGGTGCTGCCCGGGTCCAGCATCACCTTACCGGCCAGGTCCAGGCCCTGCTGGGAGCCGGTGGTGATCAGCACCTGGTCGGCGTCCACCTTCATGCCCTGCGTGGCCAGTTGCGCGGCCACCCAGTCGCGCAGCGGGCCGAAGCCTTCGCTGGCGGCGTACTGCAGCGCTTCCTGGGGTGCATCGGTCAGCACGCGGGCGGCGGCCTCGCGCATGGCCTCGACCGGAAAGCCCTCGGCCGCGGGCAGGCCGCCGGCCAGCGAGACGATGCCGGGCCGCTCGGTCACCTTCAGGATCTCGCGGATGATCGATGGGTTGAGCCGCTCGGCGCGGCGGGCCAGGGTCCAGGTCATGTGGGCTTTCGGTCGGTGGGGGTGGGTTCGTCCAGCATCCAGGCCACGGCGGCCTCGGCATGCAGGGCGGTGCTGTCGAACAGCGGAAACGCATGCCGGGCCGGGTCCAGCAGCAGCGAGATTTCAGTGCAGCCCAGGATGACGCCTTGCGCACCACGGGCGGCCAGCCGGTCGATCACGCCCAGAAAGGCCTGGCGCGACGCCTCGCTGACCACGCCGCGGCACAGCTCATCGTAGATGACGGCATGCACCCGCGCGCGGTCGGCGGCCGGCGGCACCAGCACCTCCAGGCCGCTGCGCTGGCGCAGGCGGTCGATGACGATGGTGCTGTCTTCCATCGTGAAGCGGGTGCCCAGCAGGCCCACGCGCGACAGGCCGGCCGCACGGATGGCCGCGCCGGTGGCATCGGCGATGTGCAGCAGCGGCAGGCCGGCGGCGGCTTCGATGGTGTCGGCCACCTTGTGCATGGTGTTGGTGGCCAGCACCAGGCCCTGCGCACCGGCGCGCCACAGGCCCGAGCCCAGCGCGCCGAGGTGCTGCGCCGCGGCGGCCCACTGGCCGGCGCTCTGCCACTGCGCCACGGGCGCGAAGTCGACGCTGGCGATGCGCAGCGGCGCGCTGTGCAGCCCGCCCAGGCGGCGCGACACGCCCTGGTTGAGCAGGCGGTAGTAGACGGCGGTGGATTCCCAGCTCATGCCGCCCAGCAGTCCCAGCGTTTTCATCGTGCAGGCTCCTGCGGCGGGTGGACGGGCATGCGCTTGCCCAACAGCACGGTGGCGATGACGGCCAGCGCGAACAGCACGGTGACGAGGTCCAGCCGCTCGCCCAGCAGCGGCACGGCCACCAGCATCGAGGCAAAGGGCTGCACCAGCTGCACCTGGCTCACGCGCAGCGTACCGCCCAGCGCCAGGCCGCGATACCAGGCGAAAAAGCCCAGCCACATCGACACCAGGGACACGTAGGCAAAGCCGCCCCAGGCCGCGGGCCGCGCCTCGGCCAGCGCTGCCGGCTGCTGCAGCGCAATGCCGATGGCCCAGGGCAGCGTGATGGGCAGGCACAGCACCAGCATCCAGCAGATCACATGTTCGCCACGCAGGCCCTGGGCGGCCAGGCGGGCGCCGCCCACGTAGCCCACAGCGCCCGCCGCCACCGCGGCCAGCAGCAGGCCATCGGCCGCCTGCAGCCGGCCACCGCCCTGTACCGCCGCAAAAGCCACCACCAGCGCGCAGCCCAGCAGCGCACAGCCCCAGAAGGCGGGCGCCGGCCGCTGGCGCAGCCACACGGCGGCCACCACGGCGGTGGCCAGGGGCAGAAAGCCGTTGATCACCGAGGCATGGATGGCTTCGACATGGCGCACCGCAAAACCGCTGAACCACGGAAAGCCGAACACCACGCCGGCGGCGCTGACGGCCAGCAGGCCCCATTGCCGGCCCTGCGGCCGCGGCGCGCGGGTGGCCAGCAGGTACAGCGCGGACAGCAGGCCGGCCACCGCCGCGCGGCCGATGGCCACGAAGTCGGGCGGCAGCTGCGGCTGCGTGACGTCGCCGCCGGCCAGCCGCGTCATCGGAATGCTCAGCGAGAACATCAGCACACCGGCCAGGCCCAGCCACCAGCCGCGCCGCGCGGCGGCGGCGGTGCGTGCGGTATCGGCGGCGCGGTGGGCGGCAGCGGCGGGAGTGACCGGCAGCGTGGGGGCGGCAGTGTTCATCGCATTCGCTCCAAGGTGGGCAGCCCAGTCTAGGGGCACACACCAGCACAGTATCAGTACACTGCAGCAAACTCACCTGCCTTCTGTACTGTCGCCAGCGGCAGCACAGCCAGCCCCGCCGCATGCCACCGCTCGAGCCCCCGTTGACCCCCAACGCCCTGTCGCGCGATGGCGAAGCCACGCTGGCCGCCCAGCTGGCGGCGCGCTACGCCGAGCGCATCGAGCAGCAGCTGCTGGCGCCCGGCGCCCGATTGCCTTCGGTGCGCGAATGCGCGCGCCGCCACACCGTGAGCCCCAGCACCGTGGTGGCGGCTTATGACCAACTGGCCGCCCAGGGCCTGGTGGAAGCGCGGCCGCAGCGCGGCTTTTTCGTGCGCGGGCCGCAGGCGGGCCGCCGCGCGCTGCCGCCGCCGGCGGCCCATGCACCGCGCATCCGCCCGACCGATGCGGCGTCGATGATCCGCGGCATGTTCCACGGCGTGGGCACGCCCGGCCCCGGCATGGGCACGCTGCCGCCCGACTGGCTGGACCTGCCCCTGCTCAACGGCGCGATGCGGCGCGCGATGGCCGACGACGACAGCGCGCTGCGCTACGGCGAGCCGGCGGGCGACCTGCGCTTTCGCACGGCCTTCGTGCAGCGGCTGGCCGACGTGGGCATCGCCGCCACGCCGGCCCAGCTGCTCACCACCATGGGCGCCACCCATGCGCTGGACATCGTGTGCCGCACGCTCACCCAGCCCGGTGACGCGGTGCTGGTGGACGAGCCGGGCTGGCCGATCGAGTTCGCGCGCCTGTCGCGCATGGGGCTGCGGGTGCTGCCGGTGCCGCGCGGCGCCCAGGGCCCCGACCTGGAGGTGCTGCGCACGCTGGCGCAGGCGCATCGGCCGCGGCTGTACATCACCGTCTCGGTGCTGCACAACCCCACCGGCGCCATGCTGTCGCTGGCTGCGGCGCACCAGGTGCTGAAGCTGGCCGAAGCCTGCGACTTCACCATCGTGGAAGACGACACGTATGCCTACCTGGCGCCGGCCCATGTGCCGCGGCTGTCGGCACTGGACAACCTGCAGCGCAGCATCTACCTCACCGGCTTTTCCAAGATCCTGACGCCCAACTGGCGGGTGGGCTGCATCGCCGCCCATCCGGCGATGGTGGACCGGCTGATCGACACCAAGCTGCTGGGCATGCTGAGCACACCCACCGCGCCCGAGCGGGCCCTGGCGGTGACGCTGGAACAAGGCTCGCTGCGCCGCCATGCCGAGCGGGTGATCGTGCGGCTGCAGGCCGCGCGCCACCGCACGCAGCGGCTGGCGGAGGACGCGGGCTTTCGCTTCGTGGCGCCGCCGCAGGGCCTGTTCGGCTGGGTGGATGCGGGCCTGGACACCGAGCGCCTGACCGAGGCCATGCTCGACCGCGGCTGGCTGCTGGCGCCGGGCACGCTGTTCCATGCCGTGCCGCGGCCTACCACGCTGATGCGGGTGAACTTTGCGACGGCGCAGAACGCCGCGCTGTGGGACAGCCTGAGGCAGTTGCGTTCATTGCTTTGAGGCCGCCGGGGCGCGCGGTCTGCGCTTAACATGGGCGGGCGTATGCCCTCCACCTTGGCGCGGCGCGGATCGTGACTTTTGAATCAACCTTGCCTTTTGGCGCACCCGACCTGATGCGGGTGAGTGACTTCCAGCGGTACCTCGACGAGCTTGTGCTCACCGAGCGCAGCGAAGGCGTGCCTGGTTTTACCGCGTCGCTCAGCCCTTCGTTGATGATGGACCTGCAGCGGGTGGAGCAAAGCGGCCAGCAGGCCGACGTGCTGGTGGTCATCGCGGCCAGCCTGCGGCACGGCCATTCGCTGGCGGTGCACCTGCAAAGCGGCGAGAAGGTGCTGCCGCTCACGGTGTTTCCGGCGCAGCAGCTGGCGCACTGCCCGGTGCCGCTGGAAGAGCTGCTGGGCGGCCGGCTGTCCGACCTGCGGGTGATGCATGTGGAGCCGGCGGTGCTGCGGCCGCCGGGCGATCCGCAGGCCGCGCTGGTGGGCGACCGCCACCTGTACCACCCGCTGCCCCAGCTCACCTGGGACATGGCGCTGCGCGGCGCCCGCGACGAGCTGCTGCCCGAGATCGCCGGCCAGGCGGCCTACCGCATCTCGCCGGGCACCGACCTCCGCAACCTGGGCCTCAGCGGCACGCTGCTGGCCGCGGTGCAGCGGCTGCAGCGCCAGTCCATCAACCTGCGCGACCTGGCCGAATGGCCCGGCTTCGACCGCGTGCGCGCCGCCCGGCTGCTGAATGCGCTGTACCTGCAGGCCGGGCTGATCGTCAGCCGCACGCACCCGGCGGCGACGGGCGGGCGCTGAGTTCGCCCCCAAGCCACCGGCACGGCCGGTGGATCAGCGCTCGATCAGCTTGAAGCTGCCGGTGGCCAGCGCCACCAAGGTGCCCTCAGCATCGTGTGCCTCGCCGCGCGCAAAGCTGATGGAGCGGCCGCGCCGCTCGCAGCGGGCGGTGCACACCACGTCGCCACGGGCGGCGGCCACGAAGTGGATGCTGAGGTCGATGGTGGCCACGCCGAACTGCGTGGGCGCATGCGATCGCACCGCCGCGGCCAGGCCGCAATCGAACAGCACCGACAGCGCGCCGCCATGCACATCGCCCCGGCTGTTGGCATGCGCGGCCTTGAAAGGCAGGCGCACGCGCGCCTGGTCGTCGCCCACCGCTTCGCCCTGCAGGCCGAAGGTGGCGGCCAGCGGGATCTGCAGGCCGAAGAGGGTGTCTGGGGGAAAGGAACTGCTCATGCGGCCATGATGCCTGCAGTGCGCAGCATGACGCTCAGCGTGCGCCGAGGGCTTCCCAACGCTCCAGCGCGGCCAGCAACTCGTCGTCGATGGCGCTGTAGCGGGCCTGCAGCTCGGCCACCTTCTGGTGGGTTTCGCGGGCGTAGATGCCGGGGTCGGCCAGCTGCTCGCCCAGCGTCTTCTGCTCGGCTTCCAGCGCCTCGATCTTCGCGGGCAAGGCGTCCAACTCGCGCTGCTCCTTGTAGCTGAGCTTGCGGGCCGGCGCCGCCGGCTTGGCGGCGGTGGGCGCGGCCACCGGCGCAGGAGCCGGCACTGCGGCCGCAGCCGCTGCAGCCGCCGAGGCCGCCGACACCGCACGTGACCGGTTGCGCTGCTGCAGCCAGTCTTCGATGCCGCCTTCGTACTCGCGCCACAGGCCCGGCCTGGCGTCGCCCTCCCAGGCGATGGTGCTGGTGACCACGTTGTCGACGAAGCGCCGGTCGTGGCTGACCAGGAACACGGTGCCGCTGTACGACTGCAGCAGCTCTTCCAGCAGCTCCAGCGTGTCGATGTCCAGGTCGTTGGTGGGTTCGTCCAGCACCAGCACGTTGGCCGGCAACGCGAACAGGCGCGCCAGCTGCACCCGGTTGCGTTCCCCGCCCGAGAGCGTGCGCACCGGGCTGTTGGCGCGCTCGGGCGAAAACAGGAAGTCGGTGAGGTAGCTCATCACATGCTTGCGCTGGCCGCCGATCTCCACCCACTCGCTGCCGGGGCTGATGGTGTCGGCCAGCGTGGCGTCCAGGTTCAGGCCGGCGCGCATCTGGTCGAAGTAGGCCACCTGCAGGTTGCTGCCGCGGCGCACGCTGCCCTGCGTGGGTTCCAGCTCGCCGAGGATGAGCTTGAGCAGCGTGGTCTTGCCGCTGCCGTTGGGGCCGACCAGGCCCACCTTGTCGCCGCGCAGGATGGTGGCACTGAAGCCGTCGATCAGCGTGCGCTCGCCGAAGCGCTGGCTGACGTCGCGCAGCTCCGCCACGATCTTGCCGCTGGGCGCGCCCGAATCCACTTCCAGCTTCACCTGGCCCAGCGATTCGCGGCGGCGGGCGCGCTGCTCACGCAGCGCCTGCAGCCGCTGCACCCGGCCCACGCTGCGGGTGCGCCGCGCTTCCACGCCCTTGCGCACCCACACCTCCTCCTGCGCCAGCAGCTTGTCGGCGCGGGCATTGGCCAGGGCTTCGTCTTCCAGCTCGCGGGCCTTGGTGGCCTCGTAGGCGCTGAAGTGGCCCGGGTAGCTGCGCAGCACGCCGCGGTCCAGCTCGACGATGCGGGTGGCCACCGCGTCGATGAAGGCGCGGTCGTGCGAGATGAGCAGCAGCGCGCCGCCCCATTCGTTGAGCAGCGTCTGCAGCCAGACGATGGCGTCCAGGTCCAGGTGGTTGGTGGGCTCGTCCAGCAGCAGCACGTCGGGGTGGGCGGCCAGCGCCTGGGCCAGGGCCACGCGCTTCTTGGTGCCGCCCGACAGCGCGTCCACCACCGCCGCGGGGTCCAGGTGCAGGCGCTGCAGCGTCTCGTCCACCCGGCGTTCCCAGTTCCAGCCGTCCAGCGCCTCGATGCGGGTCTGGATCGCGTCCAGGTCGTCGCCGGGCTCATGCGCCTCGTAGCGGGCGCGCAAGGCCTTGGCTTCGGCCACGCCCTCGCTCACCACCTCGAACACCGTGGCACCGGCCGCGAAGTCGGGCTCCTGCGGCACATAGAAGCGGCGCACGTTCTGCTGCGCCTGCAGCAGGCCGTCGTCCAGCTTTTCCAGGCCGGCCAGCACCTTGAGCAGCGACGACTTGCCGGCGCCGTTGCGGCCGATCAGCGCGACCCGCTCACCCGCTTCCAGCGAAAAGCCCGCGCCATCGAGCAGCGGGACGTGGCCGAAGGCCAGATGGGCGTTGGAAAGTGACAGCAGGGCCATGGTGCAGGGCAATCGGGGGCGGGCAACAGGCGAGCATACCTGCCGGGCCGGTCGCGTCAGGCGCCGGGCTCAGGCCGAAATTGCATGCTCCCCGCCCAGGGCCTCCACCAGGTCGGGGATCAGCTGCCGCAGCTCGCCGGTGGCGATGGCGGCATCGGCTTCGAAGGCTTCGTCCTTTTCCACCTTGGGCAGGCCTTCGAACACACTGTCGAGGAAGGCGATCTTGCGCACCTGGCCGGTGTCGCTGAGCACGAAGGACACGCGGCCCTGCCAGGTGAGTGCCAGCCGCGTGGGCAGCTTGCCGCTGCGGATGTGCTCGCGCACCTCCTCGATGTCCAGCGCATGGCGGGCGTAGCGCACCACCGACTTCATCTCGTCC
>CAKZXL010000399.1 GCA_937883885.1 uncultured Aquincola sp. | reverse complement strand
TCGATGGCGCTCACCTGCCTGGCGCTCATCAGCGGGGGGCGGCTGCCGCCGGTGCCGACAGCCCTGGAGCCCGGCGAGTGCTGGTTGTCCGCGTCGGCCGCGGCCCTCACGCAGCCAGCTTGAACCGCGTCAGCAGCCCCGACAGCCGAGCAGCCTGCGCCCGCAGGCTCTCGGCGGCAGCGGCGGTCTGTTCCACCATCGCGGCGTTCTGCTGGGTCAATGCGTCCACGTCGGTCACGGCCGTGTTGATCTCGCGCAGGCCTTGGCCCTGGGCCAGGGCACGGCTGCGAATGTCGGCCACGGTCGTGCTGACCTCGCGGATGCCGTTTTGCAGCTCCCGCATCGCGGCGCCGGCTGCCTGCACCCACTGCGAACCTTGCCCCACCTGATCCGTCGACGTGCCGATCAGCTGCTTGATCTCGCGTGAGGCCTCGGCCGACTGCCCAGCCAGGCGTCGCACCTCAGCGGCCACGACGGCAAAACCACGGCCGTCTTCGCCCGCCCGGGCCGCTTCGACCGCGGCGTTCAAGGCCAGCAGGTTGGTCTGGAAGGCCAGGCCATCGATCACGCCGGTGATCGCCGCAATGCGATCCGCGCTGGCGCTGATGCGGTCCATGCTCTGAACGGCCTGCATCACCACTTCGCAGCCGGAGTCGGCCGCCAGGCTGGCAGACTGTGCCAGCTGGGCTGCCGCGTCGGCCGATTGCTCGGCGGCGGCCACTGCTTCGGTCAAGGTGCCCATGCTGGCGGCGGTTTCCTGCAGGCTGCTGGCCGTGTGCTCGGTGCGGCTGCTGAGGTCCTGGCTGCCGTGCGCGATCTCGGTGCTGGCCGCATCGATCGAAGCGGCGCTGTGACGCACCTCCCCCACCACCTCGCGCAGGCTCTGCTGCATGGTGCCCAGCGCGGCCATCAGCTGACCCAATTCGTCCCGCCCCTGACCACGCACGGGCTCGGCGAGGTCACCGGCCGCCACCCTGCCGGCCACGCCGATCGCGCGGTCCAGGGGGCGCGTGACGGACAACACCGTGAACGCCATCAGGGGCGCAAACAGCGCGAGCGTCAGCCCAGAGACCACCAGGATGACCGTGCGCCAGCGCCGCACCGCTTCCGTCGCAGCAGCACTTTGCTCTGCCGCCTGCCCTTCCAGCGTGCGGGCAATGCCTGCCAGCAGGGGCTCGGCCGCATGCATCTGCTTCTTGGCGGGGGCCAGCAGTTCGTTGGCTTCGTTGGCGGTGACGATCTGGCCGTTGATGCTGCGCTGGAGCACATCGCCGGCTTGCTGGCGGTAGGCCACCAGCAGCGGCAACAGGCCGTCGACCTGCTCCGCAGGCAGCCGCGCGCGCAGGGCTTCGAGCTGGGACAGCGAGGCGTCGAACGATTGGACCCACTGGGCTTGATAGCGCTTGGCCGACGCTGCGTCGTCGATCTGGAGGATGGTGTCCTTCTCGAATCGCCGCAGGTTGCCGAACTCGGTGCGCAACGCGGTCAAGGCCTCGTGGGTCGCAACGCTTTGGGCAACAAAGGCCTGGAAGTGGCGGTCCAGCCGATCCAGCCCGAGCGCGGCAGCGCCACTGACCACCACCAGGGCGACCGAGGCCAGCACAGCAGCGCTCATCAGTCGCGCCTTGATCGACAGGTTCTTCAGATACTTCACGTGGGTTTTACCGGAGACTTCGATGGTGCAGATATCGACGCCGGTAGGGGGGGCTGAACGCCTGTTACGCAAACGTGGCGAGAGGTCTGAGCCCGCGCTCGGTGCGCCGACCTGTCCGAGGTTGATGGCCGCTGAGGGACCATGTAGGGCACTCGGCCTTGCAGCCGGCCCGACCGATGCGGGGACCCCAGTGTGGGGTTTTAAGATGCTGGTTTCATGACACCCGGTCCGTCCGGGGGGACATGGACGCCAAGCGCCATCAAAGCCTCATGGAGCTGGAGCAGGCCGTCGCGCTCACGGGCCATGCGCCGGCGCATCGCGTGCATGGCCTCCTGGTCTGCCGGAGGCAGCTGGGTCATGTCTCGCCACACACGGTCGGCCCAGGCGTTGAGCAGGAAAAGGATGATCTGCCGATCACGCCCGCCCGGATCGGGGCTGCCAGGAAAAGCCAGCAACAGATCGTCGATGGGGTAGCCCTTCAAGATCTGCTGCAGCTCGCTCTCGTGTGGCGCCACGGCGTGGTCCTGTGCGTTCAGTATCCCTGCCCTCGCGGGCCGACGACCGACCGGACTGCCGGACCGTGCTTTGCGATGCTCGGTGGATTCCAGGACGACTTGATGACACCGTCGCGCCCGATGGCGCCGCGCACCACGGGCCGGCAGCGGCAGGTCCGCCGGCAACGGCAGCCCACTGTCACGCAGGCTTCATGCAATCGCCGCACAGTCGGGCCAAAGCCGTTCAAGAACCAGCACCCGCAGGGTGCGCCCGGAGGAGTGTTTCCATGAAGTCGATGACACCGTCGGCATGCCGCCGCATGCTTGTGCTGGCCACCCTGTGCGCCGCCGCCGCCTCGCCGCAGGCCGCGGTCACGGTCAATGGCACCGTGTTCACCCTGCAGGAGCTGGTGGGCGTGGGCCGCCTGGCCGCCAACCTGCGCGACGAGCATGGCGAGACCTTCGGCTCCATCTCGGGCCTGGTGGCCGACCGCAGCAGCTGGACCCGGGTGGGTGACAGCTACACCGGCACCTTCTATGCCGCGCCCGACCGTGGCTACAACGTGGTGGGCACCATCGATTACACCGCCCGCATCAACCGCATCGAGATGAGCTTCACGCCCGCGGCGATGGGCGCCAGCGGCCTGGCGCAGAACCAGATCGGCCTGAGCCTGACGCAGTCGACGCTGCTGCGTGAATCGCTGACCGGCAGCAGCCGCCCGATCAGCGGCCTGGACCCGGTGCCGGGCGGCGTGGCCACCGGCGGCGCACGGCCGGCCACCGCCCTGCTGCCGCAGCTGCCGCAGGCCTACAACGGCAAGCTCACGCTCGACGCCGAAGCCATCGTCATCCTGCGCGACGGCTCGCGGCTGATCAGCGACGAATACGGCCCGTCCATCTACCGCTTCTCGGCCGACGGCCAGTTCATGGGCGCCTTGAAGGTGGCCGACTCGGTGCGCCCGCTGCGCAATGGCGTGCCCGACTACAGCTCCAACAACGCCACCGTCGGCCAGCCGGCCCCGGTGCCCGCCAACCCCAGCTACGGCCGGCAGAACAACCAGGGCTTCGAGGGCCTGTCGCTGTCGCCCGATGGCAAGACCTTGTTCGTGGCCCTGCAAAGCGCCGCCCGCCAGGACGGCGGCACCGGTGGCACCAGCGCCACCCGGGACAACACCCGCGTGTTCACCTACGACGTGTCGAACCTGGACGACATGAAACTCAGTGGCGAATACGTGGTGCAGCTGCCCAAGTTCACCCAGAACGGACAGACCCTGGTGGCCGCGCAAAGCGAGATCCTGGCGCTGTCGGACACGCAGCTGCTGATCCTGCCGCGCGACAGCAACGGCCTGGCCGTGGGCACGCAGGAATCGCAGCTGCGCCGGGTGGACGTGATCGACCTGGCCGGTGCCACCAACATCCTGGGCCAGAGCTACGAAGGCACCATCGCCCCGGGCGGCGTGCTCAACCCGGCCATCACGCCGGCGACGTACGTGCCCTTCCTGGACGTCAACGACAAGGCCCAGCTGGCCCGCTTCGGCCTGACCAACGGCCAGGTGGCAGGCCTGGACAACCTGTCCGAGAAGTGGGAAGGCATGGCGCTGCTGCCGGCCCTCGACCCCAGCCGGCCGAACGACTATTTCCTGTTCCTGGCCAACGACAACGACTTCGCGACCACCGACGGCTTCCAGGCCGGCGCCGCGTACAGCGACGGCAAGAACCTGGACACCATGTTCCTGGCCTATCGCGTGACCATCGCCGCCGTGCCCGAGCCCGGCACCTGGGCGATGCTGGGCCTGGGCCTGGCGACGCTGGCCACGCTGCGCCGCCGCCGCCGCTGATCGGCCCGCGGCCGGCGATGGTCCGGTGGGCGGGGTTCTTCCAGCCCACCGCCCGCCGCCGCGCTACACCGCCGTGACATCGCGCCTGTGGAGCATGGGATCGCCAGATCTCATACCACCACTCCAGGAGCCCACCCGATGTCCGCATCCCGCCAGAAGGCGCGCCTCGCCTTGTCCGCCCTTGCCCACGCCGCCGTGGTCGCCACGCTGGGCATGTCCAGCGCGCAGGCCGCCGGCCTGCCGCACCAGCTCACCGGCTGGGCCGCGTTGTCAGACACCTTCCGCTGGGAAGGCCCGACCAGCGGCCAGTTCATCGGCGGTGCGCTGGGTGTCACCCCGCCCTTCTCGGACAGCCAGCCCATCCCCGGCTTTTCGGCGCTGCTGAAGAACGCCGATGGCAGCTGGACCGGCATGGCCGACAACGGCTTCGGCACCAAGGGCAACTCGGGCGACTTCCTCATTGGCCTGTACAACGTCGGCATCCAGTTCCGCACGGCTGGCAATGGCAGCAGCGTGCCGGGCGCGGTCAGCGTCAACAGCCGCATCAACTTCAACGACGCCAAGGGCTACCTGAAGGACGGCCAGGGCGTGGACCTGAAGATCACCGCCGACTTTGCCAACTACCAGACCGTCTCGGGCAACAACCTGGTGGACAGCGGCAAGGCGGTGGACAGCCGCATCCGCAACGGCCGGCTGCTGACGGGCTTCGATTTCGACGTCGAGTCCATCGCCCGTGCCAAGGACGGCAGCTACTTCGTGGGCGAGGAGTTCGGCCCCTACATCCTGCACTTCGACGCGCAGGGCACGCTGATGTCCGACCCGGTGGCCCATCCCTTCCTCAAGAGCCCGTCCAACCCGCTGGTGATGAACAACGGCGCACAGGTCACCTCGCAAGGCAGCCGCGGCTTCGAGAGCCTGGCCTTCAATGGCGACCAGAGCCGGCTGTGGGCAGTGCCTGAAGCAGCGCCCACGGTGGCCGCGCTGCGCCCGGTGGCCAACGACGAGCGCTACCTCAACTTCTTCGAGTTCGACCCGGCCGCGATGGCCTACACCGGCCACAACCTGGTCTACAAGAAAGACGGTCCGCAGACCGGCAACAACATCGTCATCGGCGACATGACGAACGTGGGCGGCGACAAGTTCGTGCTGATCGAGCGCGACAGCAAGTACGGCTCGGCGGCCGAGGTCAAGCGCCTGTACCTGGTCGACCTGAACGAGGTGGACGAGACCGGCACGCTGAAGAAGACGCTGCTGGTCGACCTGCTGCACGTCAACGACCCGCTGAACATCGGCGGCCCGCTGGCCACGGTGGGCGGCAGCTTCTCCATGCCCTTCGACTCGATCGAAAGCGTGGTGGTGCTGGACAACCACACACTGGCGGTGGCCATCGACACCAACTACCCCGACGAAGACGGCCGCCTGCTGGGCAAGCCCGACAGCACCGAGATCATCACCATCCGCTTCGACCAGCAGCTGTTTGCCGTCAGCCCCGTGCCCGAGCCTGGCACCTATGCGCTGATGCTGGGCGGCCTGGCGCTGCTGGCCGGCCTGCGGGGCGGCAGGTCCGGCCTCCTCAAGAACCGCCACGACCGCCGCTGAGGGGATCGCGCGAGTCCGCGCTGGCGCTCAGGCGGGCGCCAGCCGGAACTTGCCGACGGCGCTCAACAGGCCGTCGGCCTGCACCTTCAGCGACTCGGCAGCCGCGGCGGACTCTTCCACCAGCGCGGCGTTCTGCTGCGTCATGCCGTCCATCTGCATGATGGCGGTGTTTACCTCGCCCACGCTCTGCGTCTGCGATTGCACGGTGCTGGCGATCTCGCCGATGAGCCGGCTCACGTCGCTCACGGCCCGCACCACCTGCTGCATGGTGCTGCCCGCTTCGTCCACCAGGGCGCCGCCGCGGCCCACCTGGTCTTCCGAGCTGGCGATCAACGACTTGATCTCACGCGCGGCCTGGGCCGAGCGCTGGGCAAGGCTGCGCACCTCCGAGGCCACCACCGCAAAGCCGCGGCCCTGCTCACCGGCACGCGCAGCCTCCACCGCGGCATTCAAGGCCAGGATGTTTGTCTGGAAGGCGATGCCATCGATCACGCCGATGATGTCGCCAATCTTGCGCGACGAGGCCTGGATGCCGCTCATGGTCTCGACCACGCGGGCCACCACCGCCCCGCCCTGCGTGGCCACCTCGGCGGCGGCATGGGCCAGCTGGTGCGCCTGCTGGGCCGATGCCGCGCTGTGGCGCACGGTCTCGGCCACCTGCTGCATCGCGGCCGAGGTCTGCTCGATGCTGGCGGCCGCCTGCTCGGTGCGCATCGACAGGTCGTGGCCGCCGCTGGACACCTCCTGCGCGGCCGTGGCCACGGCATCGGCGCCCAGCCGCACGCTGCTCACCGAGGCATTGAGTGCGGCCTGCATACGGGCCAGCGCCCGCAACAGGTCACCCAATTCGTCGCGGCGGTCGCTGCCCACCGGCACACTCAAATCACCGTCGGCAATGCGGTCGGCGGTGGCGGCGGCATGGGCCAGCGGCGTGGTGAGCGAGCGGGTCAGCAGCACGGCCACCAGCCCCCCCAGCAGCAGCGCCACGGTGATCATCGCCACGATGCCCCAGCGCACCGAGGCGTAGTCACGGCTGCTGCGGCCCGAGGCCTCGGCCGCGCCCTGGGTGTTGCTCTGGGTCAGCGTCACCATGGCGTCGGTGGTGGCCCGGAAGGCCTTGCGCGAGTCGCCACGCAGGAAAGCGCGGGCCTCTTCGGCGCGGCCTTCCTTCAACAGCGACACCAGCTGTGGCTGGCTGGCGCGGTAGCGCTGCACGGCGCCCTGCAGCGCCCCGAAGGCCTGGCGCTCGGCCTGGTCGCCCAAGGTGCGTTCATAGGC
>CAKZXL010000398.1 GCA_937883885.1 uncultured Aquincola sp. | reverse complement strand
TGGACAGGAAGTGGCCCGTCACGCTCAGAGCCTCCTGCGCCGCAGCAGCGTCATCGAGCGCAGCCATCTGGCCGGCATCGTGGGCAGCCAGTTCGTCGGCACGACCCGGCTGGTGCCGCCGCCTCCTGCGCCCCCCGCCGAGTTGCAGCGTGACCTCGTCGAGTACGAGGCGCTGGTCGGGGGAGGCTGGTGATGGCCCGCGCGAAGAAGACCGAGCCAGCCCTGCCGGTGGACGAGCTTGAGGGCATGCTCACGCGGCTGAAGCTGACCGCCATCCGCGACCAGCTCGACACATTGCTGGACCAGGCCGCACGCGCCGACATGACGCTGCGCGAAGCACTGCACCTGTTGTGCGCCGCCGAGGTGGCCCGCAAGGACGAGCGGCGCATCCAGATGGGCCTGTCCATCGCCAAGTTTCCCTGCGTGCGCACGCTGGAGGGCTTCGAGTTCGAGGCCCAGCCCTCCATCGACCCGAAGCTGGTGCGCGAGCTGGCGACCTCACGCTGGGTGGCCAACGGCGACACCGTGTTGCTGCTGGGGCCGCCGGGCGTGGGCAAGACGCACTTGGCGGTTGCACTCGGCCGGGAAGCCATCTTGCGCGGCTACTCGACCCTGTTCACCTCGGCGACCAGCATCGTGACGCAGCTCGTGCGGGCCCATGCGGAAGGACGTCTGGAAGAGAAGCTGACGCACTTGGCCAAGCCCAAGCTGCTGGTCATCGACGAGCTGGGCTACCTGCCGTTCGAGGCCAACGCGGCGCACCTGTTCTTCCAGCTCGTCAGCCGTCGCTATGAGCGCGGCGCCACGCTGCTGACGAGCAACCGGTCCGTGGCCGAATGGGGTGGCGTGTTCGGCGACGCGGTGGTCGCCACCGCCATCCTGGACCGGCTGCTGCATCACAGCCATGTCGTCACCATCCGTGGCGACAGCTATCCGCTCAAGGCCAAACGCAAGTCCGGTCTGGTCAGAGACACCAGCACGCTCGCCGAAGCCACCTGATCATCCACCCAGGGGTCAGTTCTGGATGTCGTCAGGGGGTCAGTTCTCGATGTCGCTTGACACTGCCCAAGTTCAAGCCCGAAGCGCAGACGCTGCGCATGCAGGGCCAGTATGCGGATACCGACAGCGGGCTGTACTACAACACTTCCCTGGCCTCGGCCCACTCCCAGGCTCTACGAACGTGCATCGTCACTGTCGAGTTCCACACGAAACGATGAGACGCGCCTAAGATTCGGCGCATCCCCGTATTGCCCGCACATACTGCCCCCATCATCATCAGAGCGCGCAGTGCGGGTGGGCTCTCCATCAAGGTGGGCCAGGGATTCAGGGATGAGGCTGTTGCTTGTTTTCTGCGAATTGGCTTTAAGCCACCAACAGAAAAGGACTGACGATGTATTTTCGACCATTTGTTCGTGAGGACGACAGCCTCACGCCAGGAGGCGGCGTGGTCAAGCCCAAGCCGCAGCGATACCCAGTTACCCATAACGGCAAACTGGCCTGCTACGAAGGCGACCCTGTGTATTGCAACACCTGCAAGAGCTGGGGCGTGACAAAATGTGTGCCTCCCTATCGCCCACACGTCGACCCTCAAGGCCGACAAGCCAACCTTGACGGGGATTTGTGTCTTTGCAAATGCCCGACACCACCGCGACTCAAGGCATCATTTGAAAATGTACGTATGGCATTTGAAGGGCATGAAATTGCAAACATGGCGGGCGCGATTCCATGGTTAGCTCATGCAGGCCACCTCACGGAAGAATATGAAATTATTTACGAAATCGTTGACGCCAAAACCGAGAAACCTGTTGATGGACTGCTTTACAAGATAACGAGCGGCGGAAAATCCCTGCTTGATGGACAAAAGCTCGAAGAGGGCCGGTCAAAGCCGTACTCCGTCAATGAACATCCAGCCCTGAGCTTCATTGCATGGATGAAGGGAGAAGCAAAATGAGCGTCAAAAAAATCGATGACGATATGCGACTGCTTGCCGCCTTGGCATACGGCGAAGCCTCTACCGCGGATGATTCGGACGAAATCGGTGGAATTGCATTTGCCGTTGCCAATCGATGTCGCGCATGGGGAGGAAAAACTGTATCCGCACTAAAAGTCGCCGACCCAAACTATGCCTACGCCTGGGATGGCAGTAATGCACGATTCAATAGGCTGATGAAAGCGAGCGAGAGCACCATCGATAAAGTCGCCGGGATGTCAGTGGCACTGGACTGGGCAATCGCTGCCTTCACGAATAAAGGTGCAGATCCATCAAACGGCGGCTTTTGGTGGGACGGATTGGATTTTAAAACCAATTACAGCAATCACCCCAAAGTCCGTGATGGTTTTAGATTCGGAGACCCATCGCACAACATCTTCAATGTCCAGGAAAAAAAGCGAGAAGTGATTGTGCGTTGGAAGATTAGGAAGAAAAACACAGGCCAGATCGTTGACGGCGCAGAGCGCGGCCGTTATGACGCAGTTTGGGCATCTACTGCTGCACATGGCAGCACAATATTTTGGAAGCACCCGGAAGATTACATCCAGGCAACGGGCGGCAAAGATTACAAATGAGAATAAAAAAAGTAGCGATCACATCGATAATTTCTTTTTTATTATTTACTGCCGGTGGAGATGTATGGGCTGCAAGTGGCAACCTGATTATTCGTCTTCCGTGGCAGTCAAAGACAGAAGTTCTTGAATATCATTCGTGCGGAATGGCCGATATGTGCTGGGTGGCTGAAGTCAAGGAAAAAAGAACAATGAAGCGAATCGCAACGCTTCGTTGCGACGGCGAAATGCTCTTCTCAAGCATAGGCAAACTTCCAGAAGCAGTTGCAGCGGAAAACTGCCATAGGTTTGAAGGCGAAAATAAAATTGCAGAGATCACGAATGCCATGCAGAAACTGCTTTGTCGCTGAAACACAACTCCAAATCCGCCCAACCGCAGGGTCATTTTTTGGATGGTGATTCGGGGAGGGTTTGCGGAAAATGGGAGCCCTGACGACATTCAGAACTGACCCCTCTGGATCGATGTCATGCAGTCCGCCACTCGGACTGACGAGGGGTTGTGCAGACCTTCCCTAACCGACACTGACCTTGCCGGACCCCGATGACCGCCACGTGCTGGCTGCGGCCATTCGCTGCGGCGCCAGCGTGATCGTGACGTTCAACGAGCGTGACTTCCCTGCACCGGTGCTGGCGCCCTTCGGCATCGAAGTGCAGCACCCCGACGAGTTCATCGACGACCTGTTCGATCTCGATCCTGCGGCCGTGGTGACTGCTGCGCGCCAGCAGCGCAACAGCCTGCGCACGCCGCCCATCGATGCGGAGCGCTACCTGGAGATCCTGCAAAAGCAGGGGCTGGCCAAAACCGTCAAGCACCTGGCCGGGTTCCGGACGGTGCTTTGACCAAGCCGGCGCGCACCCGCGCCGGCTCACTGCCTCAAAGGGTCACAGCGCCTTCACCAGCTCCGGCACCGCATTGAACAGGTCGGCCTCCAGGCCGTAGTCGGCCACGCTGAAGATCGGGGCCTCGGGGTCCTTGTTG
>CAKZXL010000397.1 GCA_937883885.1 uncultured Aquincola sp. | reverse complement strand
GATCCAGGCGCCGATGGGCCGCGCCATCATCGGCGGGGTGATCACCAGCACCTTGCTCACGCTGGTGGTGGTGCCGGTGCTGTACTCGTACCTGGCGCGTGAACGGCGGAAGCCGGTGCAGGCCGCGCCTTCGATGGGTGGCGACCCGGGGCTGACGCCGGCGGATCGGCACTAGGCCCACACCCAGGCGCGGAACCTGCGCGCAGCCCCGCTGCTCCAAGGCGTGCAACCGGCTGACCCCCGGCCGACGACACGATGAGGCGGAGACGAGATGGCGCAGTTGCAAATCCACCGGGCCCACCCCCTGGGCCTGGCCGGCGCGCGGGAGCGGGCGCGGGTGTGGGTGGAACAGGCGGAGCGTGACTGGGGCCTGGCCTGTGAGTACCAGGCGGGTGATGACGAAGACCGGGTGCGCTTTGCGCGCAGCGGCGTGTCGGGCGAGCTGCGGGTGAGCGCCGAGCGCTTCGAGCTGGACGCGCAGCTGGGCTTTCTGCTAAGTGCCTACCGCGGCCGCATCGAGTCGCACATCCGTGCGCAGCTCGATGAGCTATTGGGGCCTAGCTAGCGCGCAGCCAGGCCGTTGAAGCAGGTGCCCAGCACCATCTCCACGATCTGCGCATCGGTGAATTCGCCGGTGCCTTGCAGAAAGCCCAGCACCGGGTCGCAGCCGCGGGCGTACAGCGTGTACAGCACCGCGATGGGCGGCAGCTGCGCATCCAGGCTGCCATCGGCCTGCGCCGCCTCGATCCACGCGCCCAGCCGGTCGCTCAGGCCCATAAGCGCACTCACGTAGTCCTCGTTCTGCGTCAGCGCGCCGCGCAGGCCCGAGTTGTGGCTGGGCAGTGAAGGCAGTTCACCCTGCAGCTGGGCCTTCAGCGTCCAGCGGGTGGCGGCCTTGAGCTTGTTCAGCGGCGTGGCCGGCGCGCCTTCGGCCGTGGGGTCGTCCAGCGTGTCCACGTACGCCAGCGCCCTCTGCAGCATGCGCACCATGGCGGCAGCGGCTAGGTCTTCCTTGCTGGGAAAGTGGCGGTACAGGCTGGCCTTGGCAATGCCCACCTCGGCGGCCACGTCGTCCACCGTCATCGCTTCATAGCCGCGCTCGGCCAGCAGGCGGTTGACCACTTCCACGATGGCGTCTTCACGCGCCAGGTGCATCTGCGCGCGAAAGCTGCGCTTGGCCGGCGCCGCGGCCTTCAGGTTCTCGGTCTTGGTTCCCATCTCACCCTCTTTCCCGGAAGCCATGTTGACCCGGAAAGACTCGTTCGTCAATATCCACACCGTTGGGTATTGAATGATACTGAGCAGTCTACTTCGCGACCAAATGGTTAGCATGCGGAGTCCTCAGTCACACGGGAGCCCCTCATGCAGTTCAGAAGACGTTCCTTGTTGCTGGCCGCGACCCTGGGCGCCGGCACCTCGCTGCTGGCCGCCTGCGGCAATGACGACGACGACCACGACCGCAACATCGTGCAAGAGGCGCAGAGCCGCCCCGACTTCAGCATCCTGGTGGAGGCTGTGGTGGCCGCCGACCTGACCGCCACCCTCAGCGGCACCGGTCCGTTCACCGTGTTTGCGCCCACCAATGCCGCCTTCGCGGCGCTGCTCACCGAACTGGGCACCACCAAGGAAGCGCTGCTGGCCAACAAGCCGCTGCTGACCACCGTGCTCACCTACCACGTGCTGGCCGGCAAGGTGTTGAAGGCGCAGGTGCCGGTGGGCACGCCCATCACCACGCTGCAGGGCGGCACCTTCACCGTCGGCAGCGACCTGGTCATCACCGACGGCCGCGGCCGCCGCAGCGCCATCGTGGCCACCGACATCGAGATCACCAATGGCGTGATCCACGCCATCGACAAGGTACTGCTGCCTGCAGTGTGACCCCGCTGTTTTTCTCCCTCACCAACCCCTGAAACCAGAAGGAAGACCACCATGAAGAAGATGCTGATTGCCGCCGCCCTGAGCGTGGGTGCCATGACCGCCATGGCCGCCGACATCGTCGACACCGCCGCCTCAGCCGGCCAGTTCAACACCCTGGTCACCGCCGTCAAGGCCGCCGGCCTGGTCGACACGCTGAAGGGCCCGGGCCCGTTCACCGTGTTCGCGCCCACCGACGAAGCCTTCGCCAAGGTGCCCAAGGCCCAGCTCGACGCGCTGCTCAAGGACAAGGCCGCGCTGACCAAGGTGCTGACTTACCACGTGGTGCCCGGCAAGGTCATGGCCGCCGACGTCAAGGCCGGCAAGGTGAAGACCGTGGAAGGCTCCGAGCTGACCGTCAGCACCACCGGCGGCGTGAAGGTGGACAAGGCCAATGTCGTGAAGACCGACATCGCGGCCAGCAACGGCGTGATCCACGTGATTGATGCGGTGATCATGCCGGCGAAGTAAGAGGCAGGGCCCCGGGTCGCCGGCTTTTGCCAATAGGCACTCGTCAGGGCCTGGCCGGCCCGAATGGTCGGCCAGGCGAGGTCGATTCGCCCGAACCTCAGCGCAACCAGAACACGCTGGTCATCGTTCGCCCGGAGTTGTTGCCAATGACCAGCGCGCGGTCATCCCACAGCAGCACGAAGGCGGGTAGGCCGAATCGGTCGAAGTTGGTTGAGGTTCCGCTTGCGGCCGCGAGACTGGTCGCCGAGGGCGCAGCCGTTGCCAGCGGACGGCTGCCTGGCTGAACAAAGGTCGTGAGGATGAAGTCGCTGGGGCTGATGAATTGAGGTACCGTCCGCTGGTAGGCAAAGCTGCTGATGACCAACCGGTCGCTAAGTGCCTGCGCCAGCACCGGCGTGTTGACGCCAACCCAGGCGGCGGGAAGCTGCTCGTCATCCAGGCTGCCCGAACTGCTGCGCAGAGGGTTTCCGCTCGCGTCCAGCAAGATGGCGCGCGGCAGAGAGTCGGGCAGCGGGCCGGTACCGTTGAACGTGAACACGGGTCCATCCCACTGCAACGCGGCAACGCCGCTGCCCAGCGTTGGCACCACGGTCGGCTGCGAGCCGGAATACCTCTGTGCCATGCCAAGCGTATGCACGTCGGCCCTGCCGGCGCTACCCGCGACCAAGGCGTAGCGGTAGGTGGTCCCGCCAAATTCTGCGTCCGCCCAGGTCACCAGCACACGGCCAGCGGCGGCGCTCAGACCCACGCTGAGGATCTGGCCGCTCATGGCAGGCGCGTCCAGCACCTGGGCCGCCGCCAACGGCTGACCATCAAGTCCGAAGGGTTGCAGCATGAGCTTGCCAGAGTCGCTGACTTGGCTAGCGGAGTTGAGCCATGCAACCCACAGCGCCTGACCATCCCAGGCCGTCGGCACGAACGCATTGAGCGTCGCCAACGTGATCGTGCTCGAGCTGCCCAGCAGGGCACCACCGGCATCGACCCGCTGCAACTTCAGCGTCCCCGGGCTCGTACCCACCGGCATGACCAGCAGCGCGGTGTTCGCATCCACACCAAAGAGACTCGGTGGGCTGAAGTTGTAGAGCGAGTCGCCCAGGCCCGTCACCTGAACAGTCGACTGCAAGACGCCACGCTTGTCTAAGACGCCGAAAGTCAGAGCGCCCGGGTTGGTGGCCTGACGGCTGCCCGCCAGCACCAGCGCGCGGTCGCCCAGCGTTGTCGCCGCAAGCGTGTCGGGCAGCAACGCGAAGGTCGGCGAGTTCGGCACGCTCGCCGCCGTCGGGCCCAACGCGCCCAGCCCCTGCGTGACACCGTCCCAGCTGAACAGCAGCTCGTCGTAGGCGAGCGGCCCGACGCTACCGGTGGTCGAAGCCGCGCTGAGACTGCGACGCACCACGCCGACGCCCGCGACGTACCACTGGGTCTGCACCAGGTTGCTGACGGGTAGCGCCGCGCCGGTCGACGACCTCTTGACGCGTACCAGGGCCGTTGTCTCCACCTTCACGGCTGTCACCGTCCGGGCCAACTCCGGCAGTTCCACGTCTTCGCTGCCGATGACGCGCGTATAGATGGCGACGTCGGCAAGGTCGACCTTGCCATCACCATCGACGTCGGTACCCGTCGACAGGTCGCTGCGCTCGTACTGCGTGTACTGGTCATTCACCCGTACCGGCGAGCGCAGCTCCGTGATCGCGACGACCTCGCTGCTTCCGACGCCGAGCGGGTCCTTGACCTGGGCGACTATGCTTCCGCTGCTCAGCGCAATCGTCGTGATTTCGTCCTCGCCCAGGAAGCCCTGGCTATCGGTTTCCTCCCAACTGCCGCCCAGCGACTTCTGACTGACGGAGGCTGTGTAGCGGATGGTCGTGCTGCCGTCAGCGGCCTTCTCCACGCCGCGGTACTGCCAGCGGGCACCGTCGATCAACGGGCGCAGGGCTGCTGCATCCGCATAGAGCGTGGCACCCGCCGCTGGGGCGCTGGGCACAAGTCCCGTACTTGCGCTGGGGCTGGGGCCGGCCGAGCCACCACCGCCACCACCGCTGTCCCCCCCGCCACCACCGCCGCCGCCACCGCCACCGCCACCGCCACCGCCACATGCGGACAGGATGGTGGCAAGCAATAGGCAGGACAGGCGGGAGCGGAGCATGAGCGAGGAAACTGTGTCTGATTTGTACAGTTCGCAAGGATACGAGAATCCCATTTCTCGAAAGGGCGCTGCGGGCAGTCAATTTGCCCCCATGCGACAGTGGAGTGCGCTCGCCAGTGGTCGGGGGCCGCATAGCAGCCGGTTGGCAGTGCCCTCCTTTGGCCGTCTGCGTGAGTCCGGCATCACGCCGGGCAGCAGCCGTTGCATCTGACAACGTCCGCCTTGCGTGCGTGGCCAGCGTCATCAACCTCGATGCAAAGGTATCGGACGGTCGACTCCAGCTTGGAATGGCCCAGCAGCAACTTGGCGGCGCCAAGGTTCTTGGATCGGACGCAAAGCGCCCAGGTGTCCTTGAGCTTGAACGGAGCCTTTTGCCCGACGATCTTGCCTTTGCCTCACGGCACGCGATGAGCGTTGCTGCCTGTGGTGCCCATGATGGTCTGCCATCAAGTTGAGGGCCATACCAGAAGCTCCGGCTGAGAATCGGAGTCCTTGCCCTGTGTCAACACAACGCCATCGCGAACAATACCGAACGGCCGCCTTCTGTCAGACCGGGATGTCGCAGGCGGTTAGATGTACGTCAGCTCAAGACTGAGAGTGGACGTCCGAGTGCGGCCGTCGAATGGCAAGTCCTACCGGAAGAAGTCAGCTAGGCTGAGTAGAGGCGAAGAGAACCGAGGAGTTATCGCTCGTTGGGCTGCGACGCCAGCGCGAGCGCTTGTTCCGTAAGCATCTGCCTGGGAATCTGCAGTCGCCAGTACAGTCCCGCCAAAAGCGGTATGTAGGCCGCCCTGAATTGGTACCAAGCCGAGTTCGCTATCGGCTGCGCGCCTTCAAGAGGAGCGGCAAGCTGGGCGATGAACTCCGACGGCTTGGCGGGAACCTGCAGGAAACCTTCGCCAACGCCGTGCGCCTGAAGCGTGCGTCCATCGGCGACGATTGCATCGAAGTCCTGCTCAGGACTCCAGAAGTTCATCGTTGTCGACCCCAGATTGGCGACGACTTCGGTGACGAGGAATTCGTAGACCTTGCCCATGCCCAGCACTGCGGTCCACAACAGCAGGAGTGGCACGAAGGTCGTGTGTCGCATGTGCTCGAGAGCAGGGACCTCGCTCTCGTGGTGGATGGCAAGCGCTTCATCGAAGCTCGCATTCAACGGCCAGTGCCGACGATGCTTCACCGCGTATCCGAGGCGCACAGCCATCTCTTCGACCCACTGCATGGCGACATCCTTGTCGCCAACGGCAAGCAGGAGCAGCAGCGCAGCGTGGACGTCTACCGACTGATGGTCGTACGTCGGCGACCGCGAACAGGTGTGAGTTTCCAGAATGGCGCGGAGACGACCGCGGTATACGCCGGCCATCGCAGCCGCCACCTCCCCGAGTCCCTGGACCGACAGGCTTGCCCAGATGCATCCCTGCAAGCCTAGTCTTCCCAGTTCCTCGAACACCGTCTCGCTCACCAGGATGCTATCTGGGCGCACCGTGGCGATGGCGTTCTGTGTCTGATGGTAGGGCTCAAGCCGGAGGTGGAACGCGTCCGCGATGGCTGTAAGCTGGGCCAGCAATTCCGCAAACTCCTGCGAGACATCACTGCGCTGACCCAGTACGCCATGGAATTCGCCCCACACGGCCAGGATGGTGTACTCGGCCAGCCTGTACGGCGCGCGCAGATTGCCTTCGTTTTGCGCCCAGTACAGCAAGACGCTCAGCGACGTACGAATGCCCCGAAGTGCCGTCAGAACCTGTTTAGTATGGGCGCCCTTGGACTTGGCCGGGGTGCGCGCCTTAGCCAGCAGGTTGTTCACGAGTTGCCTGCCGACCGACACTGACAGCTCCGGCGTCCCCACGTTGGCAAGCATCCGGCGAAGCAGCGCGCGATCGCCAGTTGGCAGGACGTACTCGGTGAGGAGATGTCGCTCTACAAGGGCAGCCAGCGAAGACCCATTGATCTGGTCCACCTCTGCCTGATTGCGCGCTGCCCAGGTGCTGAGAAAGCTCGCCAGAGTTTGGTTGATGCTGGAGAGGTAGTCGCCGTTCGTCAGCACAATCAGCTTCTTCGGCAGCGACTTGTGTTGTGGACTGATGTGTGATGCGAGGTACACGTCACCGACATCGTCGATCGACTGGCGGACGGACTGCGGGCCGGAGTTCCACTCCTGCCGTCCGATGTCGCCACACTTCACCAGCCACAAAAAGAGCTTCTTGCGACCATCGGGATCCTTCCCGACCGAGACGATGTCCACACCGTACTGCCTGGGACCCTTCTGTGCTCTGAAGACGATCTCATGGCCCATCGACGAGAAGAGGAGTGGTAAGAACGAGTCCAGTTCGCCCTCTTCCTTCATGAGGCCGAGGAAATCCTCCAGGAGGAGGCGAAGGCTGCCGGTGGTCACTGGGCCGCCGAGAGCGTTGCCAAGCGCGTGAGCGCACCGCCGGTCGGATCTGCGAGTTCGGACGACGGCAACTCCATTGAGTGTCGCGTTTGGACCATCTCGGTGACCTGGGGAGCACCTCTGCCATGGTGGGTCGCGAACTTGCGGCCCTGGGCAACATTTACCTGGGTGGCGAGCGAAGCGAACACCGAGCGCTCGCGTGCGATCCGCATGATCTCTTCGTTGCGGCGCCGGTACATCGATTGCAGCGCCCTCATTCTCTGATCGTCGGGCCGAAGTTCCTTCAGGCGCGGCAGGCGCGCTAGCACCCGCTGCCACCGAAGTGCGTTGGCCAGTACCACTCGATAGAGGGAGGCATGCGGCTTCGTCTTGGCGTCGGGCCTCGTGTTCGCTTTGAGAAACTCGACGGTGGCGTTGGGATACTCGATGAATGCCTGGTTAAGCAGTGCTTCGGCGAGCTGAAGTCCGTGCGGCTGAAGGGAAGTGGTCTCCGCCAGCAGGCCGATAAACTGACACAGGACTTCCCCGTTGATGCAGAGGGACATAAGCCGCCGGCCCGCCGCCAGCTTCCGCGGCGCTGGCGCCGCTCGGAACATGGCTATCTGCAAGACCACCGGCGCCCTACCGGAACCGCACTTCGATAGCAGGCTGCGCAGGGCGTTGAAGGAGATGCCTGGCGCCAGCAGCCAAGCAGTCAGCACGTTTCCGAATGACTCCGGGAAGTCGCAAAGCGCGTCGAACGCTTCCTCCATGCTTTCGACCGGATTGAGCGTCTGGCAAGTCCCCATCCTTTCGAGACAGCGTTCGCCCACCGGACGCGTCTGGTCGTTGTGGAGCATGCTGGAGAGCGCGCGTCCAACGGGGGCGCTGTAGCTGGCGTGTGCAAGGCTTGCCTGGGCCACCACCTCCGCCAGTTCCACGAGATCCTGACGGGGGCCTTCCTCCCAGCGTAGTTGCAAGACGCCGCAGCCTGCCAGGACAGCGCCACGCTCGCCAGCGCTTGCGCCTACCGTGAGCTGCACGACAGCACCCGGCAACACCCGAGCTAGCGAAGACATCCCGAACCAGCCGAACTCGCCGATGACCGCGGCCGCAATCACTGCCTGCTCTATCAGCGCCTCGGCGTGGGTAGCGATTTCAGCAACGACTTCGTCCAAGCGGACCGGAAGGTATTGCAAGATCGCCGAAAAGACGCGCGCCTGGCCTGGGTCGCTAGTGGTCATTGACCTCGCGAGTGACAGCGCGCGCAATGGTGATGCGGAACAGAGTGCCTGCGCCCAGACCCTGTATTCCGCCTCGGAGTGCGCTTCGACCTGCAGCTCTGATCCAAGAAGCGCTCCAAGCTCGAAGTCTCGCGCGAAGTGGGGGCTCAAACTCTCTGCGAGACGATGCAGGAAGCTCAAGCCGACGGATGGTGCGAAATGCAGCAGCTTGCGAGCGTCCACTGGTGAGAGGGTCGGTGCGTGCCCGATTGCAGGGACTAAGTAGTTCATGGCCTCGCTGGCCTTGTCGCTCGGCCACAAGACCAGCTCATCCACCAAGTTGACCGTGGCACTGTGTTGCGCGCCCACGGCGGGCCATAGCAATTGATCCCGCTCCTCGTACGGCACTGACCGAATCAGTGCCACGTAGCTCGCCCGGTCTCCGGCCTGGAGGATGGAAATCATTCTCGCAAGCTCAGGCTCACAACTTCCTTCGTTCAGCGCATCAGTCATTCGGGTGTGGTCGGTAGGAGGTGACCAAGGCAATTAGAAGCTCTCCATCATTGTGCTACCTCACCGAGCGGACGCTAGTCGCGTTCGCCTAGTGTCCTGTCCCACTCATACGTGAGCAAAGTCGATGCAGCTTTTGGAGGATCGAGTCAGCGGTGGCTGTCCACTTGAACGGCTGGCAGTCGGTGTTGTAG
>CAKZXL010000396.1 GCA_937883885.1 uncultured Aquincola sp. | reverse complement strand
GCTGGCTGCGTGAGGGCCGCGGCCGACGCGGACAACCAGCACTCGCCGGGCTCCAGGGCTGTCGGCACCGGCGGCAGCCGCCCCCCGCTGATGAGCGCCAGGCAGGTGAGCGCCATCGAATCGGCCATCTGTTCGAGCACGCTGGCCGGGTCGCACCCAAAGGCGTGGACCTCGGGCAGGTCTCGGCACCAGCCGGCAAAGCCCACAAAGGGCATGGGCCGTCGCCGTGCAGCCCTTACAACATGTCAGCCTTGTGACGCAGCGATGACGAATCCGCTGGCGATCTCCTGCCGCCTTGCCTAAAGTGCAGTGCGGCGCGCCCAAGAGGGCTGTGCCGTCCGGCAGTTCCACAGGAGGTCAACCGTATGCGTTCCTACATCGATCGTCTGCTTTCCGAGACGCCCTTGCACCAGGACGTGCGCCTCATGGGCGCGGGCACGCCGCTGGAGAACCCCTGGGTGTTCGACGCCGGCGCGCGTGACCTGCAGCTGCTGGCGGCCCGCGGCGCGGTGGACATCGTGCACCAGCAAACCCGGTCGGTGGACGGCCAGGAGGTGATCACCGACCTGACCTTCAGGCGTTGCCGCTGACCGAACATGTCTAGACAAGCTTGCAGGCCGTTGGGTGCAGGGCGGATGTGCAGCACCGAGGTGCACCCTGGCGTCTGCGATGAGCGCGGCGGCTGACGACCTCGAGCGGTTCGTCGAGGCCCAGGGTCCGGTGCTGCAGGCCGTCCGCGCCGAGCTGCAGGCGGGCAGGAAGCGCAGCCATTGGATGTGGTTCGTCTTTCCGCAGCTGCGGGGGCTTGGCCGCAGCAGCACCGCGCAGTTCTACGGCCTGGCATCGGCGAACGAGGCGCGCCGTTACTGGGCGCACCCGGTCCTCGGCCCGCGCCTGCAGGGCTGCGTGGCCCAGGTGCTGGCCACGCCGCCAGAGCGGTCGGCGCACGACATCTTCGGCAGCCCGGACGACCTGAAGTTCTGGTCCTGCGTGACGCTGTTCAACCGCGTGGTGCCCGACGAGCCGCTGTTCGCCGCCGCGCTGGCTCGCTTCCATGGTGGGCAGGCCGACAAGGGAACCCTGGACCTGCTGGCGCTTGCGCACCCGCCGCACGGCGGCTGAAAGCGCAGGTGCGCCTGCATCGCCCGGTGGCGGGCGCAGCTTCGTCAGCGCAGCTGCCGGCTGCGTCGCCGCCGGTGCTGCCAGGCTGCCCACGGCAGCAGCCCCAGCGCCATCAGCAGCGAGGAAGAAGGCTCGGGCACCGAGCGGACGATGCTGCCGTCCACGGCGTCCAGCACCTGCATCGTCTCGGGTATCTGAAAGCCCAGGCGGAAGGTGTTGTCCGCAAACACCGCGCCGCCGAACGCCGCCAGGAGGCCGAACGTGCCCCGCAGGACGAAGCGGCTGTGAGCGATGCCGTCCTCCACCGAATCGGCGGTGAGCCGCAAGGTGAGGTGCAGCGTGTCGGCAACGGTGCCGCTGGCGGAATGGCTCGCACCCGTGCTGCCCAGGTAATGGCGGTTGGCGTCGGCGGCGTAAAGCATGTACCCCAACGTGGTTCGCGCCGCGACGAAGCCGTCCGGGTCTGGCGGGCCGACCTGCACCGATCCGTGGCCCGTCAAACTGGTCGGCAGTTCACGGCTCAGGCCCAGCGATGCATCCCAGCTGGCTTCATAGGTGTTGGCGAAGCGCCCCTCCGACATCATCCAGTAGGGTCTCGTGCGGTCCGGCGACATCGCCAGCGCCACCGCCATGCCGCGCAGCACGCCGGTGCGGGTGGCTTCCGCTTTGCCGTAGGTGCCCGCATTGGATTCGGCATAGGTGAAGCCGCCGTCGAGCCCCAGGGCGTAGAGCTGGAATGCGAAGCTCTCGTCGTTGTTGTACGGCATGTACAACATGTCGGCCTCGCCCCCTTCGCCGCTGAAGCGCTTGATGGTGCTGAGCGTGGGCCGGATAGCGTCCACGAGCCGGTAGTTGCCCATGACGTCGGCCCTGGCGCCGTGGCAGTAGGCGAAGATGTCGCCGATCTGCCCCATGCTGCACAAGGTGCTGGCCGCAGACCACGAGGCGAATGACCAGGCAGCGACGGCGACGCCGCATTTCAGGCTTGTCATGAGTGCTTTCCTGCGTCGGAACGGGGCGGGGCGCAGCGCCCTCCGAAGCAGCGTAACGCGGCGCTGCGTGCCGGTGATGAGGGGGCCCGCTGCAAGTTAGGGGGTGCGTTGCGACGGGCGCCGCCGCGAACAGCAGCCGTCACGGCCCGCAGCCCCCGGATGACGATTTGATGACTTGGGCCTGGCACGCGGCGCGGTTAGAGTGCGCCGCCTTCGCTGTCACCTGCCATGAACAAACACCTCGTACCGGCGGTCCTGCTGCTGCTTGCCCTGGGCTGTGGCCCGGCTTTCGCCCATGCCGATGCCGCCGATGCCGCGGGCGGTTTCCTCGCCGGCTTTCTTCATCCGCTGCTGGGCTGGGACCATGTGGTGGCCATGGTGGCGGTCGGGCTGTGGGGCGCCTTCCTGGGGGCGCCGGCCATCTGGGTGCTGCCGGTGGTGTTCCCGCTGGTCATGGCCTTCGGCGGGGTGCTGGGCATCGTCGGGGTGCCGTTGCCCGGGGTGGAAACCGGCATCGCGCTGTCGGCCATCGTGCTGGGCGCGATGGTGGCCCTGGCCGCCCGGCCGCCCTTGCCGGTGGCCGCGGTGCTGGTGGGTGCCTTCGCCATCTTCCACGGGCATGCCCACGGCACCGAGCTGCCGGGGGCGGCCAATCCGCTGGTCTTCAGCCTCGGCTTCGTGCTGGCCACCGGCCTGCTGCATGCGCTGGGCATCGGCTTCGGGCTGCTGGTCACCCGACCGGCCGGCCGCATCGCGGTGCGGGGCATGGGCGCAGCGATCTCGCTGGTGGGCGTGGCTTTCCTCTTCGGCCTGCTGTGAGGCCGCTGGCCAGAACGCTGGCGGCCACGCTGGCGCTGGGGGCCGGCGCCGCGCGCGCACACAGCCCCATCCAGGGCGTGGGCGACTTCTATGGCGGCATGCTGCATCCGCTGCTGGTGCCCGCGCACCTGATCGCGCTGATCGCCGTCGGCCTGTGGCTGGCCCAGCAACGGCCAGTGAGCGGCCGCGCCCTGAGCGCCACGCTGCTGGCCGTGCCGCTGGGCATGGTGGCCGCTGCCATCGGCGGCTGGCAGAACCTGGAGCTGCCGCTGCTGGCCGTGGGCGCCGCGGTGGCCCTGGCGGTGGCGCTGGCGCGTGAACTGCCCTGGGCCTGGCGCGCCGGAGTCGGCGCCTGGCTGGGGGCGCTGCTGGGCGCCGATTCGTTGCCCGACGGGTTGCGCGACCGTGCGCTGTGGATGTCGCTGGGCGGCACCTGGCTGTCGGTGTTCCTGGTGCTGGCGCTGGTGGTGGCGCTGAGCGACCTGGCCGTGCGCCCCTGGATGAAGATCGGCCTGCGGGTGCTGGCGTCCTGGCTGGCCGCCGCGGCGTTGCTGGTGCTGGCCCTGGCGGCCCTGGGGCCCACCGGTGCACCCGGGTCGCAGGCGACCGCCGCAGCGCCGTCATGCGGGCGACATGCCGCATGGTTAGCATCGCGCGCCTAGTCGCCCGCCTTTGACGCTGACCACGATGCCCCATTCCGCCACTGCCGCCCAGGCCAGGATGCGCCGTGCCCGTGGGCCGGTGGTCTGGCTGCTGGTGCTGGCCCTGGCGGTATACGGCTGCTCTTCGGTGCTGGTGCAGTTGCTGGGTCCGGCGCACCGGCACACGACCAGCCTCTCGGCCAGCCCCAGCTGGCTGCACCAGGCCGGCGAGGCACTGCGACAGGTGCGCGCCTGGCGGGCCGAACTGCATGCGCGCTGGCTGCCGCCCGGACATGACGGCCTGCACGGCACTGCGCACCCGCATGCCCATCCGCACCCGCATCCGCACCCGTCGGTGGCGGGCGATGCCGCCTTCGCGTCGGCCGACGACGCTTCGCTGGCCCATGCCCATGCGCATGCCACCTTCCAGCGCCATCACCACGACCCGCACGATGCCACGGTGATTGCCCTCGATG
>CAKZXL010000395.1 GCA_937883885.1 uncultured Aquincola sp. | reverse complement strand
GGTCGCTCGACGGGCGCGGCCAGGGTGGCGGTGGTCTTCATGGGTCTCCTTGTCGGTCTTCGGGCAATGGCGTGCCGCATGTTCCCTACAGCCGGCTTTCGGTCCGCTTTCGATGCACCCCGGGGAAAACCCTGGGCCGCCGGACGCGCCGGGCCGCCCCCGTAACATCGGCGGCCGCCGCGGCACCGGCTGCGGCACCCGCGAACAAGGATTTCCGATGAACCGGCCCCGCCTGCTGTGCCGCCTTGCCATCGGGCTGGCGCTGCTGGCCGGCCTGGTCACGGCCGGCATGGCCGCCCCGCTGCGGCTGATGGTGGCCGGCCTCGACAAGCAGATCTACCTGCCCGCGCTGCTGGCCGAGCGCCTGGGCTACTTCGCGGCCCAGGGCCTGCAGGTGGAGCTGCTGAGCGAAAGCTCCGGCGTGCATGCCGAAGACCAGCTGCTGACCGGTGCGGTGCAGGGCGTGGTGGGCTTTTACGACCACACCATCGCGCTGCAGGCCAAGGGCAAGTTCGTGCAGGCGGTGGTGCAGCTGGGCCAGGCGCCGGGGGAAGCCTTGCTGGTGGGCGCGGCGCAGGCCGAAGGCCTGGCCAGCCTGGCGGCGCTGGAAGGGCGCACGCTGGGCGTCACCGGCCTGGGCGCCTCCACGCAATGGCTCACACAGTACCTGGCCGCGCAGCAGCGCATCGGCCCGGCGGCGCTGCATTTCGTGGCCGTGGGCTCGGGCGAGAGCTTTGCCACCGCGCTGCGGCAGGGCCGCATCGACGCCGGCACCACCAGCGAGCCCACCGCCACCCGCCTGCTGCGCAGCGGCCAGGCGCGCCTGCTGGCCGACCTGCGCACGCCCGCCGCCACGCGCCAGCTGCTGGGCGGGCCGTACCCGGGCGCCTGCCTGTACGTGTCCAGTCGCTGGGCGGCCGCCCATGCCGACGAACTGCAGCGCGTGGTCAATGCGCTGGTGCAGGCGCTGCGCTACATCGCCAGCCACGGCGCCGAGCAGATCGCCGACCAGCTGCCGGCCGAGCTGCTGCAGACCGACCGGGCCAGCTATGTGGCCGCGCTGCAGGCCGGCAAGGCCATGTTCACGCCCGACGGCCGGATGCCCACCGGCGGCCCCGAAACCGTGCTGCGGGTGATGCAGGCCACCCAGCGCAGCCTGCAGGGCCGGGTGATCGACCTCGACCGCACCACCACCGACGCCTTCGTGCGTTCGGCGCGCTGAAGGCAGGTTGGCCATGCGCATCCTGCTGGTGGAAGACAACCAGGAGCTGGCCGAGTGGCTGGGCCGCACGCTGCGCCGCCAGCACTACACGGTGGACTGGGTGGGCAACGGCGCCGATGCCGACTTCCTGCTGCGCTCCGAGCGCTTCGACCTGGTGATCCTGGACCTGACGCTGCCCAAGATGGACGGCCAGGAAGTGCTGCGTCGGCTGCGTGGCCGCCACAACAGCACGCCGGTGCTGGTGCTGACGGCCAACAACACCACGCAAAGCCGCGTGAGCGAGCTGGACCACGGCGCCGACGACTACGTGGCCAAGCCCTTCGAGGTGGAAGAACTGGAAGCCCGCATCCGCGTGCTGCTGCGCCGCTCGTCGCAGGTGGCGCAGCCGCTGGTGGAATGCGGCGAGCTGGTGTACGACAGCAACAGCCATGAGTTCACGCTGCGCGGCCAGCCGCTGGCATTGACCCCGCGCGAGCGGGCGGTGCTGGAGCTGCTGGCGCTGAAGCTGGGCACCACGGTGTCCAAGAACGCGCTGGCGCAAAGCCTGTTCTCGCTGGACGAGACCTTGTCGGTCGATGCCATCGAGATCTACGTGCACCGGCTGCGCAAGAAGCTCGAAGGCAGCGATGCGGCCATCGTCACGCTGCGCGGCCTGGGCTACGTGCTGCGGCGCGTGCAGCGTGGCTAGAAGCCTGCGCAGGCGGCTGCTGGCCGGGGTGATGCTGCCGCTGCTGGGCGCGGTGGCGGTGGACGGCTGGATCAGCTGGCGCGACGCCCAAGCCACCGCCGGCCTGATGCAGGACCGGCTGCTGCTGGGCGCCGCCCGCATCGTGGCCGAGCAGCTGCACTGGCAGGACGGCGCCTTGCCCAGCCAGGTACCACCGGCCGCGCTGGAGCTGTTCGAGGCCGGCGAGGCCGACCGCGTGTACTACCGCGTGAGCACCGCGGCCGGCCACATCGTCACCGGCTATGCCGAGCTGGTGCCGCCCGCCGTGCCGCTGCAGCCCGAGCTGCCGCACTTCTTCAGCGCCGCGGTGCGCGGCCAGCCGGTGCGCGCGGTGGCATATCTGCAGCCGGTGCCCGGCGAGCGTGGGGTGGAGCCGGTGACGGTGGCCATCGCCCAGACCATGAACGGCCATGCCGCGCAGGTGCGCAGCCTGTGGGCGCGCAGCATGGGCCAGCAGGCGCTGCTGCTGGCGCTGGTGGCGGCGCTGGTGCTGCTGGGCCTGCGGCGTGTGCTGCGGCCGCTGCTGGCGCTGCGCGACGCGGTGCTGTCGCGTGAGGCAGGCTCGCTGCAGCCGTTGGCGGTGCCGGCGATGCCCCATGAACTGCAGCCGCTGGTGGCCGCCATCAACGACTATGCGCGGCGGCTGGACCAGTACGCCGGTGCGCAGCGCAGCTTCCTCCAGAACGCGGCCCACCAGCTGCGCACGCCGCTGACCGTGCTCACCACGCAGGTCAACTATGCGCTGCGGGCCGATGGCGCGCAGCGCCAGGAATCGCTGGAGGCCATCCGCGGCACGGTGGCCCATTCAGGCCGGCTGGTGAACCAGATGCTGATGCTGAGCGCCGCCGAGGCGCAGGCCGAAGCCGGGGAGGTTGATGCAGCCACGGCCGCCACCGACCTGGTGCCGGTGCTGCAGCAGGTGCTGGAACAGCTGGCCGGCCAGGCCGGGGCGCGGCAGATCGACCTCGGCTTCGAGCAGGAGCCGCCGGGCCCGGCCTGGGTGGCCGCGCCGCCGCTGGCGCTGCGCGAGATCGCCACCAACCTGGTGGACAACGCGCTGCGCTACACGCCGCCGGGCGGCATCGTCACCGCACGGGTGGAAGTGGCCGCGGGCGAGGTGCTGCTGCGGGTGGAAGACAACGGCCCGGGCATTCCGCCCGAGGAGCGCGAGCGGGTGTTCCAGCGCTTTTACCGCCTGCGCGACGCCGACTCCGCCGGCAGCGGCCTGGGCCTGCCCATCGTGCGCGAGTTCGCGACCCGCATCGGCGCCACGGTGAGCCTGCAGGACGGGCCGGGTGGGCGGGGGCTGGCGGTGGTGGTACGCCTGCCAGCCGCCCATTGATCAGCGCAACTCCAACCCCCGCGCCGTGAACTGCACCCGCGAAGCATCGGTCTTCAGGAACTCCTCCAGGTAGCCCTTGCCGGCCTTGCTGAGATTGGCCTGCGCACGCTCTGCATTGGGCGCGTCGGGGTTCTGCTTCAGCGCCAGCTGCGTGGTGGCCGTCATCATGCCCAGGATGGCCAGTTGCTCGTACATCTCCTGCTTCTGCTGCGCATCGGCGGCGGCGAAGTCGGGGTTGCGGCTGATGATGCCGCGCATCTGCTGCACAAGCGGTGCAAAGTGCTCATCCGGGAAATCGCTCTGGTGGTACGCCATCCAGCTGCCCACCAGGAGCGCGGCTACGGCGCCGGCGACGTCGTAACGCGGCACGCCGAAGCGCTGCTCGATCTGATGGTAGCCAGCCAGAAGCTGCTTGAAGCTGCGCTCGGCCTGCGAACGCGCGGCTTCGGGGTAGGCCTGGGCCAGCATGGCCGGCATGCGGCTGGCGCT
>CAKZXL010000394.1 GCA_937883885.1 uncultured Aquincola sp. | reverse complement strand
TCTGGCGATCCCTGCTCGCCCGCGCGGGCGCAGCTCAAACAGACCATCGCCAAACGCGCGGGAGTGCGGCAAGCGCAGGCTGGGTCCATGCTGAGCAAGAAGCTCAACCAAACGAGCGTAGTCGGCAAGTACATCGACTGGCCATGATTCGATCTCCTCGAGCACGCGCGCGTGGAAGTAGGAGATCTCAAAGGCCATGCGCCATGCGCGATGTTAGCAAACGCGCTAACCCGGGGCGGCGGTTTTCGCGTCTGTAGGTTGAGGGCCGACCAGGGCCACCGGCTCACCGGCCGCATTGGGCACCAGCGCGGTCCCTACAATCCGCGCCACGTTTTTCACGCCGACGCACCGCCATGACAGCCGCCCCTACGTTGCTTCCTTCTTCTTGCGACGTGCTGGTGGTGGGCGCGGGACCTTCGGGCAGTGCCTGCGCGCAGTGGCTGGCCCGGGAGGGCTTTGACGTGGTGCTGGTGGACCAGCACAACTTTCCGCGCGACAAGGTGTGCGGCGACGGGCTGATTCCCGATGCCCACGCCGCGCTTCAGCGCCTGGGCGTGTATGCCGAGGTGCAGGCCGCCGCCCAGCGGGTGTCGCATGTGGCCTGCATCGGCCCGCGCGGCGGGCGCATCGACGTGCCGGGCTCGCTGTCGGTGATGCCGCGGCGTGAGCTGGACGACATCCTGTGCCGGGCCGCGGTGCGCGCCGGGGCGCGCCTCTTCACGCCCGTGCGCTTCGAGGCGCCGCTGCGCGAAGGCGGCCAGGTGGTGGGTGCGCGGCTGAAGCAGGGCGATGCGGTGGTGGACGTGCGCGCCACCTGGCTGGTGCTGGCCACCGGCGCGGTGCCCAAGGCCTTGCTGGCCTCCGAGGTGTGCGAACGTCAGCAGCCCAGCGGCGTGGCGCTGCGTGGCTATGTGAAGAACGACGCCATGGTCGGCCGCATCACCGCGATGGAGGTGGTGTGGCACCAGAAGCTGCGGCCGGGGTACGGCTGGATCTTCCCGTGCCGCGACGGCGTGTTCAACATCGGCGTGGGCCTGGCCCACAGCCACAGCAAGATGAAGGACGGCCGCCGCACCATGCAGGACGTGAACCTGCGCGAGGTGTTCGCAGCCTTCACCGAGTGTTATGCCCCGGCCAAGGCGTTGATGGAAGGCGGCACGCTGCAGGGCGACCTGAAGGGCGCGCCGCTGCGCTGCTCACTCGAAGGTGCCAAGTTCTCAGAGCCGGGCCTGCTGATCACCGGCGAGGCGGCGGGCAGCACCTATGCGTTCACCGGTGAAGGCATCGGCAAGGCGATGGAAACCGGCCTGCTGGCTGCCGAGGCCCTGGTGGCCGGTCGCCGCCGGCAGCTGCAGGACGCACAGGTGCGGGCCGACTATGAGGCCCGCATCCTGGCGCTCAAGCCCCGCTTCGACCTCTACGAGAAGGCCAATCGGGTGAACGAACACCCCTGGCTGGCCGACCTGCTCATCTGGCGCGCCAAGCGCAGCCCAGCCATCGTGCGCCGCATGAGCGGGGTGCTGGACGAGACCAGCAACCCCGGCCACCTGGTCAGCCTGCGGGGGTTGACGAAGCTGTTCCTGCCGATCCGCTGAGCGCGCCTTCGCCTTCGGCCTGCATCGACTGCTCGGGCGAAGCCTCAACGGCCGGCGGCGGCGTTTCCAGCGGCGCCACGCTGGCCGCGATCGGGTCCACCGTCACCGGCGTCGGCTCCGGCGTGGCATTGGTGGCCTCGCGGGTGGCCGTCACCAGCCGGTGCACGAAGTGCAGCTTGGCAATGGCCGGGCGAGACAGCACGAACGGGTACTGGTCCTGCTGGCCCATGGCGCGCGACAGCTCGTTCATCGCCGCGCTCAGTTCCACCCAGATGTTGATGAACTGCAGGAAGCGGTCGGCATCCGGCGCATCGGCAATGTCCAGGTCGGCGGTGCCGAAGGGCTCGATCTCCAGCTCGATGTTCTCGCCGTTGATGCCCAGTCCGCGCGCGGTGAGCATGGTGTCCACCATGTGCAGGTAGTGGGCCCAGGTTTCGGCCCAGTCTTCCCACGGGTGCATGCTGGCGTAGGCACTCACGCAGCGCTGCGGCCAGTCGGGCGCGGGGCCGTTCTGGTAGTGCCGGTTCAGGGCTTCCTGGTAGTCGGCCCGCTCGTCGCCGAAGCGCACGCGGAAAGGCTCCAGCCATTCGGTGTCGCGCACCAGGCGGTCCCAGTAGTAGTGGCCCACCTCGTGCCGGAAGTGGCCCAGCATCGTGCGGTAGGGCTCGTGCATCGACTTGCGCACCTGCTCGCGGCGGGCGTCGTCGGCTTCTTCAACGTTCAGCGTGATCAGGCCTTCGTCGTGGCCGGTCATCACCGGGGTGGATCCGGCATTGGCGCGCAGCAGGTCGAACATCATGCCCTGCGGGTCTTCGCTCACGCGTGACTTCACCGGCAGGCCCAGGCGCAGCAATTGCGCCACCAGGCGGCGCTTGGCCACCTCGATGCGCCGCCACAACACCTGGTTCTCCGGGTCCGACAGGTCGGGGATGGTGCGGTTGAGCCGGCAGGCGATGCACAGCGTGGCGGGCTCGTCGGCCGACAGCAGCCAGTTGCAGCCGGCCACGGTGTCGAAGTTGGTGCAGCGCTTGTAGCGGCTGTTGGCGTCTCCGAAGCCTTCGGCCGGCTGCCACAGCGGCAGCAGCGGCGCGGCGCCTTCGGCAGGCGGTGGCGCTTCGGTCTGCTCGACAGGCAGCAGCGGCAGCAGCAGCGACCGCACCGGGTCGTAGCCCAGCGCGGTGCCGCAAGCCACGCACTGGCTGTTGCGGAAGAACACCGCACGGCCGCAACGGCAGCGGTAGCTGCTGGTGATGGCGGCTTCGGGCGGGTTGGCGTCATGGGGCAGACGCCAGCCGGTGGACAGGTCGTTGAGGATGTTGGGCATGGTGTTTTCTCTCCGCCGGCATCATGGTCTGAGCAGACGGGCCGCCGCCACGGGAGGCGACCGCAAGCTGTCGTCAGGCTATGCTTACAAGGCCATGTGCCAACTGCTGGGCATGAATGCCCATTCCCCGACCGACGTGATGTTCAGCTTCACCGGTCTTGCCACCCGCGCCGACGAACACAAGGACGGCTTCGGCATCGCGTTCTTCGAAGACCGCGGCGTGCGGCTGTTCGTCGATCACCACAGCGCCCGCCAGTCGCCGGTGGCCGAGCTGGTCAAGCACTACTCGATCAAGAGCCGCAACGTCATCGCCCACATCCGCAAGGCCACGCAGGGCCGGGTGGCGCTGGAGAACACCCACCCCTTCATGCGCGAGCTGTGGGGCCGCTACTGGGTGTTCGCCCACAACGGCGACTTGAAGGGCTTCGAGCCGCGGCTGCATGCGGCCTTCAAGCCGGTGGGCGACACGGACAGCGAACGCGCCTTCTGCTGGCTGATGCAGGAGCTGGCCAAGGCCCATGCCAGCGTGCCCACGGTGCAGGAGCTCACCACCACGCTGCGCGAGCTGCTGCCGGTACTGGCGCGGCATGGCACCTTCAACTGCCTGCTCAGCAACGGCCAGGCCTTGTGGGCGCACTGCAGCACCCACCTGCACTGGCTGCAGCGGCGCCCGCCCTTCGGCGCCGCCCACCTGGCCGATGAAGACCTGAGCGTGGACTTTGCGCCGCTCACCGGTCCCGACGACCGGGTGACGCTGATCGCCACCCAGCCGCTCACGCGCGACGAGCCCTGGACCGCCTTTGCACCCGGTGAGCTGCGGGTGTTCGTGGGCGGCGAACCCTGCGCCATCGGTTGATGTCGCCGGTGGTCCTGGCAACACCGGCTTCGGCAGGCGCGCAGGCGTCAGCGGCCTCGTTGCGGCGGCTGGTGGGCGTGCTGCTGCTGGGCTACCTGGCCTTCGTCATCTACGGCAGCCTGGTGCCGCTGCGGCTGGTGCCGCTGCCGCTGGACGAAGCGCTGCGCCGCTTTGCCAACACGCCGATGCTGCAGCTGGGCATCGCCTCGCGCGCCGACCTGGTGGCGAACCTGCTGCTGTTCGTGCCGCTGGCCTTTTTGCTGCGCGAGTGGTGGCTGGGTGCGCGCCGCGGGCCGCTGGCCCGGCTGAGCAGCGGGCTGATCGCGCTGGGCTGCTTCGGGCTGGCGGTGGGCATCGAGTTCACGCAGGTGTTTTTCCCCGCGCGCACCGTCTCGCTCAACGACATCGCGGCCGAATCGGCTGGCGCCGTGGTGGGCCTGCTGGCCCATGCGCTGGTGGCCCCGCGGCTGCGCGGCTGGGCGCTGGGCTGGTGGCAGACCGAAGGCGCGCGGCCGCTGGCCGGCCGCATCCTGCAGGCCTACCTGCTGCTGCTGGTGCTGTTCGCGGTGATGCCCCTGGACCTGACCATCAGCCCGGCGGAGCTGTACCACAAGTGGCAGGAAGGGCGCATCGACATCATCCCCTTCACCGACCTGGCGCAAGAGCCGGTGCAGGTGCTGTACGACATGGCGGTGGACCTGCTGCTGTGGGTGCCGGTGGGCCTGCTCTGGCGCCTGGCGGGGCAGGCCACCGGCCAGGTGGTGCTGCGCGGCGTGCTGCTGGCGGCGGTGCTGGAGGTGCTGCAGCTGTTCGTCTATTCGCGCGTGACCAGCACCACCGACGTGATCACCGGCGGCCTGGGCTGCGGCCTGGGGGCGCTGGTGGCCACGTGGTTGAACACGGGCCCCGGCCTGCGGCGCATCGCCTGGCGCCCCTGGCTGCTGCTGTGGGCGGTGGCTGCGCTGGCCATCTTCTGGTACCCCTTCAACTTCGGCTGGGGCGGCAGCAGCCTGGCCGCACGCTGGAGCGACGCGCTGCGTGTGCCCTTCGTCACCTACTACGCCGGCACCGAGTTCCATGCGTTGAACGAGCTGCTGCGCAAGTCGCTGGTGTTCCTGCCCGGCGGGCTGCTGTGGGCGGGCATGGCCGCGCAGCGCAGCGCGGGCGATGCAGCGCAGCGCCGCCACTGGCACCGCATCGGCGCCGTGCTGGCGCTGCTGCTGGCGCTGGTGGTGGAAGGCGGCCAGCTGGCGTTGCCGGGCAAGGTGGCCGACTTCACCGATGCATTGCTGGAGGCTTCGGGCGCGTGGGTGGGCCTGTTCATCGGCGGGCGGTTGTGGGCGGCGGTGGCCGCCTCGCGCAGCGGCGCTGCCGCAGGCGCCGGGCACAGCGCCGGGGCACGCGGGACGGCCGGGCAGGTGACTGGCGTTGCGGCGCCGAGCGGGCTGACGCGCCATGCAGCAGCAGCCCCGCCCGCCCCGACCGCCGCCCGCGCCCACGCCCACGCCCGTCCTGCCGCCGCCCTGTGGCTGGACGCCGCGCTCACGCTGGCGTTGGCCGTTCTCTTGTGGCGCGCCGCGCGGCTGCCCGGCGTGCCCTACAACGTGGTGGAACTGCTGCCCGGCGGCGTCGATGGCCTGATGACGGCCCTGGGCCTGTCGGTGGCGCTGGCGCTGCTGCTGGCCGCGCCGTTGTGGCTGCATGAGCGGCTGGTCGCGGCCCGGCGGCGCAGCGCCTGGCTGGCCGCCGCGGTAGTGGCCAGTGGCGTGCTCACCGGGCTGCTCTTCATCGTCGTGGTGCCCGACGAAAGCCTGTGGGACGTGGTCGGCTCGCCGGTGCTGGCCTGGCCGGGTGAGCTGGAAGAGTGGGGCCGTTATGCCGCGCTGCATGCCGCCGACACGCTGGCCGCCCTGGGCGCGGTGTGGCTGGTGCGCTGGGTGGCCACGGCTGAGTCGCACGGTCTGTTCACCCGCTGGCTGCTGCTGACGCTGGCCGCCGCCGTGCCGCTGCATGGGGTGGTGGTGACCTGGGCCGCCACCGACAACCTGACCGAGCTGATGCGCGAGGGCGGCGGCCCGCTGGCCAGCGCCCTGCTGTTCATCGGCGTGGCCGGCCTGTTTGCCACCGGCAGCTGCCTGGCCGCGCTGGTGGCCGGCGCCCGCCGGCGGCTGCCGCTGCTGCTGCTGGCGCTGGTGGCCTGGCCCCTGGCCACGCTGGCGCTGTGGCAGGGCAGCGAGCCGATGCTGCTGAAGTACGGCAAGGCCTTCTCGGCCGCGCAGTTCCTGCTGTCGGCCGACCGTGAGCACTACGCCGGCGGCGCCGCGCTGATCGAGCGTTATGCCGCGGCCTGCGGCTTGCTGTTCGGCCTGACCGTGCTGCTGCAATGGCCCGGCTGGCGCCGCGTGGCGGCGCTGCGGGCCGCACCGGCCGCGCGCCGTCACCGAACCTCCCACCGCGGGGTGAAGACCGCCTGAGCCACCTCCTTGATCATGGCGGCCCGCGCCCCTGGCACCCCACCCCCGCGCGCCGCCCCACCGCCTGAACGCCATGACCGACACCTCTCCCGGCCTGCCGCCGCTGCCCACCCCGGCTTTCGACCAGTTCCTGCGCCACGACGCGCTCACCACGCTGCTGCAGGCCTACGCCGCCGCAAGGCCGCACCTGGTGCAGCTGCGCAGCATCGGCCGCAGCTTCGAGGGCCGCGACATCTGGCTGCTGGCCGTCACCCACACCGCCACCGGCGACGACACCGACAAGCCCGCCTTCTGGGTCGACGGCAACATCCACGCCGCCGAGCTGACGGCCAGCACCGCGTGCCTGTACTACCTGCACCAGCTGCTCAGCCGCTACGGCGAAGACCGTGAGGTGACGCAGCTGCTGGACACGCGCTGCATCTACCTGTGCCCGCGGCTCAACCCCGACGGCGCCGAGCTGGCGCTGGCCGACCGGCCGCGGCACATCCGCTCCTCGGTACGGCGCTACCCGTACGACGAAGAACCGGTGGAAGGCCTGACGCTGGAAGACGTGGATGGCGACGGCCGCATCCTCAGCATGCGCATCGCCGACCCCAACGGCCCGTGGAAGCGCCACCCCGACGAGCCGCGGCTGCTGATCGCGCGCGAGCCCGGCGAGTTCGGCGGTGAGTACTTCCGCCTGTTGCCCGAAGGCACGCTGAAGAACTACGACGGCCTGCAGGCCAGCCTGAACCGCGACCCCGAAGGCCTGGACCTCAACCGCAACTTTCCCAGCGGCTGGCGGCAGGAGTTCGAGCAGGCCGGCGCCGGCCCTTACCCCACCAGCGAGCCCGAGGTGCGGGCGATGGTGGACTTCATCGTGGCGCACCCCAACATCGGCGGCGGCATCAGCTACCACACGCACAGCGGCGTCATCCTGCGGCCGCTGGGCAGTGGCAGCGACGACGACATGATCCCCGAGGACCTGTGGCTGTACCGCAAGCTCTCGGGCATCGGCGAGAAGCTCACCGGCTACCCCTGCGTCAGCATCCACCACGAGTTCAAGTACCACCCCAAGGAACACATCAGCGGCACCCAGGATTGGCTGTACGAGCACCTGGGCGCGCTGTTCTGGACGGTGGAGCTGTGGGCGCCCAACCGCGAGGCTGGCATCACCGGCTACAAGTGGATCGACTGGTACCGCGAGCACCCGGCCGAGGACGACCTCAAGCTGCTGAAGTGGAGCGACGAGCAGTGTGGCGGCCTGGCCCATGTGGACTGGAAGCCCTTCCAGCATCCGCAGCTGGGCGCGGTGGAGATCGGCGGCTGGGACCGCATGAACTTCTGGCGCAACCCGCCGCCGCACCTGCGTGAGCGGGAGGTAGCGCGCTTCCCGGCCTGGATGACCCAGCTGGCGCTGAGCCTGCCCAAGCTGGAGATGCTGCGCACCGAGGTGCGGGCGCTCGGCCCCGACACCTGGCGCGTGCGCTTTGCCGTCACCAACGCCGGCTGGCTGCCCAGCTACGTCAGCCGCCGGGCGCTGCAACGCAAGACGGTGCGCGGCGTGGTGTTCGAGATCCACCTGCCCGACGCGGCCGAGGTGTCGCTGGTCAGCGGCAAGGAACGCTTCGAGGGACCGCAGCTGGAAGGCCATGCACCCAAGGTCTCGCAACAGGCCTTTTTGCCCAACCGCGAGCTGACGGCCGACCGCGCCGTGGCCGAGTGGGTGGTGCGTGCCCCGGTGGGTACGCGTTTGGCGCTCACTGCCCGCGCCGACCGGGCCGGCACGGTGCGTACCGAGGTTTCGCTCGACTAGACAAGGGCTTGCTCTCGCCGCAACCCCCGGGTCTCGGGGCGCTCAGGGCGGCCGCTCCCCCAACGGAGGGGAGCACTCCAAAGCGGGATGCGGAGACATTTCAAGGGGCCTGCGGGAGCAGGCACCTTAGATGTCTATACAAGCCAGAGGAGTACCCCTTGTCCCACACCTGCATCCGGCACCGCCTGTCGTGCCTGGCCGCCGCTGCGCTGCTGTCCACCCTGGCCGTGCCTTCGGCCCACGCCGCTTCCCTGCTCGATGGTTTCGGCGGCGTCGCCGGCTTCGGCGAGCTGGCCATGCGGTCCAACGACGACCTGTCCAGCAGCCTGTTGAACCTGCCGTTCTCGCTGAACTTCTTCGGCAACGTGTTCAACAACTTCTACGTGAACAACAACGGCAACATCAGCTTCAACAGCCCGATCAGCACCTACACGCCCAACCCGTTCCCGGTCAGCAACCAGCCGATGATCGCGCCCTGGTGGGCCGACGTGGACACCCGCGGTGGCGCAGCCACGCTGGGCGGCAATGCGGTGTACGTGGCCTCGCCCAACGCCGACACGGTGGTGGTGACCTGGCACAACGTGGGCTACTACAGCAGCCGCACCGACAAGCTGAACAACTTCCAGCTGGTGCTGCGCAACCGGGCCGACACCGGTGCCGGCAACTTCGACTTCGACTTCCGCTACCAGCAGCTGCAGTGGACCACGGGTGCAGTGTCGGAGAACATCGCTGCGCAGGCTGGCTATGACGACGGCACCGGCCGCAACTACTACACCCTGCCGGGCTCGCGCAGCGAGGGCGTGCTGAACCTGGTGAACCAGAGCAACGTGTCGACCGACACCCCCGGGCTGTGGACCTTCGCGGTGCGCAATGGCGACACGCCCGGCCTGTCGCCCTCCAACCCGCTGATGCCCGTGGTGGTGGACGGCAGCTTCCGCTTCAACTTCAACGTGCAGCTGAACCAGCGGGTGTGGATCGACCCGGTGGTGGCCACCGGCTACGACTACGTGCTGGACGCGGGCTCGCCCACCTTCGCCACGCTGACCATCCGCGACGCCATCGGCGATGGCAGCTACGACCTGTGGCTGTGGAACGGCACCCAGTTCGTGGACAGCGGCACCGACCTGCATGCAGGCCAGGAGTACACCTTCGCCTCGGGCACCACCCGCTTCAGCCTGCGCGGTATCGAGACCGACGCGGCGCTGAACCCGGACGACCCGACCGCCTTCGTGGTGGGCCTGACCTTCAGCAGCGCCGGCACCGTGGGCCTGACACAGACGCCGCTGACCGCCGCCGTGCCCGAGCCTGGCACCTACGCGCTGATGCTGGGCGGTCTGGGCCTGGTGGCCGGCATCGCCCGCCGCCGCAAGCAGGCCTGATCGTCAGATGGCTGCGGCGGGGTCGATCGGCGCGTTGTGGTCGTCGAAGCGCGTCACCCGCCGCGGCCGCAGGTGGGCCGCGCTGCCGGGTTGGAGCTGCAGCTTGTCGCGCAGCACATGCCAGGCCTCGTGCGGCAGCTCC
>CAKZXL010000393.1 GCA_937883885.1 uncultured Aquincola sp. | reverse complement strand
TCAAGGTGCTGTCGAGGTGGAAGCGGAAGGCGCGCGAGCGGTGGCTGTCGCCGAAGTCGGCGTCGGTGGCGTCGGCCCAGCCGTAGTTGCCACTCACGGCCTGGTTGCTGATGGTGGCGAAGCTGTCGGCTTGCAAGCTGCCGAAGTCGCGGCCGCCATAACCAATGTGGGCAGCGGCGGGCACGGAAGCGGCCGCAGCAGCGGCGAGAACGAACAGACGAGCGGAAGTCATGTCGATCGGCGATGAAAAAAGTGAGGAGGCGCAGGCGCACACCCGCCCGCTGCCCGGCCTCAGCGGCAGGCAGCGCGAAACAGGGGGCGATGACGGGGGTGGGGAGACCGGGGCGACGCGAGCCGGCCGCGCTGGGCTTCAGGCCTTCAGCGTCGGGGATGGCATCGGGGATGGCGTCGGTGGACCACGCACAGGCAGCGGCACGCTCGACTGCTCAGCAGTGAACGGACAGATGCAGAGGGTGGACCAGACCGGCGGACCGGTCTCAGGGGCAGCGAAGAAGGCTGCTCAGGCGCGCGCGGGCGGACCGCGAGGCGGCAGCGGCGCGGCGGTGGCCGCTGCCAGGCGTGCGGCCGGAATGGCCTGCATCACATAGGCCAGCGGCGACAGCGGCAGCACCTGGGGCACCACTGCAGCCGGCGGTGGTGCGCTGCCCAGGGTGCACAGCGGGCACTCAGTGCCATGGCCCTTCGCAAGCGATGCGTCGTCCTGACCATCGGCCAGCACGAGCTTGACGACGCCGGAGGCGCTGCACACCAGGTTCATGGCTTGCGGATGCAGCAGCGGCATCAAGGCCATGTTGAACACGACCACGACGAACGCAGCCAGCAACAGCCGGCAGGTCCAGGGGGCGTGGCGCAAGGCATTCATGGCGCACCGATTATGTGCTGCGTGTACGCCGTTCGTGAAGTACTTCCTGATAATAAGGATCCTCTTGCAGTTGTCTATGTAACTTCGCGCAGACGAGCCCGCGCGCGGGTGCCCGACGGGTTTTCACCAGTGCACGCCGGGAGCTTCTCCGTGGTGTGTGCAGCCACGGGCTGAGTAAGGTCGGCCTCACACACAGAGGCGGCCGTCAGCGGTCGCCCAGCAGGAGGCGTCCGTTGGCAAGCGATCAGGCCCGGGTGACGTGCGAGCGCACGACAAGTGGTGCACCGGCCATGCGCAAAGTGTTGGCAGTGGGCATCGGCCTGGCCTGGGCCACGGCCGGGCAGGCCCAATCGGGCGCGGCGGCCACCGCGCCGCCGGCGCCGCCCGAGGCCGCCGCCTCCAGCGCGCCGCTGCCCCGCGTGACGGTGACGGGCCGGCGGCCCATCGACGTGGGGCCGATGCCGGGGCTGATGGTCACCCGCGACCAGATACCGGCCAACGTGCAGACGGCCACCGGCCAGCAGATCCGCGCCTCACGGGCGCTGAACCTGGGCGACTACATGAACCAGGAGCTGCAGGGCGTCAGCGTCAACGACTACCAGGGCAACCCCTTCCAGCTGGACGTCAACTACCGCGGCTTCACCGCCAGCCCGCAGGTGGGCACGCCGCAGGGCCTGTCGGTGTTCTTCGACGGCATCCGCGTCAACGAGCCCTTCGGCGACGTCGTCAACTGGGACCTGATCCCCACCAACGCGATCGAGCGCTTCGACCTGTTTCCGGGCTCCAACCCGCTGTTCGGCCTCAACACGCTGGGCGGCGCCATCTCGGTGCGCAGCAAGACGGGCTTCAGCGCGCCGGGGCTGCAGGGGCAGCTGACGGCCGGCGCCTGGGGCCGGCGGCAGCTGCAGCTGTCGGGCGGCGCCAACGACGGCACGCTGGGCGGCTTCTTCGCGCTCACCCGCTTCCAGGAAGACGGCTGGCGCGACGATTCACCCTCGCGCGTGAACCAGCTCTTCGGCCGTGGCGACTGGCGCGGCGAAGCCGCATCGGCCTACGCCAGCATGCTGTATGCCGACAACCGGCTGGTGGGCAACGGCCTCATCCCCATCGACTTGTATAGACAACGGGCCGAGTCCGTCTTCACCTCGCCCGACGAGGCGCGCAACCGGGTGCTGCAGTTTTCGGTGGGTGGCCAGTTCGACCTCAGCGAGCGCGCCAACCTCACCGCGATGGCCTACCACCGCGACAGCCGCCGGCGCGGGCTCAATGGCGACATCTACGCCGGCTTCGACGACTTCGGCGACCGCGACATCAGCCCCGACGGCGTGGCCCGCAACGGCGCCACCCGCGGCGGCGGCTTCACCGGCCCCGGCGTGGTGGAGGGCACGCCGATCGGCCTGCTCACGCGCACCGACCTGGAACAGCGCAGCAACGGCCTGTCGCTGCAGTTCAACTGGAACCAGGAGCGCAACGCGATGATGCTGGGCGCCTCGCTGGACCGCAGCCACACCCGCTACGACATGTTCCAGCGGCTGGGGCTGATCGATGCGGCGCACCGGGTGTTCGCGGCGCCCGACCAGATCGACCCCGACTACTACGCCGCCGAGTTCGACGTGCCGGGCAACAACTTCGACGGCACCTCCACCACCCGCAGCCTGTTCTTCCAGGACACCTTCACGCCGGTGCCGCAGCTCACGCTCACCGCCGCCGCGCGCTACAACCACACCCACGTGGACAACACGCTGCTGGCCCGCAGCAGTGCCGGCCAGGTGCCGCTGCACGAGCTGCGCGAGTTCCGCGCGCCGGAATACACCGACGGCCAGGTGTTCCGCCGCACCCGCACGCAGGAAAGCTTCACCTACCGCTCGTTCAACCCCTCGCTGGGCATCAACTGGCGGCCCGTGCAAGACCTCAACCTCTTCGGCAACCTGAGCCGGGGCGCCCGCGCCCCCTCGGTGGTGGAGCTGGGCTGCGCCTTCGACCCCACGCCGGTGGAACGGGTGCCCGGCACGCCCAGCCTGGGCACCGCGCCGCGCAGCCTCACCGGCCCCGGCTGCAGCCTGCCCACCGCCTTGTCGGCCGACCCCTACCTGCCGCAGATCCGCGCCACCTCGGGTGAGCTGGGGCTGCGCCAGCGGCTGACCACCGACTGGGACTGGAACGTCAGCGTGTTCCGCACCGACCTGCGCAACGACATCTACTTCGTGGGCGTGGGCGATGGCCGCAGCTACTTCGACACCATCGGCAAGACGCGCCGCCAGGGCATGGAGCTGGGCCTCAACGGCCGCATGGGCCCGCTGGACCTGCGGGTGAACTACTCGTTCACCGACGCCACCTTCCAGTCGCGCTTCTACACGCTGAGCCCGCACAACAGCACCGCCGACTTCAACCAGAACTCGGCCTACGTGGGCGATACGCAGGTGATCGGCCAGGACGTGCTGCCCACGCCCAATGCCGCGCTCAACCGCGGCTACGGCACCTACCGCATGATCCGCATCGACCCCGGCGCACGCCTGCCCGGCATCCCGGCCCATGCGCTGAACCTGCATCTGGGCTGGCGGGTGGCGCCGGGCTGGAAGCTGGGCCTGGGCATGGTGGCCCGGTCGATGGCCTACATGCGCGGCAACGAGAACAACCTGCACCAGGGCGCCGGCACCGACCAGGAGATCGGCCGCTACTACTGCAGCCAGGCCGGCGGCTGCGACTTCAGCGGCTTCAGCCAGCTGCCGGTGCGCACCGGCCGCAGCTTCCGCAACTCGGGCAAGGTGCCGGGCTACGCGGTCTTCAACTTCGACGCCAGCGTGGAAGTCAGCCGCGGCTTCACCGCCTTCGTGCAGGTGACCAACCTGTTCGACCGCCAGTACTTCACCGCCGGGCGGCTGGGTGTCAACCCGTTCACGCCGGGCACCAACGGCAGCAACGGGCCCAGTGGCTGGAACTACAACTCCAGCGAATGGCAGAACACCTCGCTGGTGGCGCCCGGCGCGCCGCGCGGCGTGTTCGTGGGCTTCAGCTGGGATCTGGGCACCCCCGCCGCGGACCGCTGACGGTCCTGCCCCGGGCGCCTCGGCAGCGCCCATCTTCCAGGAGTACCCCGCATGAACCTTCGCAAACCCAGGCTGCCGCCCCGGCTGGCCGTGGCGCTGGCCCTGGCGGCCACGGCCGGCACCCCGTGGGCCGCCTCGCCCGGCTTCGTCACGCTGAGCGCCGATGGCGAGCGCGTGATGACCCGCTGCAACCCGCGCCACCTGGCCGCGCAGCAACGCTGCCGCGTGGCCAGCCTGCCGGGCGAAGCGGGCTACACCCTGGTGGCTTCGCGCAGCAGCGCGGTGGTGAAGAACGACGTGGTCATCGGCCAGCTGCTGGACCGGGTGTGGAAGCGCAACAGCGACGCCAGCTTCATCTTCGGCCTGCAGCTGCAGCTCAATGCCAATGCCTACGACCTGACGGGGCTGTCCTTCAACGCCAACGACGTGTTCCGCCAGGTGCGCGAAGACAAGGCAGTGGCCATCGCCTACTACCCCGGCAGCGCGCTCAAGGCGCTGAAAAAAGCCGGCCGCACGCTGCAGGGCCTGAACGAAGTGCCGCCGGTGGACGACGACGACGAAGATGCCGCCGGCGTGGCCGCGGTGGATGCCGCGGCCGATGCCCACAACGAACCCATCGACGACACCGGCCCGCGCCGGCCGCTGCGCAACAACGGCTGGGTGGACTTCCGCATCGATGCCAACGCGGCCGAGCCGCAGGGCCTCAGCAGCGCGCATTCGCCCTGGCTGCTGGTGCGCACCAAGGCACCGGCGGGCTATTCGGTCCGGCCCTTCGCCATCCGCCTGCTGAGCTCCGACTTTCCGGATGCTTCCCAGTTCACCGAGCTGTACCTGAGCGGCTACCAGCCCGACTGACGCAGCCACCACCAGGAGAACGAGCATGACCCTCAACCGCAAGCTCCCGCTGGCCGGCGCCGCGCTGGCCGCCACCTTGTTGCACCTGAGCGCGCACGGCGGCTTCGTCACCGTGCCGGTGCAGGCCGCCGGCACGCAGCCGCTGGTCGCCATCAACCCGAAGATCAACCTCGACACGCCCACCGAGACCCAGGACCGCGCCAACACGCTGGGCACCCTCACCGGCGCCGACATCGCCTCGGCGCTGCCGGCCGGCACCATCCTCAAGGCCAGCCGCACCGCGCCCATCGTGATCAACGGCGTGACCGTGGGCACGCTGCACGACCGCGTGTGGTGCGCCGGCAGCGGCAGCACCTGCAATGCCACCAACAGCTACACGCTGGGGCTGCGGGTGCAGCTCAACACCGCGGCCTGGAACCCTTCGGGCCAAAGCTTCGAGCTGAACGACCTCTTCCGCGCCATCCGCGCGGCGGTGGCGGCTGACGTGGCCTACTACCGCGGCTCGGCCAACCCGCTGCCCACCGCGGCGCCCTTCCCGGCCACACAGCCGGCGCCGGGCACCAACGTGGAAACCGCCTCCTCCTACAAGGACCTGGAAGTGGTGGGCCGCACGCTGCAAGGGCTGTTCGAGCCATCGGGCTCGGCCCAGTACGCAGCCAAGACCACCAACAACGGGTGGATCGATTTCCGGGTGGATGTGAACAAGAACGACCCGGACGTGGCCATTCCGTACTCGTACAACAGCGAATGGTCGCCCTGGCTGGTGGTGCGGCAGGTGTGCCCCAGCGGCTACAACGCCACGCCGC
>CAKZXL010000392.1 GCA_937883885.1 uncultured Aquincola sp. | reverse complement strand
GTCCAAGAACGCCTCTTCCTCCGGGCTCTGAGGCCACGGACTTTACCAGATAGGTAAAACGCCTAGCGCCGCCCGAACATCATCTGCCGCGCCAGCGCCTTCTTGGCGGGGCCGATCCTGTCCAGCACGGCCAGGCCCAGGCCGCGGGCGGCGGCCAGGCCGGGCCAGGTCCAGGTGAAGCTGCGGGCCAGGAAGTCGGTGGCGGCGATCATGGCCCAGCGGTCGGGGGCGCGTTGCCATTCCACCTTGCGCAGCGCGCCGTCCACGTCGATGGGCTGGCCCGCCAGGCGCGCCGCCTCGCTGGCCTGGCGCAGCGCGCCGGCCAGGGCGTAGGCGTCGCGCAGGCCCAGGTTCAGGCCCTGGCCGGCCACCGGGTGCAGCGTCTGCGCGGCATTGCCGATGCGGATCTGCCGGCCGCGCACCAGCGTGCGCTCGGCCGCCAGGCCCAGCGCAAAGTGCTTGAGCGGCGAGATGGCGGCCAGCCGCCCCACCTCGGCCGGAAACACGGTGTTGAGCACCGCCAGCCGTTGCGCGTCGTCCAGGTCCTTCACCGGGTCGTCGTCGGCCGGCACGCACCACACCAGCGCCGCGCGTTGGCGGCCCTCGGCGTCGGGGCCCAGCGGCAGCAGCGCGGCCGGGCCGTGGCGGGTGAAGCGTTCCACCGCCAGTCCCGGGCGGCCGCCCTGCAGCGTGACGGTGCCCACCCAGGCGGTCTGCCGGTAGTCGTGGGCCAGGCGCTGGCCGGGCGCGGCGGCCACCGCCATGCGGTCGGCGAACACGCCGCCCTCGGCCACGATGGCCAGGTCGAAGGTGTCGGCCACGCCGGCATCGATCTCCACGCCGCCGGGCACGTCCTTCAGCGCCGCCACCGGCGTGCCGAAGCGGGTGTGCAGCCGCTGCGGCGCCTGGGCCACCTCGGCTTCCCAGCGGCGCTGCAGCGGCGCCACCAGCGCGCCGTAGGGCAGCACCGCGCCCAGCATGGCCACGCCCTGGTCGGCGGCCGTCAGCCGCACCTGCGGCACCAGCGCCTGCCAGGCCAGCGTGGGCGGCTGCTGCGACACATGCACTTCGGTGATCGGCTGGGCGCGGCCTTCTTCCCAGGCACCCAGGCGCTGCAGCAGGTGCACGCTGCCCAGCGACAGCGCCAGCGTGCGCGGGTCGGCCGAGACGTCGCGCTCGGCCGGCCGCGCATCGAACAGCGAAACCTGCGCATCGGGCAGGTGGCGGGCGGCCAGCAGGGCCAGCGCCAGGCCTGCGGGGCCGGCGCCGACGATGGCCAGGTGAAGGGGGGAGGGGGTGCTCACGCCGCGTATTATTCGCCGCGACCCCGGGCACCCGCCCCGGCACCAGGAGCGCCACCATGGCCTTGATGGACTTCATCAAGAAACAGTTCATCGACATCATCGAATGGACCGAGCAGCGCGACGGCGTGCTGGCCTGGCGTTTCCCGATGGCCGACCGCGAGATCCAGAACGGCGCCTCGCTCACCGTGCGTGAATCGCAGCTGGCGATGTTCGTCGACCAGGGCCAGGTGGCCGACGTCTTCGGCCCCGGCATGCACCGGCTGACCACGCAGACGCTGCCGGTGCTGACCTACCTGAAGAACTGGGACAAGCTGTTCCAGAGCCCGTTCAAGAGCGACGTGTACTTCTTCGCCACGCGCCAGCAGCTGGACCGCCGCTGGGGCACCAGCCAGCCGGTGACCATCCGCGACAAGGACTTCGGCGCGGTGCGGCTGCGGGCCTTCGGCAACTACGCCTTCCACATCGCAGACTCCAAGCTGTTCCACACCCAGGTCTCGGGCACGCGCGACACCTACACGGTGGACGACCTGGACGGCCAGCTGCGCGGCCTGATGCTGCAGCACATCAGCGACGCGGTGGCCGGCAGCGGCATTCCTTTCCTCGACCTGGCGGCCAACCAGGTGGAATTCGCGACCCAGTTGCGCGAAGCCACCGGCCCCGCCTTCGCGGCGCTGGGCCTGGCGCTGGACAGCGTGACGGTGCAGAACGTCTCGCTGCCCGAAGAGCTGCAGAAGATCCTCGACCAGAAGATCGGCATGGGCATGGTCGGCAATGACATGGGCAAGTTCATGCAGTACCAGACGGCGCAGTCGCTGCCCAAGTTCGCCGAAGGCGCGGCCGCGGGCGGCGGCGTGGTGGGCGATGCGATGGGCCTGGGCGCCGGCGTGGCGCTGGGCCAGGTGATGGCGCAGCAGCTGCAGCAGGGCCTGCAGCCGCAGGCGCCGGCCGGCGCAGCCGCGGTTGCCCCTGCCCCTGCCGCTGCAGCGGGCGTCTCGCCCGACGAGGTGGTGGCCCTGCTGGAGAAGCTGGGTGATCTCAAGGCCAAGGGTGTGCTCACCGACGAGGAATTCAGCGCCAAGAAGGCCGAGCTGCTGAAGAAGCTGGTGTGAACCCGCGCAGCCCGGCCTGGTGACCCCTGCTCCGCAACGCGCCTGGCGCGCGGCCTGCCCGAACTGCGGCGCGCCGGTCGACTTTCGATCCGCGGCTTCGGCCAGCGCGGTGTGCAGCTACTGCCGCAGCACGCTGGTGCGCGATGGCGATGCGCTGCGCCGCATCGGCCAGGCGGCCGAGCTGTTCGACGACCACTCACCGCTGCAGCTGGGCGCAGCCGGCCGCCTGCAGGGCGAGCCGTTCACGCTGGTGGGCCGGCTGCAGATGGCTTACGCCCAGGGCAGCTGGAACGAGTGGCATGCGCTGTTCGACAACGGCCGCTCGGGCTGGTTGAGCGAGGACAACGGCGGCCATGTGTTTGCCTTCGATGCGCCGCCGCCGGCCGATGCGCCGCCGCCCGCGCAGCTGCAGCCGGGCCAGCGTCTGGCGCTGGGCGGCCAGGCCTGGGAGGTGGCCTCGGTGCAGCAGGCCACGGTGCACACCGCCGAAGGCGAGCTGCCGAAACCGCCGGCACTGGCCGCCCGGTTCACCGTGGCGGACCTGCGCAACACCCGCGACGAGGTGGCCACGCTGGACGACCTGGCCGCGCCCACTCTGGGCTGGTCCATCGGCCGGCCGGTGCAGCTGGCGGCGCTGTCGCTCAGCGGCCTGGCATCGGCCAGCGAAAAAACCTGGGCCGGCCGCGCGTTCGAATGCCCCAACTGCGGCGCGCCGCTGCAGGCGCGGCTGGAAAGCACCCGCAGCATCGTCTGCGGCCAGTGCCATGCGGTGGTCGATCTGTCGCAGGGCGTGGGCGCCGACCTGGCGCACTACAGCCAGGCCCAGCCCGAAGGCCATGCCGAGCCGCAGATTCCGCTGGGCAGCACAGGCACGCTGGCGCTTGGCGGCGAAGCGCTGCCCTGGCAGGTGGTGGGCTATGTGGAGCACGCCGAGCTGCCCGACGACCCGGAAGACGAGCAGGCCTTCTGGCGCGAGTACCTGCTCTACCACCGCAGCGCCGGCTTCGCCTTTCTGGTGGATGCGGAAGACGGCTGGAGCTGGGCGCGCCCGATCACCGGTGTGCCCGAGCGGCAGGGCGAGCAGGTGCGTTGGCAGGGCGCGAGCTACCGGCCGCTGTACACCTACACCGGCACCGTGACCTATGTGCTGGGCGAGTTCTACTGGCGCCTGCAGCGCGACGAGCGCACCCGCAACACCGATTACCAGGGCGTGGGCGCGCAGGCGCGGCGCCGGCTCAACCGCGAGGCCGCCGGCCAGGAGGTGACCTGGTCGGCCGGCGAGGCGCTGGAAGCCGCGGTGGTGGCGCGTGCCTTCGGCCTGCCCGACGACCGGTTGGCCGCGCTGCAGCGCGACGGCGCGCCGCTGCTGCAGTTCAGCGTGAAAAGTGGCGGCGGCCTGCTCAAGCCGCTGCTGATCTTTGCGCTGCT
>CAKZXL010000391.1 GCA_937883885.1 uncultured Aquincola sp. | reverse complement strand
GGCCACGCTGTGTTCCGACACCAGGTGACCGGCCAGCGCCTTGACCGACGTGTTCTGGGCCCGCTCGGCACCGATGCGGCCCACCTCCACCTCGAACAGCCCCGAGGCATGGGCCGCCGTCATGAAGGCCTTGTCCGCCGCGCTCAGCGGCGCGGCGGCACCAGGGGCCGCGGCATCGCTGGCCGGCGCCGTGGGCGTGGCGGAAGCAGCCACGCCCGGTGCAGGCGCCACGGCTGGTGCGGTGCCGCTGGGCGCGGTGTTCTCGGGCGTGGCCATGCCGGCCTCGGGCGCGCCGTTCGGTATGCCCACGGGACTGCCGGTACGGCTGTTGGCGGGCGAGTCGGGCGGCGGGCTGCCGGCATCGGTGGGCGCATTGCCCGCGCCGGGCGCGGCGCCCGACGCAGCGGGCGTGCTCGGCGCCATGCCGTTGCCATCGGTGTTGCGTGTGCCACGGTCGCAGCCGGCGGCCAGCGCAGCGATGGCCAGGGCCAGCACGGTGGCCAGGCCAGCAGGCCTTGGGGTGCGGAAGGAAGCTTGTGCAGTCATCAGGTTCGGCTCCTCGCGGCATGCGCCGCCTTGCGGCACAGGCGGCAAGGCACGTGCCCTGCCACGCGTCCCCGCACCGCCCATCGGCCGCGGCCCGGCGCGGCATGGCGCTTGCCGCCAGCGGACGACGCAGCACCCCTTGAAAGGAGCCCACGTATGACCCATTCCACGCAGGTGTCCGGCCCCGGCCGGCCGATGAACGAGCGCCGCGATGCGGTGAAGGAAGAGGAAGGCCTGGCCGAAGTGCTGGACGGCGGCGCAGCGCTGCCGCAGGCCGACGACACGCCCGAGCAGCAGGCAGCGGACGACGCCGAGAGCAGCCTGGCCCGTCAGGCCGACCGCGACGCCACCGACAACGAAAACGGGAGGAAGGCGGGATGAGCGCCAACACCAACCCACTGTGGGTCCTGGTGGCCGACGAAGCGGTGGCCCATGTGTACGCGCTGCCCAAGCCCGGCGCCGTGCTGCAACCGGTGCACACCCTGACCGACCCCGACGCCCATGCACGCGATGCCGAGATGCGGCACGACGGCCATGGCCAGCGCGCGCAGGTCGGTGTGCATGCCAGCAACGCCACCACGTCGGCCGGACTGGAAGAGACGCACCAGCATGCCCAGGTGTTTGCCGGCACCGTGGCCAGGTGGCTGGCGCAGGAGCGCCAGGCGGGCCGCTTCAGCAGCCTGCGCGTGGTGGCCGCGCCGCGCTTTTTGGGCCTGCTGCGCAAGGCCTTGCCGCCGCAGGTGGCCGACGTGGTCACCGACGACGACAACCACGACCTGACCCACTTGCGCGCCGAAGAGCTGACGGCCCGCCTGTTTCCGGCGGCAGACGGCGGCCGATGAACGGCCTGCTGGTGTCACCGCATCTGGACGATGCGGTGTTCGGCTGCGGCCGCTGGCTGGCCGCGCACCCCGGCACCTGCGTGGTGACGGTGCTGGCCAGCCTGCCGCCGCGGCCCGAACGCCTGACTGACTGGGACCGCCAATGCGGCTTCGACAGCGCCGGCCAGGCGATGCAGGCGCGCCGCGAAGAAGACGAAGCCGCTTTGCAGGCCGTGGGCGCGCAATGGCGCTGGCTGCCCTTCCTCGACAGCCAGTACGACCAGTCGCCCGGCGTGGACGAGGTGGCCGCCGTGCTGGCCACCTTGCTGCAGGACCTGCCGGCCGAAGCGCCGCTGCTGCTGCCGATGGGCCTGTTCCACTCCGACCATGTGCTGGTGCACGAGGCCGCATTGCAGGCGCTGCGCAGCAGCGGCCGCCGCAGCGCCATCGGGTATGAGGAGGCGCTGTACCGCGTGATGCCCGGCCTGCTGCAGCAGCGGCTGGTGGCGCTGGCGCAAGCCGGCATCACCGCCACGCCCTGGCCCGATCCGCCGCAGGGCGACGAAGCCGCCAAGGCGCGGGCGATCGCCGCCTACACCAGCCAGGCCCGCGCCTTCGGCCCTGACGGCCTGCACGACACCCAACGCCCCGAACGCTTCTGGCAGCTGACCCTGGACTGATGCACCAGCGATGACCGAACCCTTGCAGGACCCTCGTGTCAGCATCGTGGTGCTGACCTACAACCGCGCCGACGAGCTGATGGCGGTGCTGCACCGGCTGCAGGCCCTGCCCGAGCAACCCGAAGTCATCGTGGTGGACAACGCCAGCAGCGACGGCACCGCCGAACGTGTGGCCGCGGAGCATCCGCAGGTGCGCCTGGTGCGCGAAGCCAGCAACCGCGGCGCCGCCGGCCGCAACAGCGGCGTGGCGCTGGTGCGCACGCCTTACGTGGCCTTTTGCGACGACGACACCTGGTGGGCACCCGGCGCCCTCACCCGCGCGGCCGACCTGCTGGACCACCACCCGCGCGTGGCCGCGCTCAACGCCCGCGTGCTGGTGGGCCCCGAGAACCACACCGACCCCACCTGCGACGCCATGGCCCACAGCCCGGTGGACGCCCGCGGGCTGCCCGGGCCGGCGCTGGTGGGCTTCATGGCCGGCGCGGTGGTGATGCGCACCGAAGCCTTCCGCCAGGCCGGTGGCTACGAGCCGCGCTTCTTCCTCGGCGCCGAAGAAGCGCTGCTGGCCTTCGACCTGCAGGCCCTGGGCTGGGCGCTGTGCTACCGCCACGACGTGGTGACGCACCACCACCCCTCGCCCGCCCGCGACGTGCAGCACCGGCGCGCCAGCCTGATCCGCAACCGGCTGTGGCTGGCCTGGCTGCGACTGCCGTGGCCCATCGCCTGGGACGAGACCCGCAGCGTGCTGCGCGACGCCGCCCGGCAGGGCCTGCGCACCCAGGGCCTGCGCGCCGCCCTCGCCGGCCTGCCCTGGGTGCTGCGCCGCCGCCGCGTGCTGCCGCCCCAAGTGGTGCGCAACTGGTGGCTGGTGCACCGCGGCGTGCCGCTGGCGCCGCCCGCCCCCGTGCGGCGGGTGGTGGCGCAGCGACGGTGATCAGGCCGGCGGCCTGCGCTGCGTGATCGTTCGGTCTTCGTGAACGATGTGCCGCACGCCCTGGCTGTCGCCGGCGGCCAGGAAGTGGCGCAGAAAGGACGGCCGCAGGTCAACCTGCGAAAGCTCGCCCGCACGAAACCACTGGAACTGCAAGCGGGAGCCCGGCGTTCGGACGCCGTCGAGTCCCATGCCGCCCTCCTCGACCCGCTCGAAGGGTGCGCAGCCTGCCAGCGGCGAGCCCGCACGCAGGCTCACCGCGAAGTACATCTCGATGCCGTGATGCGGCCGGTCCCGATAGGTGTAGAGGTTCTCCACGACGGCCAGCAGGCGACCCACGTCCACATCCGTTCCCAACTCTTCGCGCATCTCACGCCGGACGGCGGCCTCGGCCGTTTCGCCCATCTCGACACGACCGCCCGGCAAGGCCCAGAAGGCATCGCCGGCCAGCCTGTGCAGCAGCACGAAGTCAGCATGGCGGAGTACGCCAGCAGCGCGCAGGTTGAAGCGCCAGTCGCTGGCGCTGAATGAGATCATGGGGGCCGTCATCACGTCCGATTCTGGTCGAGTCGGGGGCAACCTTGGCATGGCATCGCTCTGGCGCATCGCCAGCCGTAGGCGTCGTGCATCCCTTTCTCGCTGCTACCCCCCGCCGCCCCACGGGGCGGGTGGTGACGCAAGGGCACCGAAAATGCAGGACACTTTTGCAACATCGGACTTCATCCGGAGGCGCCCATGACCACCGTGCACATCGTGTTGCCTGACCAGCTGGCCCAGGAAGCGCAGCGTGCCGGCTTGTTGACGCCTGCCACGCTCGAACGCTGGCTGCGGGAACAGCTGGACGCACGTCAGATCGAAGGCTTGTTCGCCGCCATGGACAAAATGGCCGCGGTCGAAGAGCCGGCCGTCATGTCGCCTGAGGATTTGGCCGACGAGGTGGCTCGGCTGAAAACTGAAGGAGCTGCATCGCGCCAAGACTGAGCGTTGACCGTGCGCTTGGTCCTCGACACCAACGTGGTGGCATCCGCCATGTTGTGGGGCGGAAGTCCAAAGCTGCTGCTCCAGGCGGCGCGTGAACTTCGGGTGGAGCTCTTCAGCAGCAGCGCCATCCTTGTTGAGCTCGAAGACATCCTGGGTCGCAAGAAGTTCGGGAAGAAGCTCGCTGCGTCGGGCATGAGCCGGGAGCAGCTGGCTGCCGCCTATGCGCGTCTCGCTCCCGCAGTCAGGCCCGTGATGGTGGTCCGCATTGCACCAGACCCCGATGACGACGTGATCATCGGCACCGCGCTGGCAGCGCGGGCAGACGCAGTGGTCACCGGTGACAAGGCCCTGCTGTCGGTCGGTCAGCATCAGGCAGTGCAGATCATCACCGTCGCGCAGGCCCTGGCCTGGCTGGCCGACCCGCCCTCGGCCTGAGCCTCACATCCTCCGATCTTCCGGCCCGCCGGCCAGGCACTTGTCGAACCAGGCGATGGTGTCCAGCAGACCGGTGCGCAGCTCCACCGCGGGCTGCCAGCCCAGCTCTTCGCGGGCCAGGCTGATGTCGGGGCAGCGCTGGCGGGGGTCGTCCTGGGGCAGGGGTTCGAAGACCAGCGGCGAGCGTGAGCCGGTGAGTTCCAGCACCAGGCGGGCGATGTCCAGCATGCTGCGCTCCACCGGGTTGCCGATGTTCACCGG
>CAKZXL010000390.1 GCA_937883885.1 uncultured Aquincola sp. | reverse complement strand
GTCGGCGGCCTTCTTTCGGCAGCGCGCTGGTCGGCTCAGTCATCTGCGTCTGGTGAAGAGGCGTCGTCCTCTCTCGACGAGCCTCGGGCACCCCGAGTGGTCTTGCGTTGCTCGGCGGTCATCAACCGCCTTTGGTAGTCGAGGGTGTCTTCAGGGGTCATGTCCATCGTGACCTTGACGCCCAGTCGTTGCAGCAGGTCCAGCACCTTGCCCATCTGCACGGTGGCCTTGCCGTTTTCCAGGTCGGTGAGGAACTGCTTGCTGACCCCCGCAGTCAAGGCAAAGTCGTCGATGCGGATGCCCGCCCGCTTTCTCAGCGTACGGACGGCGATGCCGGCTTGGAGGACTGAGATGAGCGGAACGTTCATGCAAGATTCCTGTGTGCATAGGAACTCTAAAGAATCCAGCCTTGACTGTCCAGCTTTTCCTACGAAGCTAGGAATATTGTTGGAGACCCCAAGCCGCGAGGAGAAGGTTCCTGCGGTCGCAGGAAGAACGATCTTCTGGAGCGGCTGAACAGCCGTTGATCCACTATCTGCTGGATGCGAACGTCCTCATTGCCCTCATCGATCCGGCGCATGTTCAGCACGACGCGATTCACGAGTGGCTTGGAAAGGTCGGGCACAAGGCGTTCGCGACCTGCACGATCACCGAGAACGGCCTGCTGCGAATCGTGGGGCATCCGAAATACCCCAACAGTCCCGGACCTCCGAGCGCGGTGGCGGACGCTTTGGCGGCCATCCGAGGTTTGCCTGGCCATGCCTTCTGGCCGGACAGCATCAGCCTCGTCCAAAGCGATCTGGTCGACCCGGCTCTTCTCTCCAGCCACAGCCGCGTCACCGACAGCTACCTGCTCGCGCTGGCGAAGGCGAACAAGGGCAAGCTGGCGACGATGGACCACAAGTTGGCCACCGAGGTCGTGGCTGCTGGCAAGACTGCGCTGGCCCTGCTGTAGCGCTGACGCCTCTCACGGTGCTTCCAGGATGGCGCAGGGTTTCCGTCCGTCGCTGCTGTCGGCTGCCTACAACCGTCCCATTCCCACCAGCGCCGCATGCTGCAACAGCATGATCGTCTTGCCGTCCTCGATCTCGCCGTTGCGGATCATCTGCAGCGCCCGGGCCAGCGGCAGCTCCAGCACCTCGATGTCTTCGCCCTC
>CAKZXL010000389.1 GCA_937883885.1 uncultured Aquincola sp. | reverse complement strand
GCCGCAGCGTGCGGGCATCGGCGGCTTCCGTTTCCAGGCCCAGGCCGGGCGCGCGCTCGGCGCGGGCGCGGTCGCCGGCTTCGGCCAGCCAGGCCTGCAGCTGCGCCACATCCGGCGCATGGCTGGCGGGCAGCAGGTCGAGGTCGAACAACCCCAGCTCGTCGGTGGTGGTGTCGTGCAGACCGGCCACGAACCAGGTGCTGGGCGGCAGCGTGACGCCCCGGCCGTGCAGCCCGTTGCGCACCGCCGGGTCGTTGAGCAGCCCGGCCAGCAGCCGGGCATTGACCTCGCCCGTCTGGCCGCCGCAGGCGCCGCAATCCAGGCCGGCGGCATGCGGGTTGTTGCTGCTGCTGCTGCCATGGCCGGCCAGCAGCACCAGCCGGGCATGACCCTGCTTCAGGCCCATGGCGGTGAGTGCCTGGGCGGCCGCCTGCACCCGGTCGGCCAGGTCGCTGCCGTCGGGCGCGGCGGGCCAGCGGGGGCGCAGCCGCTGCGCGGCAGCGGCGGGCAGGCCGGCGTGTTCCACCGCGCGCTCCGGGCCCCCGCGGCCCAGGCCGCGCTGCAGCAGCGGTGCTGCCATGGCCAGGCCGCAGGATTCCACGAACGAAAAACCCGAGCCCGCGCCGCCCTTGAAGGCCTGCCACACCTGCGCCCAGCCCAGGCGCTGGCGGCGGCGGCGCGCCAGCCACTGGCCCAGGCCCGGCTCGTCGCTGTCTTCGGTGGCACACAGCGCCGGGGCCAGCAGGCCGGGCAGCTGCGGCCGCTGCAGACCGGTGCCCAGCGGCTGCCAGGCCACCGGCATCGCGAAGAAGCCGGCAAAGCCGCGCGTCTGCACCTGCGGGCCGGCCGCTTCCAGCGCGCGGCGGAACACCTCGGACCGCACGTCGATGCAGAACACCGCCTGCACGGCGGGCGATGTGGCCGCCGGCACCGGCGCCGGGCCGTGGGCCAGCGCCTGGGTCAGCGGTGCCTGGTAGCTGCGCTCCAGCGCGTCCTGCCACAGCCAGTCGGCGCGCTGGGCGCGGCGGGCCGCCTCCACCGCCTGCGCCTGGCGCTGCCACGCTGCCACCAGCCGTTCGGCCAGATGCTGCTGGGCATGGCCGCGGTGCAGCAGCCATTCCCAGGCCAGGCGAATGGCCAGCAGGTGCACGATGTGCGCGTCGTCCTGCTGCTGCAGCCGCGCCTGCCAGCGCTGGTAGGCACACCAGGCCGCCCAGCCATTGATGCTCAGCAGCAGCGCGCTCAGGTAAGCCTCATGCGCCTGCGCGGGCAGCCCCAGCGCCTGCAGGGCCCGGGCGATCAGCGCCTGCGGCTCGCGCGGCAGCTGCGCCACCTGGCGGCTGAAGCCGCGAAAGCCCATCAGCATGCCCGGACCCAGGTCGTGCGCCGACTGGCGCAACCAGCAGGCATACAGGCCGCCGCTGCGGTCGGGGCCCCAGGCCGCCTGGGCGTCGTCGAAGTAGGCGGCGCAGCACTGGCTGATGTGGTGGGTGACCGCATCGCGCCAGGCCACCGCGTGGCACAGGTCGCGACGGGCGTCCAGCAGGTCGGTGACCAGCGGCAGCCGCAGCGGCGGCGGCGGATCGGCGTGGTAGCGGCCCACCAGGCCGGCCACGGTTTCGGTGGAGCCGGCCGCGTCGATGGCGGCCTGCAGGTGGCGCTCGCTGAGCCGGCCTTCGGACCAGTGCCGCAGGAAGTCGGCCCGCGGCATCAGCATCGGGCTGCCGGCCCGCACGGCCAGCTGCGCCGCGGCTTCGTCGATCGGGCGCTGGCGGTAGCCCCAGTAGGGGTTGACGGCGATGAAGCGATCCAGCGGCCAGGTGGGCGCCACGCGGTCGCAGGCAGCCTCGATGGCCTGCTGCAGGCGTTCATCCAGCGCCAGGGGCTCGGGCAGGTCCAAGGTCGTGTTCATGGCGATCTCCGGTGCGCGATGGGGCGAGGTCTTAGGATTGCTGCGGCCGCACGCGGGCCGGCAGGGGCAACGGCGCGGTGTGCACCGGCGGCGGCGGTAGGCGCGCCGGCCACAGCCGGAAGGTCAGGCGGGTGAACAGCTCGTCCAGGTACAGGCCACCGAACATCGCGGGGTACAGCCGGCGTGCCAGCGCACCCTGCGGCGCCGCCAGCACCAGGGCCTGCAGCATGAAGAGGCCCAGGAAACAGCCGACCACCCAGGCCACCAGCCAGGCCGGCACCATGGGACCGGCCGCGCTGCCGGGGTGTGCTGCGGCCCAGGCCGCTGCCATGGCCGCATGCAGGCCCAGGTACAGACCGGCCAGGCCGGCCGCCACGCCCAGGCCGGCCAGGGCAGCGGCCAGGCTACGGGCCCGCACCACCAGCGGTGCCAGGGCCAGCGCCAGGATCACGCTGGCGGCCAGCATCGGGCCTTGCGGCACCGCGCCCAGGCCCCAGGCCGCCGCAGCCACGGCCACCACCAGCAGCCCGGCCAGCGCGGCGCCGGCCCAGTGCAAGGCATCGGCACGCGGCGCCGCCGGCATCAGCTGCCGCAGGCGGGCCTGCCGCACGGCGCCACCGGCCGACAGGAAGGCATGGGCCTTGTACAGCGAGTGCGCCATCAGGTGCAGCAGCGCCAGCGCATGCAGGCCCAGGCCGCACTGCATCAGCATGAAGCCCATCTGCGCGCAGGTGGACCAGGCCAGCGACACCTTGATGCTGATGCGCGTCATCATCACCAGTGCGGCCACCACGGCGGTGGCGGTGCCCACCACCACCAGCAGGGCCTGCGCGGCGGGCACCTCGGTCACCAGCCCGCCCACCCGCAGCAGCAGGAAGCCGCCCAGGTTCACCACGCCGGCATGCAGCAGGGCCGAGACGGGCGTGGGCGCTTCCATCACCTGGATCAGCCAGCCATGCACCGGCAGCTGCGCGCACTTGAGCAAAGCGCTGGCGGCCAGCAGCACCGCCGCGGCCTGCAGGTAGCCGTCGGGGCCGCTGCGCTGCGCCAGGGCGGCCAGTGCGGCGTCGATGTCCAGCGTGCCCAGCCGGCTGCCCACCAGGGCCACACCCGCCAGCAGGCACAGGTCGCCCACGCGGCTGGCGATGAACTTCTTGTGCGCGGCAATCAGCGCCGCCGGCCGCTCTCGGAAGAAGGTGAGCAGGCCGTGCAGCTGCAGGCTGGTGGCCACCCAGGCCAGCGCCAGCACCGCCAGGTTGTTGGTGCCCACCAGCACCGTCACCGCGGCCAGCATGCCCATCAGGCCGCGCACGTAGCGCGCCTGGCCGGTGGCCCCTTGCAGGTAGCTGCGCGAGTAGCCGGTGATCACCCAGCCGATGAAGCACACCAGCAGCATCACCACCCCGCCCAGCAGGTCGCTGCGCAGGCCCGGGCGCAGCGCACCGGCCTCGCCCAGGCTCAGCAGCGCCGGGCCATGCCATGCCGCAGGCCCGCCGCTGGCCAGGCCCAGCAGCGACAGCAGCGCTGCCAGCAGCGCGAGCACGGCGGCCGAGCGGGCCAGGCGCCACAGCGCCAAGGTGCGGCCGGGGGCCACCGCCGCGGCCACGGCAGCGCCGGCCAGCAGCAGCGGCGGCAGCGCCAGCAGCGCGGCGCGCCAGGGCGCCAGGTCAGGCAGCAGGTGTTCCATGTCACGGCTTTCGGCAAGTCATGGCCGCCACTGTGCCGGGGCACAACGCTTCCGTAAAATTCATTGTTCCTGACAAACCGTTCGACCACAGCGAAGGATTAGGCGATGGCACGGCTCAACTTTCATCACCTGCATTCGTTCTGGGCAGTGGCCAAGGAAGGGCACCTCACGCGCGCGGCGGCGCGGCTGCATGTGTCGCAATCGGTGCTGTCCACGCAGATCAGACAGCTGGAAGAGCAGCTGGGCCATGCCCTCTTCCAGCGCGTGGGCCGCACCCTGCAGCTGACCGAGGCCGGCCGCATGACGCTGACCTATGCCGAGTCCATCTTCACCGCGGGCCAGGAGCTCACGGCCCTGCTGCGCGACGGCAGCACGCAGGCCCGGCAGGTGCTGCGCATCGGCTCGGTGGCCACGCTGTCGCGCAACTTCCAGGAGAACTTCGTGCAGCCGCTGCTGCAGCGGCAGGACGTGTCGCTGGTGCTGCAGTCAGGCAGCCTGGAAGAGCTCCTGCAGCGGCTGCGGGTGCACACGCTGGACCTGGTGCTGTCCAACCGGCGCGTGCATGCGGATGCCGAGCATCCCTGGCGCTGCCGGCTGCTGGCCCGCCAGCCAGTGAGCCTGGTGGGCCGGCCGCGGGGCCGTCGGCGCGCCTTCCGCTTTCCGCACGACCTGGCCGAAGTGCCCTTGCTGCTGCCCGGGCGCAGCAGCGACATCCGGGCCGGCTTCGACCTGCTGTGTGAACGGCACGGCCTGCGCTGCCAGGTGCTGGCCGAGGTGGACGACATGGCCATGCTGCGGCTGCTGGCGCGCGACACCGGCGCCGGGGTGGTGGCCCTGCTGCCCAGCGTGGTGGTGCGCGACGAACTGGCCAGCGGCCAGCTGGTGGAGTACTGCGTGGTGCCAGATCTGATCGAGACCTTCTACGCCATCAGCATCCAGCGTCATTTCGAGCCGCCGCTGCTGAAGACACTGCTGCAGCGCGATGCCACCGATGTGCTGGCTGGCGGCTAGGCCCCCCGGACACCCCCAAGAGAACGATTCGCTGAAAGCGAGCCCTTGCCTACAGTGAGAACCATTCTCACTAAACACCAGGAGGCCCGACTTGCAAGCGCTGTTGAAACACCGGATGCAGCCCATCCGTTCCGTGCCCGCCCGGGACCATGCCGAACTGCTGCACATCTGGGAGAAAAGCGAGTTCGAACTGCTGGGTCGAGCCGCTTTGGCCCCGCTGTACAGCGGCAGCCATGAGATCCGCCGGTTGCTGCTGGAGGTCTCGGGCGTGTATGCCTACCCCGGCCCGCGCGGCGCGCCGGTGGCCTTCGTGGCGGTGGCCGAAGACCGCATCGCCTTGCTCGACGTGCTGCCCGACTACCGCCACCAGGGCATTGGCAGCGAGCTGCTGCACTTCGCGGTACAGCAGATCGGCGCCCGCCTGGTGGAGCTGCCCGAAGCCTGGGCCGAAGCGCAGGCCTTCTACCGCCACCACGGCTTCAGCCGCGTGGGGCCGACGATGGTGGGGAGCTTTCGCGGCCAGCACCAGACGCTGGTGCGGCTGGCCTGCTCGGCCCAGGGCTGAACCAGCGACCGCCGGTGCCCAGGCCTTGCAGCGTGCCGGCACCGGCGCTGGCAGCGCCGGCCCCTCCGGCGGCCGCCATGAAGGCTTCGGTCGCCGCCGCCACCGCAGCGGCGCCACCGCCCTGCCAGTGCTCGGCCAGCGCCCGCAGGCCGGCGCGTGTGTCGCGCGACAAGGCACCGCCGATGGGGTCGTCGGCCACCATGCGCAGCCGGGCGGCATAAGCCGCGCGGGCCGGCGCACTGCGCGACAGCAGACTCAGCAGCCGGCCCATCGACACCCTGAAAGCTTCGGCCCGCTCGGCCGCCGGCCCTTCGGCCTGGGCATACCAGGCGCACAGGTATTCCACCGGGCCCAGGGCCTGGCCCCCGCGCCCCGCGCTGGCGCCCAGGCTCGCGCCCCAGGCGGGTCGCCGGCCACTAGGCACGCGGCCACTGGCCAGGCCATCGACCAAGGCTTGCGCCACCGCGGCCTGCGCCGTGTCGGCACCATGCGCGGCCACCACGCACAGCACCTTCAGGAAGGCCGGGTACAGCTGCTCGCCCAGCGCGTCGCACAGCCGCTCCAGCAGCTCGGTGCGCTCGGCCGCGCCATCGGCATGGGCGCAGCCGTCGATCAGCAGCTGGGCCGCGCCGGCCCAGTCGGGTGACTCGCGCAGCGCCAGGGCTTCAGCCTGCATCGCCGGGTGAGCGGGTGAGCGCCGCCAGGAACTGCTGCTCCAGCGCGTCGATGGTCAGCCGCGCCGACCGCGGGCCGGCCTGTAGCAGGCCGCCGCCCACGCCGTCGTCGCCCAGCAGCCAGCGCGCAGGCCCCTCCAAGGCCGCCGCCGGCGCGGCCGACGTGGACGCCGAAGCGGGCGCAAGGCCTTGCAGGCGCGTCAGGGCGGAGGGGGCGATGGCGGACAGGTTCATGGCGTTGGCAGCAAGTGGGGGTCAGCCTAGGCGCCAG
>CAKZXL010000388.1 GCA_937883885.1 uncultured Aquincola sp. | reverse complement strand
GGTGGAAGGTGAGGGTCATGGCGTTGGCAGCGTTCATCACAGGCCGGCTTGTATAGACAGGTAGGTGCCGCGCTGGCGGTCGTGGCCGACGATCTGGCCCAGGTCCACCCAGGCCAGCGTGACCGACAGGTGCTTGTTGGGGGCCCAGGCGACGAACACGTCCTTCCAGTCCGACTCACGGAAGGCCGGGCCGGCGAAGGCCAGCCGGTCGGGCTTGAAGCGGTATTCGGCGCCGATGGCCAGGTCCTTGCGCAGCAGCTTGGCGACCGAGAACTCGGGCTGCAGCCGCAGGCGGCGGTCGCCGGTGGTGCCGAAGCCCAGCAGGCCGTTCTGGTTGGCCTGCGTGGCGCGCAGCGTGCCGTTGAGCAGCACACCGTGGGCCAGCAGCAGCTTGGTGGCGCTGGCATACACCTCCACGCCATGGCGCCTGGCGCCCACCGAATCCAGCACGCCGCCGACGGCGCTGCCCGGGTCCAGGTGCTTGTAGAACAGGCCCACAGCCACCTGCGGCCGCCAGGTGTCGGCATCCAGGATGGCGTCGCCCGCCACCTTGAGCTTGACGCCCGCGATGTCCAGCTTGAGCGTGGTGCCCGGCACCACCACGCCGGCATCGAAGTCCTGCCGCGCCAGCGAGAGCTCCACCCGGTCGTGGATGCCGACGGTGGCGCCCTTGACGGTGAGCGCGTAGTCGGACGTCACCGCGCGGGTGACGAAGGCCGTGGCCCCCACCTCATGCTCCGTGGCCTGCGTGCCGGTCACCGCCCAAGGCGTGAGCCCGCCGCCGGCCGCGCCGTCGATGCTGCTGACGCCCGCGGTAAGCAGCAGCTTGCTGCGCGCCGTGGGCCGGGGCGCCGGCGCCTCGTCGCCCGGCGCTGCGGCCGCGGGCAGGGACAGGGCGAGTGCGCAGCACAGGAGGGGCAGGGCGGGAGACGACATCGGCGGGACGAGCGGAGCAATGACGATCGCTTATCGGCCCGCCGGCTGCTGGACTGAACGGTTGTTACCGTTGGGTGCTTGGGGTGGCCTGGCCGGCCCGCTGCCCGCAGCATGGGGCGACTCCAACCCCACACGGTGTTGCCACGCCTGTCTGCTGGCCCGCCAGCCATCGCCGCTGTCCGCACCGATGAAGCGACGACCAGCGCGGCGACCACCACCGACATTCCGTTGAGGGTTGGGCTACACGCATGGGTGCCGCCAAGGTTGAGGATTTGCCGCGTCTCATCAAAGCGGCGGATGCCATCAACGACCGCGGTGGGTATCAAGGCGATCCACACATTGAAGAAAGCGCGCTATCCCATGCTGACCGTAGAGGAGGCTGAAAATCTGACGTCGGTGGTTGCCAAGGACCCGGAGGCAAGCAAGCGCATAGACAGCGGGATTGACAACTTTTTGCCAGCGGCTTGGGGCGTGGCCGGAGGTCTGCGCAACGCTGGCTACGTGGCGCTCGGCATGGTCTCCTTCGGTGCTTGGGGCGACCCCACGGAGCCGGCGTACGCCAATCGCGTCTGCACCGGTATCAGCGATGCGGCCAGCGCGGCCCTTAACGTGGCAGTCAGTAAGAAGGATGCCCGTGTGCGGCGACTCAAGGGCGCAGCTCCCATCTCACGTGTCTTGAACGGGGTCGACCACACCGCCGTGCAGGTGAGCGTGGACGACGGGCAACAGCATGTTTTCGACTGGCACGCTACCCTGGACGCCGACAACCCGATGCTGTTCCGTAGCCCGGCCGATTGGGTGAGGGCGAAGGACGGTGTGCCCCTGAAAGACTTTAGCGGCTGGAAGTAAGGGTGCTCCTGTCAGCCGTTCTGACAGCCGTGAGAGCGGTCCACCAGCGACGGGTCCAGAAGATGGGCTACGGTGAACATGCGCGAAAGAAGTGGCGCGCACAAAGCAAAAAGCCCCTGAACCGCGGGTCGTGGTCGACCTGGTATTCAGGGGCTTGCAAACACTGGCGGAGAGAGCGGGATTCGAACCCGCGGTGGGCTGTTAACCCACACACGCTTTCCAGGCGTGCGACTTAAACCGCTCATCCATCTCTCCGGGAAGCCCAAGAGTGTAGCCCAGGTTTCGGGCGTTTTTGGCGGCGGGTGTCAGCGCGCGGTGTTGGGCGGGCGCACGGGGGTGGTGGCGGGCACGTCGGCGCTCTTGAAGAGGGCCATCGCGGTGGCGATCAGGCCGCTCACCTCGCTCATGTTGCCCGGCACGATCATCGTGTTGTTGGTCTTGGCCAGCTGGCCGAAGGCATCCACCGCCTTTTCGGCCACCTTCAGCTGCACCGCCTCGGGGCCGCCGGGCTGGCGCAGGGCTTCGGCGATCTTGGCGATGGCCTCGGCGGTGGCGTCGGCCACGGCCACGATGGCGGCGGCTTCGCCCTGCGCACGGTTGATGTCGGCCTGCTTTTCGCCTTCCGATCGGGCGATGTTGGCTTCGCGCTCGCCGGTGGCGATGTTGATCTGCTCCTGGCGCCGGCCTTCGGAGGCGGCGATCAGCGCGCGCTTCTCGCGCTCGGCGGTGATCTGCGCCTGCATCGAGCGCAGGATCTCGGCCGGCGGCGCCAGGTCCTTGATCTCGTAGCGCAGCACCTTCACGCCCCAGTTGGCGGCGGCTTCGTCCAGCGCATTGACCACCGCGGCATTGATCGCGTCACGCTCCTCGAAAGTCTTGTCCAGCTCCATCTTGCCGATCACGCTGCGCAGCGTGGTTTGCGCCAGCTGGGTGATGGCCACGATGTAGTTGCTGCTGCCGTAGCTGGCGCGCATCGGGTCGGTCACCTGGAAGTACAGGATGCCGTCCACCGTCAGCTGCGTGTTGTCCTTGGTGATGCAGACCTGGCTGGGCACGTCCAGCGGAATCTCCTTGAGCGAATGCTTGTAGGCCACCCGGTCGACGAAAGGCACCAGGAAGTTCAGGCCGGGGGTCAGCGTGGCGTTGTACTTGCCCAGCCGCTCGACCACCCAGGCGTTCTGCTGCGGCACCACCTTGAGCGTGCGCACGACGAACACCACGGCCACGACGAGCAGGACGATCGCGATGATTTCCATGTGTTACCTGAAGAAGGACGGGTCAGAGGCGGTCGAGCAGCAGCACGCTGCCTTCCACCGCGCGGATCACATGCGGGCCGGGTTGGGGCGCGCCGCTGCCCACGTAGCGCCCGCTCCACAACGAGCCGCGGTAGGGCAGGCGGGCATGGCCGCCGGGCTGCCAGGCAGGTACTTCGACCTGCGCCCCCACGTCGAGGTTCAATGCCGCATCAGCTGCAGGCGACAGGGCAGGCCGGCGGCGGCGCGCCACATACAGCCCCGCCACCGCACCACCGCCCACCAGGGCCGCCACCACGATCTGCAGGCCCAGCGGCGCACCGGCGTGGGCGGCCAGCGCAGCGGCTGCGGCGCCCAGCGCCATCATCAGCAGATAGAAGGTGGTGGTGGCCAGCTCCACGGCCACCAGCAGGCCCGTGATGAGCCACCACCAGGTGGGTGCAGTCCAGTTCATGGGGCCTCCGCTCGTGGCCGGTCAGTGTAGCGACACGTGCACGCCCTACACTGCGCGGCTTTCCGGGGCTTGGACGCCCATTTCGCCACCGCCCGACCGGGGACCACCAGGAGTTCCACGCATGCTGCGTTTTCACTTTCCCATCGTCATCATCGACGAGGACTACCGGTCGGAGAACACGTCCGGCCTCGGCATCCGCGCACTGGCGCAGGCCATTGAGCGCGAAGGCTTCGAAGTGCTGGGCGTCACCAGCTACGGCGACCTGTCGTCGTTCGCGCAGCAGCAAAGCCGCGCCTCGGCCTTCATCCTGTCGATCGACGACGAGGAGTTCCAGGACGGCCCCGACCTCGACCCGGCGGTGCTGAACCTGCGCAAGTTCATCGAGGAAATCCGCCGCAAGAACGCGGACATCCCGATCTACCTGTATGGCGAGACGCGCACCTCGCAGCACATCCCGAACGACATCCTGCGTGAGCTGCACGGCTTCATCCACATGTTCGAGGACACGCCGGAGTTCGTGGCCCGCCACATCATCCGCGAGGCGCGCAGCTACCTCGACGGCCTGGCGCCGCCGTTCTTCAGCGCGCTGATGGACTATGCGCAGGACGGTTCGTACTCGTGGCACTGCCCCGGTCACTCGGGCGGCGTGGCCTTTCTCAAGAGCCCGGTGGGCCAGATGTTCCACCAGTTCTTCGGCGAGAACATGCTGCGCGCCGACGTGTGCAATGCGGTGGAAGAACTGGGCCAGCTGCTGGACCACACCGGCCCGGTGGCGCAGAGCGAGCGCAATGCGGCGCGCATCTTCAATGCCGACCACTGCTTCTTCGTGACCAACGGCACCAGCACCAGCAACAAGATGGTGTGGCACCACACGGTGGCGCCGGGCGACGTGGTGGTGGTGGACCGCAACTGCCACAAGAGCATCCTGCACTCCATCATCATGACCGGTGCGGTGCCGGTGTTCCTGTCGCCCACGCGCAACCAGTACGGCATCATCGGCCCCATCCCCGAGAGCGAGTTCTCGCCCGAGGCCATCCGCGCCAAGATCGCCGCCAACCCGCTGCTCAAGGGCGTGGACCCGGCCACCGTCAAGCCGCGCATCCTGACGCTGACGCAGAGCACCTACGACGGCGTGCTCTACAACACCGAGACCATCAAGGCCAAGCTCGACGGCTGGATCGACACCATCCACTTCGACGAAGCCTGGCTGCCGCACGCCGCCTTCCACAAGTTCTACGGCGCCTATCACGCGATGGGCAAGAACCGCGCGCGGCCGAAGGAAGCGATGGTGTATGCCACGCAAAGCACCCACAAGCTGCTGGCCGGCCTGAGCCAGGCTTCGCAGGTGCTGGTGCAGGACGCGCAGAACCAGAAGCTGGACCGCCACCTCTTCAACGAGGCGTACCTGATGCACACCAGCACCAGCCCGCAGTACGCCATCATCGCCAGCTGCGACGTGGCCGCCGCGATGATGGAGCCGCCCGGCGGCACCGCGCTGGTGGAAGAAAGCCTGTCGGAAGCGCTGGACTTCCGCCGCGCGATGCGCAAGGTGGAAAAGGACTACGGCCAGGACTGGTGGTTCACCGTCTGGGGCCCCGACCAGCTGACCGAAGACGGCATCGGCCGCCAGGACGACTGGGTGCTGCGCGCCAACGACGACTGGCACGGCTTCGGTAACCTGGCCACCGGCTTCAACATGCTCGACCCGATCAAGAGCACGCTGATCACCCCGGGCCTGGACATCAGCGGCAAGTTCGCGCCCACCGGCATTCCGGCCAGCATCGTCACCAAGTTCCTGGCCGAGCACGGTGTGGTGGTGGAAAAGACGGGCCTTTACTCGTTCTTCATCATGTTCACCATCGGCATCACCAAGGGCCGCTGGAACACGCTGCTGACGGCGCTGCAGCAGTTCAAGGACGACTACGACAAGAACGTGCCGCTGTGGCGCGTGCTGCCCGACTTCGTGGCCGCGCATCCCACGTACGAGCGCATGGGCCTGCGCGACCTCAGCCAATCGGTGCACGAGGCCTATGCCAAGGGCGACATCGCGCGCCTGACGACGGAGATGTACCTGTCCAACCTCGACCCGGCGATGAAGCCGGCAGACGCCTATGCCCGCATCGCCCACCGCGACACCGAGCGGGTGTCGATCGACGAGCTGGAAGGCCGCATCACCACCTCGCTGCTGACGCCGTACCCGCCGGGCATTCCGCTGCTGATCCCGGGCGAGCGCTTCAACCGCAAGATCGTGGAGTACCTCAAGTTCGCCCGCGACTTCAACAAGCGGTTCCCGGGCTTCCACACCGACGTGCACGGTCTGGTGGAAGAGAACGGCGAGGCCTACGTCGACTGCGTCAAGGCAGAGTAGCCCCTAAGGGGCTACACCACAAAGCGCCGGGCCGCCCCAAGCTTTGTGGCTCCCCCTCGGGGGGGCGGTCCGGGCGCAGCCCGGGCCTTGGGGGCTCCATCACACCACGTGTGAGATCAGCACCCCGGCGGCGGCCTTGCCGGCCGGCGTGGTGCCGGCCTGGGGCAGGCCGCCGTCGGGCTCGCGGCGCACCGCGATGCCCACGGCCATCATGTCCACCACCAGCAGGTGCAGGATGCGCGAGATCATCGACATGAAGCTCGATGCGTCCTCGCCATGGTCCACCGGCACGCACACCGTGGCCCGTCGCGACAGCGGCGAATGGCTGGCGGTGATGGCGATGACCGCCGCGCCACGCTCCAGCGCCACCGTGGCGGCGCGCACCAGCTCGGGCGGCTGGCCCGAGCTGCTGATGAACACCGTCACGTCCTGCGGGCCCAGCAGCTCGGCCGCCAGCGCCTGCGTCGACAGGTCGGTGTGCGTGCTGGACGGGATGCGGAAGCGGAACAGCTTGTGCTGAACGTCGGCCGCCACCGCGGTGGAATTGCCGATGGCGTAGATCTCGACCCGCCGCGCGCTGCGCAAGAGGCCGATGGCGCGGTCCACCGCTTCCACGTTCAGCGATTCGCGGAACTGCATGATGGCCGAGATGGTGTTGTCCAGCACCTTGGCGCACAGGTCGGGCGTGGCGTCGTGGCGGCGCACCTGGGCGCGCTGCACCGGGATGTTGCCGTTCAAACCTGAAGCGAGCTTGAGCTTGAAGTCAGCCAGGCCCTGCATGCCCAGCGTGCGGCAAAAGCGGATGACGGTGGGCTGGCTCACCTCGGCCATCTGCGCGATCACGCCCACCGGGTCGTTGAGCATCGCCCGCGGATGCGCCAGCACGAAGTCGGCCACACGCCCTTCGGCCGGCGACAGCGTGGGCCGCGCCGCACGCACGCGGTCGAGCAGCGGATTGCCGGCATCGGCGCCGGGCAGGTGGTCCGACAGCAGCGACGACACGCCCAGGAAGGCGGGATGCTCGGCTGTGACCACGTAGGTGGGAATGCGCGCCACATAGTCGGACAACCGACCCTTGTGCTCGAAGCGCTCACGGAAACCCGATCGCAGGAACAGGTTGCCCAGCCGCGGCACGATGCCGCCGCCGATGTAGATGCCGCCGGTGGCGCCCAGCATCAGCGCCACATTGGCCGCCACGGTGCCCAGCATGCGGCAAAAGCACTCCACCGCCGCCATGCACAGCGCATCGCTTTCGCCCATCGCGCGGCGCACGATCTCGGCCGCTTCCAGCGCGGGCGTCGGGGCGCCGGCCTCTGCGGCCAGCGCCCGGTAGGTGAGTTCGAGCCCTGGCCCGGACACCAGCCGCTCGGCCGAGACGTGCGGATGGTGCTGCCAGGCGAAGGCGAGGATCTTCATCTCGCGCTCGTCGCTGGGCGAAAAGCCGGCATGGCCGCCTTCGCTGGCCAGCGTGGACCAGCGGTCGGCGCCGCTGGGCACCAGGCCCGACACGCCCAGGCCGGTGCCCGGGCCAATGAGGCCGATCACGCCATGCTCCTGCGGCATGCCGCCACCCACCTGCATGCGGCCCGAGGCACCGATGTGCGGCAGCGCCATCGCCAGCGCGGTGAAGTTGTTGACCAGCAGCAGCGCGCTCAGCCCCAGGCGGGCCTGTGCATCGCGGATGGAAAAGGCCCAGTCGCGGTTGATCATGCGCACCCGGTCGCCTTCGATCGGATTGGCGATGGCCACCGCCGCATGCCGCGGCCGCAGCGCGGAGGGCAGGGTATTGATGTAGGCCTGCACCACTTCCACGAAGCCGCTGAAGCTGGCGCAGGGCAGCACGCTCACATGCTCGAAGCGGCCGGACACCTGCTCCACGCAGAAGCGCGCATAGGTGGCGCCGATGTCGGCCAGCAGGCGGGGTGCGCTGCGCGGCACGGGCGGGGGCGTTGAGCTCATCGTCGGGACGTGGAGGTCGTGCGGGATTTATCAGTTGTAGCAGATGGCGCGCGCCTATCGCTGCGGCGCGCGTTCCAGCAGCACCAGGCGCTGCGGTGCCAGCTGCACCTGCCCCCCTTGCACGACATGGGCCTGCCGGCTGTAGGCATCAACCAGCCGTTCACCTTCGGCGAACACGCCCGCCACGCTCAAGGGGCCGGCGGTCGTCACCTGCATCGCCACCACCACCGCATCGCCGCTGGCGGCATCCACCCGGCTGAAGGCATAAGGCGCGGCCTGCAGCTGCGCATGCCGGCCACGGGCGATGGCCACGTGCCGCTGGCGGAAGCTGCCGAGCTTTTGCCAGTGGGCCAGCAGCGCTGCATCCACGCTGCCCCAGTTCATGTCCGAGCGGGTGGCCTGCTGCTCGTCGCCGCGTGGCGCTTCCCCGGGCGGGCGGGCGGTTTCGTCGCCGTAGAAGATCTGCACGCCGCCGGGGGCCAGCATCAGCGCGGTGGCCGCCTCATGCAGGCGCGTGCGGTCGAACAATGTGGTGTCGTGCGAAGACACATAGGCCAGGTTGCTGAAGCCGGGCCGGCCGCCGTAGGTGGCGGCGTAGCTGGCAAACAGCGCCTCGGGCCGGGTGTATTGCGCCGCACGCTGCTGGAAGTCGAAGTCCAGCAGCGCATCGAAGCCGCTGTCGTGCAACGGCGATCGGCTGGGTCCCTGGCCCCAGTACTCGCCCACCATCCAGAAGGGCGCATCGTCGATCTTGCGCCGCGGGTTTCGCGCCTTCCAGTCGGCCAGCGCCTGGGTTGCTTCGCGCTTGAGTTCGGCCCAGGCCTCGGGCTCCACATGCTTGACGGTGTCGGCCCGGAAGCCGTCGATGCCGTACTCGCGCACCCAGTCGGTGAGCCAGCGCACCAGGTAGCCACGTACCGAGGTGTTGGGCAGGTCCACCGCACCGGTGTCGGCCTTGCGGCGCAGGAACTCAGGCAGCTTCACCGGCTGCGGGTTCTCGGTGCGAAAGTCGGGCAGGTGGGCCAGCTGCGAGGTGAGGTCGTCGCGGCCGGGGTCGGTGTAGCCGGGCAGGCCGGCACGCACCCAGTCGCGGCCCCACCATTGGCCGAACTCGAAGCTGTTGTAGTCGAAGAAGCTGTGATAGTTCTTCAGCGTGGCCTGCTCGCTGCCGGGCCACAGCACCTCGGGCAGCAGTTCACGCGCGGTCTGCAGGTCCAGGTAGCCGGGGTGGTTCATCACCACGTCGAACAGGATGCGGATGCCTTGTGCATGCGCCGCATCCACCAACGCGCGCAGGTCCTCGGGCGTGCCCATGGCCTGGTCGAGCCGGGTGTAGTCCAGCGCGTAGTAGCCGTGGTAGCCGTAGTGCTTGAACGAAGCCTGGCCGCCCTGCGTCCAGCCATGGATCTGCTCGTAGGGCGCGGTGATCCAGATCGCGTTGACGCCCAGCTGCTTGAACCAGCCTTCGTCCAGCTTCTGCTTCAGGCCGCGCAGGTCGCCGCCATGGAAGGTGCCGGCATCGTTGCCCGGCTCGCGCTGGCGGCCGTAGGCGTGGTCGTTCGTCGGGTCGCCGTTGGCAAAGCGGTCGGTGATGACGAAGTAGACGATGGGGTTGTCGGCAAAGCTGCCGGGCACCGCCGCGGGCCGTGCGGTGGCCGCGGCGGCCGGCACGGTGGCAGGGGTGGTGGCTGGCGGGGTTGCGGGCCCGGTGGCGGCGCAGGCGCCCAGCAACAGGGCTGCAGCCAGCGGCGCCAGGCGCAGCGCTGCCGCGCGCTGGCGCGCCTGGGGTGCGTGCGGCGGCTTCATCCCTTCAGGCCGCCCGAGGTCAGGCCCGAGACCATCCACTTCTGCGCCAGCATGAACACCACCGTGATCGGCAGGCCCGACAGGATGGCCGCGGCCGCGAAGTCGCCCCAGAGGTAGCGCTGCTCATACAGGAAGAGGCGCGAGCCGACGGCCAGCGTGAGCTTGCGCTCTTCGCTCAGCAGCACCGAGGCCACCGGGTACTCGATGATGGCGCCGATGAAGGCCAGCAGGAACACCACCATCAGGATGGGCACCGCCATCGGCAGCAGCACCAGCCGAAAGGCCTGCCACGGCGTGGCACCGTCCACCTTCGCGGCTTCTTCGATCTCCACCGGGATGGTGTCGAAGTAGCCCTTGATGGTCCATACATGCAGGCCGATGCCGCCGGCATAGGCCAGCAGCAGCGACCAGTGGCTGTCGATGCCGAAGGCCGGGAAAATGCCGCCCAGCCGGTCGAACACGGTGTACAGCGCCACCAGGGCCAGCACCGCCGGGAACATCTGGATCATCATCAGCGCCGACAGCGCCTGCGCCTTGCCGCGGAAACGCATGCGCGCAAAGGCATAGGCCGCGGTGGTGGACAGCAGCAGCACGATCAGCCCCGACATCGTGGCCACCTTGATCGAGTTCCACAGCCACAGCAGCACCGGGAAGGGCGGCTGCACCACGCGGCCGTCGGCCTCGGTGTACGGAATGCCCAGCGCCAGCTTCCAGTGCTCCAGGCTGATCTGGTCGGGAATCAGGCTGCCGCTGGCAAAGTTGCCCGGCCGCAGCGAGATGGACAGGATCATCAGGAACGGAAAGATCACCAGCGCGATGAGGCACACCATGAACACATGGGCGGCCACCACGCGCCAGCGGTGCGATTTGTCGAGCACCATGGCCATGGTCAGTTCACCTCTTTGGTCACGCGCGCGGCGCGCAGGTTGATCCACGACAGCAGCGCCACCATCGCGAAGATGACGGTGGACACCGCGGCCGCCAGCCCGAAGTTCTGGCCTGAATCTTCAAAGGCCATGCGGTAGGTGTACGAGACCAGGATGTCGGTGGTGCCGGCCGGAATCTTCGTGTCCAGGAAATCAGGCCGGCCGTTGGTCAGCAGGCTGATGAGCACGAAGTTGTTGAAGTTGAACGCGAACGCGGCAATGAGCAGCGGCGTCAGCGGCTTGAGCACCAGCGGCAGCGTGATGCGGAAGAAGTTGGTCAGCGGGCCGGCGCCGGCCACGGCCGAGGCTTCGTACAGGTCGGCCGGAATCGCCTTGATCAGGCCCATGCAGATGACCATCATGTACGGGTAGCCCAGCCAGGTGTTGACGATGAGCAGCATCGCCTTGGCCAGCAGCGGATCGGAGAACCAGGCCGGCTTGATGCCGAACAGCCCGTCGAGGATCAGGTTGATCTCGCCGAAGTTGTTGTTGAACAGGCCTTTGAACACCAGGATGCTGATGAAGCCCGGCACCGCGTAGGGCAGGAACAGCAGCGTCTGGTACACGCTGCGAAAGCGCAGGGCTTCCCAGGTGAGCAGCACCGCCAGCAGCATGCCCAGCGAAGCCGCGAACAGCACGGTGAGGCCGGCGAAGGCCACCGTCCAGCCGAAGATGCGCAGGAAGGGCTCGCGGAAGGCCTCGTCGGTGAAGATGCGGCGGTAGTGCTCCAGCCCGATGCCCACCTGGAAGCCCGGCTGCACCGCGGTGCCGTCGGCCTGCTCGTAAAAGCCGGTGCGCATGTTGGCCGTCAGCAGGCTGCCGTCCTGCTGGTTCTTCAGGCGGCCGGGGGCTTCCTGCTTGTACAAGTGGTTGACCGGGCCGAAGCTGCGCAGGCCGGTGCTGCGCAGTTCGCGGCCGTCGGGCATCTGCAGCGTGAGTGCCTTGAGGGCGGGCTGCAGGCGGATCACGTCCTTCAGCGGCAGCGGTTCGCTGCCGGCTTCGCCGCTGGCGGGCGTGGCCTTGACCTTGGCCGGCTCAGGCTTGTCCAGCGGCAGCGGGCCGGCCTGGAAGGCGGCGCCGGCTTCATCGTCCTGCAGCCGCAGCAGGTAGCCGCCGCCCTGGGCATACAGGCCGAACTGCAGGCTGGCGCCTTCGCCGGCGTAGGTCTCGTCGAGGAAGTATTGCGTCGCCCGCTCGAAGGACAGCAGGTTGCGCGAGCTGGCATTGCTGAAGCTCATCGACACCGTGTACAGGATCGGGAACACGACGAAGATGAGCACCGCGGCAATGCCGGGGAAGAGGTAGCGGTAGGCGTACAGCCGCTGCGAGCTGTACACCCAGGCCGCCACCGCCAGCGTGGCCAGGATGGCGCCGGCCAGCAGGGTTTCGCCGGCCACGTACACGGCCGTGAGCAGGTACAGCGCGCCCAGCGCCAGCAGCAGGCCCAGCGCGGGGCCCAGCCAGCGCAGCCGGGAGGCGGGCGGCGCCGCCAGGGCCGGCGCGCCCAGGGTCGAGGTCGTTTGCATGCTGCTGGCTGGCGCTGCGCTGCCTGAAGTCGCTTACTTGGCGGTGATGCGCTTGGCGGCGGCGTCGAGCGCGGCCTTGGGCGTCTGGCGGCCCTCGGTCACGTTCTGCAGCGCCGATTGCATCGACGACCAGAAGCGGCCCATCTCGGGGTTGTTGGGCATCGGCGTGCCGTCCTGCGCGCTGGCCATGGTCGCCTGGATGTTGGGGTTGGACTTCAGCTGGTCGTAGAAGGCCTTGGAAGCCGGCACGCCCAGCGGCACGTCGTCGTCGATGGTCTTCAGGCCGGCGGGCGTGAGCATGTAGTTCTCGATGAACTCCACCGCCACGTCGCGGTTGGGCGAAGCCTTGGAGATCATCGCGCCCAGCACGCCCACGTACGGCGTGGCCTTGGCACCGGCCACGGTCGGGATCTTGGCCACACCGAAGTTGATCTTCGACTTGCGCAGGTTGTCCCACGACCAGGGGCCGTTGATCATCATCGCCACCTTGCCCTGGTTGACGCCCGACTCCATGTCGGCATAGGCCGCGCCCTTGGGCATCACGCCGTCCTTGACCATCTGCGCCAGCAGCTCGGCGCCCTTGAGCGCGCCGGCATTGGCCACGCCGGTGTCGGTGGCGTCGTAGGTGCCGTCAGCCTTGGCCTTGAAGGCATAGCCGCCGTTGGCGCCCAGCAGCGGCCAGGTGAAGTAGGTGTTGGTGTAGTCCCAGAGGATGGCCTTCTTGCCCTGCGCCGACAGCTTCTTGTCCAGCGCGATCACTTCCTCGAAGGTCTTGGGCGGCGTGGGCACCAGGTCCTTGTTGTAGACCAGGGCCACGGCCTCGATCGACACCGGGTAGCCCCAGGTCTTGCCGCCGATGGTGAAGGCCTTCCAGCCCAGCGGGTCGATGTCGGCCTGCACCTTCTTCGACGGGGTGACGGGCTGCAGCAGGCCGGCGCCCAGCCACTCGCCCACGCGGTCGTGCGGCCAGATCCAGATGTCCGGGCCCTTGCCGGCGGCCGCGGCCTGCTGGAACTTGTTGGGCGCGTCTTCCGGGTGCTCGACCACCACCTGCACGCCGGTCTTCTTGGTGAACTCCTCGCCCACCTTGGCCAGGCCGTTGTAGCCCTTGTCGCCGTTGATCCAGATCAGCAGCTTGCCTTGTTCGGCCGCCTGGGCCATGCCGGCGGCGCCGGCCAGCGTGAAGGCGGCAGCCGCCGCGATGAGCCGGATGCGTTGACGTTGGATGGTCATGTGTGTCTCCTGGGTGAGGGTGGGAAGTGGCCGGCGCCCGGGTCAGGCGCGCGGCAGGGCCTGGCCGTTGGCGTCGAACAGGTGTGCGCGTTGCGGCGGCACGGCCAGCAGCGCGGTGTCACCGGCGGCCAGCGGGTTCTCGGGGTCGGCGCGCACCACCACCGCTTGCGCGGCGCCGGGCACGTCGAGGTGGAAGTAGGTGCTGTCGCCCAGGTGCTCGGCCGCCTGCACGCTGCCGCGCAGCGCATTGGCGGGCAGGGCGTCGCCGGAGGGCTGGGCGCCCAGGTGCTCGGGCCGCAGGCCCAGGGTGAGCGGGCTGCCGGCGGGCAAGGCGCGGGCATCGGCCGCCACCTGCAGCAGCGTGCCGTCGGCCAGGCGCACCTGGGCGCCGCTGGCATCGGTCGCGGCCAGCGTGGCCTGCACGAAGTTCATCTTCGGCGAGCCGATGAAGCCGGCCACGAACAGGTTGGCGGGCCGGTGGTACAGGTCCATCGGCCGGCCAACCTGCTCGATGCGGCCGGCGTTGAACACCACGATGCGGTGGGCCAGCGTCATCGCCTCCACCTGGTCGTGGGTCACGTAGATCATCGTGGTCTTGAGCTCGCGGTGCAGCCGTGCCAGCTCCACCCGCATCTGCACCCGCAGCGCCGCATCCAGGTTGGACAGCGGCTCGTCGAACAGGAACACGCCCGGCTTGCGCACGATGGCGCGGCCGATGGCCACGCGCTGGCGCTGGCCGCCCGACAAGGCCTTGGGCTTGCGCTCCAGCAGGTGCTCGATCTGCAGGATCTGCGCGGCGCGGGCCACGGCTTCCTGCTCCTGCTGCTTGCTGAAGCCGGCCAGCCGCAGGCCGAAGCCCATGTTCTCGGCCACCGTCATGTGCGGGTAGAGCGCATAGCTCTGGAACACCATCGCGATGCCGCGGCGCGCCGGCGGCACGTCGTTCACGCGCTCGCCGCCGATGAAGAGGTCGCCGGCGGTGATGTCTTCCAGCCCGGCGATGCAGCGCAGCATGGTCGACTTGCCGCAACCGGAAGGCCCGACGAAGACGGTGAATTCGCCATCGGGGATGTCGAGGTCGATGCCGTGCAGCGTCTCCACGTCGCCGTAGGACTTGCGCAGGCCCTTGAGTTGCAGATTGGCCATCGGCTTCGGTCTAGTCCAGCAGGGTTTGGAAGCAGGCGCCCCAGGCGGGCAGGTGGAAGGTGGCGCCTTCGCGCGCACCGGTCTGCGCGGGGCCAAAACCGTGCCCGGCCAGTGGCCGGCCGGCAGGCGCCTCGGGCAGCGACACGGTCACCGGCTCGCCGCCCAGATTGAAGACCGCCAGCACGCGCTGGCCGCCTTCGGCGCTGCGGCGCTCGATGGCCAGCACCGGCTCGGGCGCGTCCAGGAAGCGCATCTCGCCGTCCAGCAACGCAGGCTGCTGCTTGCGCCAGGCCAGGAAGCGGCGCGCGAAGTTCAGCACCGAGTCGGGGTCGTCATGGTTCACGTCCACCGCCAGCGCCGCATGTTCGGGCGGCACCGGCAGCCAGGGCGCTGACCCCGGCACGCGGCTGAAGCCGGCATCGGGCAGCGCATGCGCCCAGGGCATGGGCGTGCGGCAGCCGTCGCGGCCCTTGAACTCGGGCCAGAAGGCCAGGCCATAAGGGTCGCGCAGCTGCTCGTAGGGCACGTCGGCCTCGGGCAGGCCCAGCTCGTCGCCCTGGTACCAGCAGGCGCTGCCGCGCAGGCTCAGCAGCACGGCCATGGCCAGCTTGTTGTAGTGCGGCGGCGCGTCGGGGCCGCCCCAGCGGCTGCGCACGCGCATCACGTCGTGGTTGCCGACCGACCAGCAGGGCCAGCCGTCGCTCAGCGCCTGTTCCAGCTCGCTGACCTGGCTGCGGATGTAGCCGGCGCTGCTGTCGGTGGTGAGCAGATTGAAGCCATAGGCCATGTGCAGCTTGTTGCCGCCGGCGGTATAGGCCGCCATGGTGGCCAGCGTGGTGTCGCAGCCCACTTCGCCCAGGCTGGTGGCGCCGTGTTCATTCAGCAGCGCGCGCAGCCGCTCCAGGAAACGCAGGTTCTCCGGCTGCGTCTTGTCGTACAGGTGGCGCTGCATGCCGTAGGGGTTGCTCTCCTGCACCGACTTGGTGTCGCGCACCAGGGCCGGCGGGTTGTCGCGCAGCAGCGGGTCGTGGAAGTGGAAGTTGCAGGCGTCGAAACGGAAGCCGTCCACGCCGCGCTGCAGCCAGAAGCGCACGTCGTCCAGCAGCTGCTGCTGCACGGCTTCGCAATGGAAATTCAGGTCGGGCTGGCTGGCCAGGAAGTTGTGCAGGAAATACTGCCGGCGCCGGGCGTCCCACTGCCAGGCCGAGCCACCGAACACGCTCAGCCAGTTGTTGGGCGGGGTGCCATCGGGGCGCGGGTCGGCCCACACGTACCAGTCGGCCTTCGCGTTGTCGCGGCTGGCGCGGCTTTCCTTGAACCAGGCCGATTCGTCGGAGGTGTGCGACAGCACCTGGTCGATCACCACCTTCAGGCCCAGCGCATGGGCTTGCGCCACCAGGCGGTCGAAGTCGGCCAGCGTGCCGAACATCGGGTCGACGTCGCGGTAGTCGCTGATGTCGTAGCCGAAGTCCTTCATCGGCGAGCGGAAGAACGGCGAGATCCAGACCGCGTCCACGCCCAGCTCGGCGATGTAGGGCAGCCGATCGATGATGCCTGGCAGGTCGCCGACGCCGTCACCGTCATGGTCGGCGAAGCTGCGGGGGTAGATCTGGTAGATGACCCCGCCGCGCCACCAGGGGCGCTGCGGGCCGGAGGAAATCAGGCTCATCGGTTCGGCAGGCAAGGGATCGGAAGGCACGCAGCCGCCAGGGGTGGCGGCGGCTGCGGCCAGGGTACCGCGGTGCCTGGGTCAGGCCCCGCGGTGGTGGATCACCACCAGGCTTCGACCTGGATGCCGTAGGTCAGGCCGTCGTTCTTGGAGCCGAACACGCCGTTGGTGCCGGCGCCGTTGGCCGCGTCGTTCCACTTGGCGTAGGTGACGAAGGTGCGGAACACCGGGCGCGACCAGAAGCCGGGCGCCAGGGCCACTTGCGGCGCCACCGTCAGCTTGGTCAGGTGGGCGGTGTCCTTGCCGTCGGTCTTCACGCGGTCGTAGCCCAGTTCGGTCGCGATGCTGAAGTAGTTGTTGATCTGGTACTGCGGGCGGATGCCGGCGGTGAACCAGGTCGTCTTCGGCTGGTTGTCCAGCTTGACGCGCGAGAAGCCGGCCGTGGCCAACGCCGACCAGGGCGAGCCATTGGGGGCGATGTACAGCTGGTCGACCACGCGCCAGCTCGAGCCCTTGATGTCGTCGGTGGCGTCGCGGTAGTTGTTGACACTGGAGTCGCCGGCGCCGGCGTCCTTGCCCAGCACCAACGACAGCTTGTTGTAGCCGTCCAGGATGCCGGTCTGCTTGTGCTCGGCAAAAAACAGGAAGCCGCTGCCTTCGCCTCGGTTCTTGTTGCCCGCGCTGGTGCCCTTGATGGCCACGGCTTCGAATTCGATCGTGCCGCCCGGGTTCACCGGCAGGTCATACAGGCGTGCCGAGAAGCGGCTGGTGTTGATGCCGTTGACGGTGTCCGTCACCAGCGTGTCGTCGCCCTTGCTGTGGTACGAGAAAGCCATCTTGGCGCTGCCGACCGCGATGTCCTCGATGCCGCCGCCCAGGCCGCTGTTGTTCCAGTAGTAGTAGTCGTTGATGTGGACGTCATGGCGGTTGTAGTACCGCTTGCCGATCCAGATGCTGGCCTTTTCCAGGGCGCCAGGGCCGAAGAAGCCGCCCGCTTCGAAGTAGTTCTGGCGGCTGGCCAGGTCGAACTTGTCGCCCTTGGAGCTTTCGTAGTCCGAAGCGGCGTTGTTCTCGACCAGCGCCAGCATCAGGTTGTACTTGGCCCACACGCCATCGCTCTTGGTGAACGGCAGGGTGAATTGGCTCTCGGCATAGGTTTCGCACTCGTTGCCCAGGCGGTATTTGGCGCCTGCGCCCGGCAGGCCGAAGCACACCTGCTTGCCGCCTTCGGTGGAGCCGCCGGTGCCCGTGCGGACATAGCCCTTGTACTCCAGGCCCTGGGCCGAGACGGGGCTCACGGCGCCCATCGCAGCCACGGACGCGGCCGCTGCTGCGACCCATTTCATACGCATCTTCATCGCTCTCTCTCCTCGGGTGGACGTGTGTAGCCACACTACATGGCTGTGCTTTTCAGCCGACGGCGCGACTGTACGTAGCAAAACTACACAGAGTCACCGGGGAAAGTACTCAGGCCATTACAAGACAGTTACACGGGTAAACCCGGTGCTGGTGGGCCTTTGCAAGCGACTACGCTCCGCGCGCACGAGCTGCAGATGTAGCTTGACTACGTAGCGCACCATGCGTTGTAGTTATGTACTTTTGGAACATGGCTGCACGGCCAAGACCGTCGCAGACCCGCTGGGAGACCTTGGCATGACGACTTTCCACCCCCGCGGCCTGGCCGCCCTGGCCCTGGCTGCGGCCGCGCTGGCCGCCACCGCGCCCGCGCAGGCCGGCGTGCTGGACACCTTGTTCGGCAAGAGCGCCAGCTCGACCGACGGCGCAACGCCGGGCAGCACCCCAGGCCGGCGGCAATGGCTGCTGGGCGAATTCACCGAGCTGAACCTGCAGCCGCGGGAAGCCGGTGCGCCGGCCAACGAGCATCCGCAGGCGGTGCCGGCGGCTCAGATCCGCAACTGGCTGCAGGGCGTGGCCTTCATGCGCGGCAACAGCCGCGAGCCGCTGTTCGGTGCCGACGAGTCGTCGTCGCTGCCGCAGGTGATTGCCGATGCGCTGGCCGTGGCCACGCCGCAGGACGACCTGCTGCTGCTGAGCACCTCGCGCCGCGAGGGCGGGCTGCTGGGCACGCCCTACGGCCTGACGGCGCGCATCTTCGTGCAGGGTGGGGCGCTGCAGTTGATCGTCAACGATGCGCGGCTCGACTTCTACAACGAGTACCGCGGCGCGCGCATCCTGCCCACCTTCAAGTTCGGCAGCCGCAATGCCGCCGGCCATGCGCGGCTGAGCAGCCCCGATGCCACCTCGACCCGGGCCGACTGGCTGGCCTTTGCGCTGGCGCCCAGGGCAGCGATGCCGGCGGCCGCACCGGCCCCGGCAGGCGCAGTGGCGCCGGCAGCGGCGGCAGCGCCTGCACGTGCAGCTGCACCGGCGGCCGCACCCGCGGCCACGCCGCCGGCACCGGCAGCCGCTTCACGCGATGCGCGCTTCTATGACGAGCAGGAACAGCGCCTGCGCTCGCTCAAGCGTCTGCGCGACCAGAACCTGATCACCGAAGAGGAGTACCAGGCCAAGCGCAAGGAGATCCTGCAGGCGCTGTGAGCCGCTGCGGGGATGGCAGTCCCGCCGGGCCGTTCCAAGGGACTGCGCGCCCCCGGGGTCCGAAGGCCCCTTTCACAAGGGCCCGGGGGCAGCGAGCGCAGCGAGCTTGGGGGCTGACTCAGCTGGCGGGGCTCTCGGGCACGCCGCTCATCACGCGGCTGAAGCCGCCGTCCACGTAGGTGATCTCGCCGGTCACGCCGGCGGCCAGGTCGGACAGCAGGAAGGCCGCCACGTTGCCCACGTCGTCGATGGTGACGTTGCGGCGCAGCGGGGCGTTCTGCTCCACCACCTCCAGCATCTTGCCGAAGCCCTTGATGCCGCTGGCCGCCAGCGTCTTGATGGGGCCGGCCGAGATGCCGTTGACGCGGTAGCCCTTGGGGCCCAGGCCGGCGGCCAGGTAGCGCACGCTGGCTTCCAGCGAGGCCTTGGCCAGGCCCATGGTGTTGTAGTTGGGCACGGCCCGCTCGGCGCCCAGGTAGCTCAGCGTCAGCAGCGCGGCGTTCGGCCGCAACTGGCCGGCGGCAGCCTTGGCCAGCGCCGGGAAGCTGTACGAAGAGATGTCGTGCGCGATGCGGAAGGCTTCGCGGCTCAGGCCTTCGAGGAAGTCGCCCGCTATCGCCTCGCGCGGCGCAAAGCCGATGGCGTGCACCAGGCCGTCCAGGCCTTCGGGCCAGGCCGTGCGCAGGTCGGCGAACAGACGCTCGATCTGCTCGTCGCTGCCCACGTCGCAATCGAAGATCAGCGACGAGCCGAAATGGCTGGCCAGTTCGGTGATGCGGTCCTTGAAACGCTCGCCGACGTAGCTGAAAGCAAGTTCGGCCCCTTCACGGTGGCAGGCCCGCGCGATGCCGTAGGCGATGGAACGGTTGGACAGCACGCCCGTGATCAGCAGCCGCTTGCCGGCGAGAAAACCCATGGTGTCTCCGTAGCTCAGGTCAGGAAAGGGGCGTGATTCTGGCATGTCCACTGTTCTTCAGTACCCGGGGTCTTGGCGTAGGTACCCAGGCGCAGTACAATCCGCATTTCCCTGGAAACACCGTGTGCTCCCAACCGGGCGGATTCTGTTCCTGCCCTTTTTTTTTGCTCGAACGCTTTCTTAGATGACCTGGCAGTCTGCCGTCGAACGTACCGTCACTGGGCTGGGTTACGACCTGGTCGACCTCGAACGCACGGGGGGTGGACTCCTGCGCGTCACGATCGACCGGGTGCCCGGCCATGCGTACCCCGAAGGCCTGGGCGCCAGCGAATTCGTGACGGTGGAGGACTGCGAAGCCGTGACGCGGCAATTGCAGTATCTGCTCGAAGTTGAGAACGTCGAATACGCACGGCTGGAAGTTTCGTCGCCGGGGCTCGATCGGCCTTTGAAAAAATCGGCCGACTACGAGCGTTTTGCCGGCGAGGCGATCGACCTCACGTTGAAACTGCCTTTCCAGGGGCGCAAAAAGTATCGCGGCATCCTGTTGCCGCGCGACGGTGGGTGGCGGCTGCTGCTGGACGACAACGCCGGGGCACCGGTGCGCGCCGGTGGCAAGGCCACGGCGAAGTCCACCAAGTCCGGCAAGTCGGCCAAGGCCGATGCGGGTGAGGCGCCCACGCAGCCTGCGCTCGACTTCGCGCTCGACGAAGTGCGCGAGGCGCGGCTGGTGCCCGTCGTCAATTTCAAAGGTCGCCCGGCTGCTCCTGCGCAGCCAGAGGTGCATGGAGGTCCAGAAGAATGAACCGCGAACTGTTGATGCTGGTCGATGCGATCTCACGCGAGAAAAGCGTGGAGCGCGACGTCGTGTTCGGCGCCGTCGAGGCAGCCCTGGCGTCGGCCACCAAGAAGCTGCACGGCGGCGAAGTGGACATCCGCGTTCAGATCGACCGCGAAACGGGCGAGTACGAGACCTTCCGCCGCTGGCACGTGGTGCCGGACGAAGCCGGCCTGCAGATCCCCGATGCCGAGATCCTGTTCTTTGAAGCCAAGGAACAGATCGGCGACATCGAGGTGGACGACCACATCGAAGAGCCCATCGAGTCGGTGCCCATCGGCCGCATCGGTGCGCAAGCGGCCAAGCAGGTCATCCTGCAGAAGATCCGCGACGCCGAGCGTGAGCAGCTGCTCAACGATTTCCTCGCCCGTGGCGAGAAGATCTTCGTGGGCACCGTCAAGCGGCTGGACAAGGGCGACATCATCGTCGAGAGCGGCCGGGTGGAAGGCCGCCTCAAGCGCAGCGAGATGATCCCCAAGGAAAACCTGCGCACCGGCGACCGTGTGCGGGCCTTCATCGCCGGCGTCGATCCCACCGTGCGCGGTCCGCAGATCATGCTGTCGCGCAGCGCGCCCGGCTTCATGATCGAGCTGTTCGCGCAAGAGGTGCCCGAGATCGAGCAGGGCCTGCTCGAGATCAAGAGCTGCGCCCGTGACCCGGGTTCGCGCGCCAAGATTGCCGTCGTGTCGCACGACAAGCGCGTCGACCCGATCGGCACCTGTGTCGGCGTGCGGGGTTCGCGGGTCAATGCGGTCACCAACGAGCTGGCCGGCGAGCGCGTGGACATCGTGCTGTGGTCGGAAGACCCGGCCCAGTTCGTGATCGGCGCGCTGGCCCCGGCCAACGTGCAGTCGATCGTGGTGAACGAAGAGCCGCATGCGATGGACGTGGTGGTGGACGAGGAGAACCTCGCCATCTCCATCGGCCGTGGCGGCCAGAACGTGCGCCTGGCGTCTGAATTGACAGGCTGGCGCATCAACATCATGACCGCCGAAGAATCGCAGGCCAAGCAGGCGGCCGAAAGCGACGTGATCCGCAAGCTCTTCGTCGAGAAGCTCGACGTCGACGAAGAGGTGGCGGAGATCCTGATCGCCGAAGGCTTCACCAGCCTGGAAGAAGTGGCGTACGTGCCCATGCAGGAGATGCTCGAGATCGAGAGCTTCGACGAGGACACCGTCACCGAGCTGCGCACCCGTGCCAAGGATGCGCTGCTGACGATGGAGATCGCCCGCGAGGAAAGTGTCGAAGAGGTGTCGCAGGATCTGCGCGACCTCGAAGGCCTGAACCCCGACCTCATCGCCAAGCTGGCGGGGGGTGGGGTCCACACCCGCGACGACCTCGCCGACCTCGCCGTCGATGAACTCACCGAGATCACCGGTATGGATGCCGATCAGGCCAAGGCGCTGATCATGAAGGCGCGCGAACACTGGTTCACCGCCTGACCCTCACGCACGGACACCGATTGATCGCCCATAGCCAGTACGCCACCAGCGCCCCCGTTTTCCAAGGATCTTCACAATGGCAGTGACCACCGTCGCCCAATTTGCCGCCGAGCTCAACCGCCCGGCCGCGACGCTGCTCGAGCAGCTGCAGTCCGCCGGGGTGCGCAAAGTCTCCACCGACGACCAGCTCACCGACGCCGACAAGGAACGTCTGCTCGGCTTCCTGCGCACCAGCCACGGCAACACCGGTGGCGATCGCAAGAAGATCACGCTGACGCGCAAGAGCACCAGCGAGATCAAGCAGGCCGATTCCACCGGCAAGGCCCGCACCATCCAGGTGGAAGTGCGCAAGAAGCGCACCTTCATCAAGCGCGACGACGCCCCGGGCGGCGACGAGGCGGGTGCGCCTTCGGCCGCCGACGAGGCGCTGGAGCTGCAGCGCCGCGAAGAAGAAGCCCAGCAACAGGCTGAGCTGCTGCGTCGCCAGGAAGAAGAGCTGGCCGAAAAGCGCCGCCTGCGTGAAGAGCAGGAACGCGCGGAGCGCGAAGCCGCCGAAGCCCGTGCCCGCGAGGCGGCGGAAAAGGCGGCTGCCGAAGCCGCTGCCGCCAAGGCCGCCGAAGAGGCCGCCGCCGTGGCCGCCAAGGCTGCTGCGGCCAAGCCCGCACCGGCGCCTGCTGCTGCACCGGCGCCGGCCCCTGCCGCACCGGTGGCCGCTGCCGCACCCGCGGCCGCCAAGCCCGCCGATGCGCCCAAGCCGGGCCTGCGCGTGGTCAAGGCCGCCGACACCGACGCCGCCGAGAAGCAGCGCCTGCTCGACCTCGAAAAGCGCCGCCGCGCCGCCGAGGCCGAGGCTGCCGCCATCCGCGCGATGATGAATGCGCCCAAGAAGGTGCTCATCGCCAAGAAGCCGGAAGAGCCGCCCAAGCCGGCCGCCACGGCCGACAACGCCATCAAGGGCACCATCCACAAGCCGGCCGCCAAGCCGGGCGCTCCGGCGCCCGCGGGTGCCGCCACGGCCGCCAAGCCCGGCGAGAAGAAGTCGGTCAAGTCCGAGAAGCTCTCGTCCAGCTGGGCCGACGACGCCAAGAAGCGCGGTGCCGCGCCCAAGGGCCGCACCGACGGTGCCGCCGCGGGCCGTCCGGGCTGGCGTGCGCCGCGTGGCCGCGGTGGCCGCGACCGCAACGACGGCGGTGGTTCCACCTTCACGCCGCCGAGCGAGTTCGTGCAGCAGGAAGTGCACGTGCCTGAGACCATCTCGGTGGCCGATCTGGCGCACAAGATGTCGGTCAAGGCCGCCGAGGTGATCAAGCAGCTGATGAAGCTGGGCCAGATGGTCACCATCAACCAGCAGCTGGACCAGGAAACGGCCATGATCCTCGTCGAGGAAATGGGCCACAAGGCGCTGGCGGCCAAGCTGGACGACCCGGAAGCCTTCCTGGAAGAAGAACACGCCGCGAGCGACAGCGAAACGCTGCCGCGCGCCCCGGTGGTCACCGTCATGGGTCACGTCGACCACGGCAAGACCTCGCTGCTGGACTACATCCGCCGCAGCCGTGTGGCCGCGGGCGAAGCCGGCGGCATCACGCAGCACATCGGCGCTTATCACGTCGAGACGCCGCGCGGCATGATCACCTTCCTGGACACCCCGGGCCACGCGGCCTTCACGGCCATGCGTGCCCGTGGTGCCAAGGCCACCGACATCGTCATCCTGGTGGTGGCGGCTGACGACGGCGTGATGCCCCAGACCAAGGAAGCCATCCACCACGCCAAGGCGGCCGGCGTGCCGCTGGTGGTGGCGGTCAACAAGATCGACAAGCCCGACGCCAACCTGGAGCGGGTCAAGAGCGAGCTGGTGGCCGAAGAAGTGGTGCCGGAAGAGTTCGGCGGCGATTCGCCGTTCGTGCCCGTCTCGGCCAAGACCGGCCAGGGCATCGACGACCTGCTGGAGCAGGTGCTGCTGCAGGCCGAAGTGCTGGAGCTGAAGGCGCCGAAGGAAGCGCTGGCCAAGGGCATCGTGATCGAAGCCCAGCTGGACAAGGGCCGCGGCCCGGTGGCCACGGTGCTGGTGCAGTCGGGCACGCTCAAGCGCGGCGACGTGGTGCTGGCCGGCTCCAGCTATGGCCGCGTGCGCGCCATGCTGGACGAAGACGGCAAGAACACCCAGGAAGCCGGTCCCTCGATCCCGGTCGAGATCCAGGGCCTGACCGAAGTGCCGCAGGCCGGCGACGACTTCATGGTGCTGAGCGACGAACGCCGCGCCCGTGAAATCGCCACCTTCCGCCAGGGCCGCTACCGCGACGTGAAGCTGAACAAGCAGCAGGCCGCCAAGCTCGAGAACATGTTCGAGAACATGGGCGAAGGCCAGGCGCAGACGCTGGCGCTGATCGTCAAGGCCGACGTGCAGGGTTCGCAGGAAGCGCTGGCGCAGTCGCTGGTCAAGCTCAGCACCGCCGAGGTCAAGGTGCAGATCGTGCACGCGGCCGTGGGTGGCATCAGCGAGAACGACGTCAACCTGGCCATCGCCTCCAAGGCAGTGATCATCGGCTTCAACGTGCGTGCCGATGCGGGCGCCCGCAAGCTGGCCGAGAACAACGGCGTCGACCTGCGCTACTACAACATCATCTACGACGCGGTCGACGAGATGAAGGCGGCGATGAGCGGCATGCTGGCGCCGGAACAGCGCGAGGAAGTCATCGGCACCGCCGAGATCCGCACGGTGTTCGTGGCCTCGAAGATCGGCACGGTGGCCGGCTGCATGATCACGGCCGGTGTGGTGCGCCGCGACGCGCGCTTCCGCCTGCTGCGCGACAACGTGGTCATCTACACGGGCGAAGTCGATTCGGTCAAGCGGATGAAGGACGACGTGCGCGAAGTCAAGGAAGGCTTCGAGTGCGGCGTGAAGCTGAAGAACTACAACGACATCGCCGAAGGCGACCAGCTCGAATTCTTCGAGATCAAGGAAGTGGCACGCACGCTGTAAGCACGGCGGGCTCTTTCCCCGAACCCCGCCGCCCGCAAGGTGGCGGGGTTCGTGCTTCTAGGGCCGATAGGACAACCCCATGCGACACAAGAAAGCGATACCCAACCGCAGCCTGCGGATCGCCGACCAGATCCAGCGTGATGTGTCGGAGCTGATCCGCGACCTGAAGGACCCGCGCGTGGGCATGGTCACCGTCACCGGCGTGGACATCACGCCCGACTACGCCCATGCCACGGTGCGCTTTTCGCTGCTGGTGGGCCAGCCCGAGGAATGCCAGGCCGCGCTGAACGAGGCCGCCGGCTTCATCCGCAATGGCCTGTTCAAGCGGCTGCAGATCCACACCGTGCCCACGCTGCACTTCCAGTTCGACCGCACCACCGAGCGCGCGGCCGAGCTGAATGCGCTGATCCGCCAGGCCAATTCGCAGCAGGCCAAGGACTGACCGTGCAGGACGCAGTACCCCAGGCCGCACCGCGCCCGCCGCGCCAGCGCATCCAGCGCCGGCCGCTGCATGGCGTGTTGTTGCTCGACAAGCCGCTCGGCCTGTCGAGCAACGACGCGCTGCAAAGGGCCAAGCGGCTGCTGCGTGCCGAGAAGGCCGGCCACACCGGCACGCTCGATCCGCTGGCCACCGGGCTGCTGCCGCTGTGCTTCGGCGCGGCCACCAAGTTCAGCCAGGTGAGCCTGGAAGCCGACAAGACCTACCGCGCCACGCTGGCGCTGGGCCGCACCACCACCACCGGCGACGCCGAGGGCGAATTGCTGCAGGAGCAGCCGGTGCAGGTGGACCGCGCCGCGATCGAGGCCGCCTGCGCCCGTTTCACCGGCCCCATCTCGCAGGTGCCGCCGATGCATTCGGCGCTCAAGCGCGACGGCAAGGCGCTGTACGAGTACGCGCGCGCCGGCATCGAGGTGGAACGTGCACCGCGGCAGGTGGTGATTCACCACATCGACATCATCGAATGGCAGGCTGCGACGCTCGTGATCGACGTGCGTTGCAGCAAGGGCACCTACATCCGCACCCTGGCCGAGGACATCGGCCAGGCGCTGGGCTGTGGTGCCCATCTGGCGGCCCTGCGGCGCACCGGCAGCGGTCCGCTGCGGGTGGCCGATGCCGTCACGCTTGAACAACTCGCGGCGCTCGACGAGGCGGCCCGCGAAGCGCTGCTGAAGCCCGTCGACTGGCTGTTGTCCGACTGGCCCCGCGTGGCCTTGCCGGAAGACGAAGCCGGTCGTTTCCTCACCGGCCTGCGACGGCGCGTGCGACTGGCCGATGCGCCAGCCGTGCGCGTGTACGGCCCGCAGCCGAGTGCGTTTCTCGGCAGCGCACACATCGCGTCGGGTGAATTGATCGCCGACCGCCTGCTCAGTCCCGTCGAGGTGCAGGGCCTGATTTCCTGAAAGAACGTTCCATGACCAAGCAGATCCGCAACATCGCCATCATCGCCCACGTCGACCATGGCAAGACCACCATGGTCGACCAGCTGCTCCGCCAGAGCGGCACCTTCGCCGAACACGAGAAGGTCGTCGACACCGTGATGGACAACAACGCCATCGAACGTGAACGGGGCATCACCATCCTGGCCAAGAACTGCGCCGTGAGCTGGGAAGGCACCCACATCAACATCGTCGACACCCCGGGCCACGCGGACTTCGGCGGCGAGGTGGAGCGTGCGCTGTCCATGGTGGACGGCGTGGTGCTGCTGATCGACGCGCAGGAAGGCCCGATGCCGCAGACCCGCTTCGTCACCAAGAAGGCGCTGGCGCTGGGCCTCAAGCCCATCGTCGTCGTCAACAAGGTGGACAAGCCGGGCGCCAAGCCCGACGCGGTGATCAACGCCGCCTTCGACCTGTTCGACAAGCTGGGCGCCAACGACGAGCAGCTGGACTTCCCGGTGGTGTACGCCTCGGGCATCAACGGCTGGTCGTCGCTGGAAGAGGGCGCGCCGGGCGAGCAGTGGGGCCCCGACATGTCGGCCCTGTTCAACACCGTGCTCAAGCACGTGCCGCCGCAGCAGGGCGACGCTTCGGCGCCGCTGCAGCTGCAGATCTCGGCCCTCGACTACAACAGCTTCGTCGGCCGCATCGGCGTGGGCCGCATCAGCCAGGGCACCATCAAGCCCGGCATGCAGGTGGCGGTGATGGAAGGCCCGGACGGCAAGTCGGTCAACGGCCGCATCAACCAGGTGCTGACCTTCCAGGGCCTGGACCGCGTGCAGGTGAGCGAAGCCGGCCCCGGCGAAATCGTGCTGATCAACGGCATCGAGGAGATCGGCATCGGCGTGACCGTGACCGATCCGCTGAACCCCGCGCCGCTGCCGATGCTCAAGGTGGACGAGCCGACGCTGACGATGAACTTCTGCGTCAACACCTCGCCGCTGGCGGGCCGTGAAGGCAAGTTCGTCACCAGCCGCCAGATCTGGGATCGCCTGCAGAAGGAACTGCAGCACAACGTGGCGCTGCGCGTGACCGAGACCGACGAAGACGGCATCTTCGAAGTGTGCGGCCGCGGCGAACTGCACCTGACCATCCTGCTGGAGAACATGCGCCGCGAAGGCTACGAGCTGGCCGTCTCCAAGCCGCGCGTGATGTTCAAGGACATCGATGGCGTCAAGTGCGAGCCGATGGAGCTGGTCACCGCCGACGTGGAAGAAACCCACCAGGGCGGCGTGATGCAGGCGCTGGGCCTGCGCAAGGGCGAGATGATCAACATGGAGCCGGACGGCCATGGCCGCGTGCGCCTGGAGTACCGCATTCCGGCCCGGGGCCTGATCGGCTTCTCGAACGAGTTCATGAACCTGACCCGCGGCTCGGGCCTGATCTCGTCGATCTTCGACGGCTACGAAGCCCACAAGGGCGAGATCGGCGGCCGCAAGAACGGCGTGCTGATCTCGATGGACGACGGTGAGATCTTCACCTACGCGCTGGGCAAGCTGGACGACCGCGGCCGCATGTTCGTCAAGCCGAACGACCCGGTGTACGAAGGCATGATCGTCGGCATCCACAGCCGCGACAACGACCTGGTGGTCAACGCCACCCGCACCAAGCAGCTGACCAACTTCCGTGTCAGCGGCAAGGAAGACGCGATCAAGATCACGCCGCCGATCGACCTGACGCTGGAATACGGCGTCGACTTCATCGACGACGACGAGCTGGTCGAGATCACGCCCAAGAGCATCCGCCTGCGCAAGCGCCACCTGAGCGAGCACGAGCGCAAGCGCGCGGCCCGCGAGTCCAACTGAGCCTGAGGCAGTGGTCGTGACGCACCGTCGGGCCGTGGCCACGATGCTGCTGGTCACGCTGCTGTGGAGCATCGCCGGGGTGGTCACGCGCCACCTCGACACCGCAGGCAGCTTCGAGCTGACCTTCTGGCGCAGCGCCGCCAATGCAGTGGCGCTGACGCTGCTGCTGGGCTGGCAGCGCGGCTTTGCCCAGCTGGGCCGCGAGCTGCGGCAGGGCGGCCGGGTGCTGTGGCTGTCGGGCCTGTGCTGGACGGTGATGTTCACCTCCTTCATGGTGGCGCTCACGCTCACCACCGTGGCCAACGTGCTCATCACGATGTCGCTGGCGCCCCTCTTCACCGCGCTTATCTCGCGCGCGCTGCTGGGCCAGCGGCTGCCGGGCCGCGCCTGGGCCGCCATCGTGGTGGCCGGCATCGGCGTGGCCTGGATGTACGGCTCGCAGGTGGGCGGCGGCAGCCCGCGCGATGCGGTGGGCACGCTGGTGGCGCTGAGCGTGCCGATCGCCGGCGCCACGATGTGGACGCTGCTGCAGCTCAATGCCCGCGGGGCGGTCAGCGGCCAGGCACCGGCCGACATGACGCCGGCGGTGCTGATCGGCGCAGTGCTGTCGTCGCTGCTCACGCTGCCCTTGTCCTTGCCGTTCCAGGCTTCGGCCAGCGACGTCGGCTGGCTGACCATGCTGGGCGTGGTGCAGCTGGCCATTCCCTGCGTGCTGGCGGTGGCCGCCGGCAAGGTGCTGCGCGCGCCCGAGGCAGCGCTGCTGGGCCTGCTCGAAATCATCTTCGGCGTGGCCTGGACCTGGCTGGGCACCACCGAGTCACCCACGCCCGCGGTGCTGGGCGGCGGCGGCTTGGTGCTGGCCGCGCTGGTGGCCAACGAGGCCATCGCGCTGCGCCGGCCGGCCACCGCGGCCAAGGCGGCGGCATGAAGCTGCACGCCAACGGCCTGGGCATCGAGGTCGACGTGCAGGGCCCGGCCACGGGCATGCCGCTGTTGCTGGTGATGGGCCTGGGCATGCAGCTGGTCGGCTGGCCGCAGCCGCTGGTCGATGCGCTGGTGGCGCAGGGCTTTCGCGTCATCCGCATGGACAACCGCGACGCCGGCCTGTCCGACGGCTTCGACCACCTGGGCGTGCCCCACATCGGCTGGGCCGCCACGCGCCACATGCTGCGCCTGCCGGTGCCCACCGCCTACACGCTGGACGACATGGCGAAGGACGCCTGGGCGGTGCTGGATGCGCTGGAAGTGCCTGCCGCGCATGTGTGCGGCGCCTCCATGGGCGGCATGATCGCCCAGCACATGGCCTGGCAGCAGCCGCAGCGCTGCAAGAGCGTGACGCTGGTGATGACCACCACGGGCGCCCGCCACCTGCCGCGGCCCACTTGGGCGGTACAAAAGGCCATGATGAGCAAGCCGCCCAGCCGGCGTGACCGTGAGGCCTTGATCGCCCGCGCCGAAAACCTGTTCCGGTTGATCGGCAGCCCGGCCTACCCGGCGCCGGCCGCAGCGCTGCGCGCGCAGGTCAGCGCCTCCATCGACCGCGCTTACCGGCCTGCCGGCGTGGCCCGCCAGATGGTGGCGGTGCTGGCCGATGGCGACCGCAGCCGTCGCCTGCAAGCGGTGCAGCAGCCGGTGCACATCATCCACGGTGCGGCCGACCCCTTGCTGCCGGCCGCCGCGGCGCGCGACCTGCTGCGCCACCTGCCGGGCGCCACGCTCGACCTGATCGACGGCATGGGCCACGACCTGCCGGCCGAACTGCTGCCCCGCCTGGCGCAAGGCATCGCCACCAACGCCGCGCGCGCCTGACACCCACCATGACTGCCGACGCCACCCCGAACCCCGCGGCCTTTTCGCCCTGGCGCCTGAACGTGGCGCCGTGCATGGACTGGACCGACCGCCACTGCCGCCTGCTGCACCGGCAGATCACCCGCCACACACGCGTGTACAGCGAGATGGTGACCACCGGCGCGCTGCTGTTCGGCGACGTGCCGCGGCACCTCGACTTCAACGACGAAGAGCATCCGGTGGCGCTGCAGCTCGGCGGCAGCGAGCCCGAAGACCTGGCCAAGGCCGCGAAGCTGGGCGCGCAGTGGGGCTACGACGAGATCAACCTGAACTGCGGCTGCCCGAGCGAGCGGGTGCAGCGCGGTGCTTTCGGCGCCTGCCTGATGGCCGAGCCCACGCTGGTGCGCGACTGCGTGGCGGCGATGCGCGCGGCGGTGGATCTGCCGGTGACGGTCAAGCACCGCATCGGCATCGACCAGACCGAGAGCTACGACTTCGTGCGCGACTTCGTCGGCACCGTGGCCGAGGGTGGCTGCGACGTGTTCATCGTGCATGCGCGCAATGCCTGGCTGCAGGGCCTGAGCCCGAAGGAAAACCGCGAGATTCCGCCGCTGCGCTACGAGCATGTGTACCAGCTCAAGCGCGACTTTCCGCAGCTGACCATCGTGCTCAATGGCGGCGTGAAAACCCACGAAGAGATCGCCACCCACCTGGCCCAGGTGGACGGCGTGATGCTGGGCCGCCAGCCGTACCACGAGCCCTGGACCATGGCCGACTGGGACGCGCGGTTCTTCGGCGACACCAGCCGCGAAGGCCTGACGCGCGAGGCGGTGGAAGCACAGATGGTGGCCTACATGGAGCGCCACATCGCCCGCGGCGGCGCCTGGCCGCAGGTGGCGCGGCACATGCTGGGCCTGTGGAACGGCACGCCCGGCGCCCGCAAGTGGCGCCAGGTGTGGAGCGATCACTCGCTCAAGGCGATGTCGCCGGCCGAGGTGGCGGCGCGCGCCTCCGCGGTGCGCAGCGGCGCGGCCATCTCCAGGTCGGCCGTGAGTGCCTGAGCGGCCAGCCGCACGGCCAGCTCCGGGAACTTCATCGGCAGCACTTCCAGCACCGTGGCCAGGCCGCGCTGGAACAGGTCTTCCTTGTCGGCGCGGGTGAGCTTGAAGTTCACCGGCGAATGCCGGCCCACGTCCACCACCACGGTGCGCGGCCAGTGCCGGGCATTGACGAACTCGCGCGAGATCGTCGTCATGAAGGTGCGGATCAGCATCAGGATGTAGCCCGGCAGCGGAAACAGCGGCCGGCGGCGCGGCGCGTCGTCCACCTCGGTCGCGCGTTCACTGCGCAGGCGGAACAGGCACACCGGCGTGTTGTCGCCGGCCCAGTCGCGGTGCAGCGCGTCTTCGCTCAGGATGCTGCCGTCCACCAGCAGCTTGTCGCCATGCGGCTGAAAGGCAAACAGCAGCGGAATGCCCATCGAATGCCGCACCGCGCGTGCCACCCTGTAGTCGGGCGTGTGTTCGCGGTCGAACACCACCGGCTCGCTGCGGCGCACGTCGGTGGCCACCACCGCCAGGTCCAGCGGCAGGTCCTTGAAGCACACGCCGCCCAGCAGCTCGTCCAGCCAGCGCTCGAAGGTGTCTCCGCTGGTCAGCCCGCCGTGGAAGAAGAGTTGGTAGAGCGAGAAGCCCTTGAACCGGCTGAACTCGATGTCCAGCGCCAGTGTGCGCAAGCGCTCCGGCGACCACCCGGCCGCATGCAGCGCCGCCACGATGCTGCCGCCCGACACACCCACCAGGCGCGGCAGTTCCACGTTCATCTGGTGCAGTGCCGTGAGGACACCCACGTGCGCAGGCAGCCGCGTGCCGCCACCGGCCAGCACCGGCACCAGCCGCAGGGGCGGACTCTCGGGTTCTCGCTTCATGCCTGCAATTTGCCTGCACCACGGCGCGGTGATCACGCGATAAGCAGGCGGGCCATGCACCAGAAGCGCGCATGGCGCGCCTCAAGTTCAGGCGGGAGGTGGGGCTACACTCAACACGAGCGGAATCGGAGTCACCATGCCCACCCCTCTTGAGCAGGTCACCAGTCAAGCCATTGCACTATCGGCCGAAGATCGAGCTCGGCTTGCAGACCTCTTGCTTGCTTCGTTGCCCGACGGCTCCACCGAGCCACTTGGGGCAGCGTGGGACAAGGAGATTCACCGCCGCGTCAATGCCGTCGCATCTGGTTCGGCCCGGCTGTCTTCTGCGGCTGATGTGCATGCCGAGGCGCGCAAGATCTACCAGCGGTGAAAGCCGTTTTCTACCTGGATGAGGGTCGGGAAGAGTTTCTCCACGAGGTTGCCTACTTCACGTCCGTCAGTCCGCTTGTGGGCCGACGGTTCGCCGAAGCCGTGCAGAAGGCGGAGGCGCTGGCGGCCGAGTTCGCTGACGCTGGTCTTCCCTACAAATTTGGTACGCGGCGCGTCTTTCCTGGGAAGTTCAAGTTTTCGATCATGTACCTCAGCCAGGATGATCAAATCGTCATCCTGGCCATAGCGCCATTCCGCCGAACACCTGGCTATTGGCGCTCGCGCGTGGTTGCAGCTTCCCATCAGCCCCCGGGCGGGACCGCCGGCTGAGTCACCCGCTCCTGGCTGCCGCGCCCCGGCCAAGTGGCCAGCACCAGGCCCAGCAGCGCCAGCGCAAACGCACCGGCCTGGGCCGGGCTGAAGCGTTCGCCCAGGAACACGATGCCGACCACCGCCGCGCTGATGGGCAGCATCACGGTGAACACGCCGGCGCGCGAGGCGGGCACCTGGCGCAGCCCGGTCATCCACAGCCACACCGTCCACATGCTGGCGGCCAGCGCGTAGAACAGCAGCAGCACCCACATCGAAGGCGCCACGCTGCCGAAGTCGAAGCTCAGCGCCTGCCAGATGCCCAGCGGGGTGACCAGCGCCAGCCCCCACAGGTTGACCAGCGCGCTGATGCGCTTGGCCGACACGTTGCCGGTGAGCCGCTTGCCGATGACCACGTAGCTGGCTTCACACACCACCGCACCGCACAGCAGCAGGTTGCCCAGCAGCGAGCCGGCAGCCGCGCCGTCGGGCGCCTTGCTCAGCGACACCAGCGCAATGCCCAGCACCGCGCAGGCGATGCCGGCCACCACCCGCGGCGTGATGCGCTCTTTGAGGAACAGCCACGACAGCACCGCCACCACGCCCGGGATGGCGGCCATGATCACGCCCGCGGCCAGCGCGGTGGTCAGCCGCACGCCGAACAGCATGCAGATGGAAAACAGGAAGTTGCCGAGGAAGGATTCGAGGAACAGCAGCTTGCGGTCGTGCGGCGACAGCGGCGCTTCACCCGGCTGGCGGCGCACCCAGTGCGCCATGGCCACCGCGGCGATGCCGAAGCGCAGCCAGGCCAGCAGGAACACCGGCAGCACCGCCACCAGCAACTTCGACAAGCCGACGTAGCTGCCGACCAGCGCCATGCTGGCGGCCAGGCAGGTGTAGGCGATCCAGACGGGGCGGTGCGGGGTGGCGATGGCGGTCAAAACGGGGGCAGGGGGCTTCAAAACGCGCTAGCGTACCTTGTCCATTCGCAGTCCAGCGCCACGACCGCTCGCGTGGCGTTCTTCGCCAGACTGTTACGGCGGACTTTGCGGAAGACGAACTGGCGAATGACCACTGCGAACACAGGCTCCACCCGCGAGTGCGTCTTGGACTTGATGCGGTTAACGATGCGCTCCAAGTCCGCCAAATGCCCGATGCCCCTGACCGTCTGATTCCTTCGGTCCTTGGCCTTCGGTGCATTGGCTGCGATCAACCCGCAAGGCAGACCCTATTCAGCGTTGCCCCAAGTACAAGAGAGGCGCCGGCCACCGGCGTGCGTTATGGCTCCTTCTTCGCGGCTTTGACCGGAGCAGCCTTCTTCGGCAGGCTCTTCTTGACGGCCACGCCCCTATTCGGCGGGGTCTTCTTGGGGGCCGCTCGGAAGTCGTCAGGCGTCGTCGCATCAATACCGATGACGCGCAGGTAGCGCGTTCGGTCCTTGGCCTCAAGCTCCTGCGCCTTTTCCGTCAGGATCGCCAGGACCTGTTGGAAGTTCAGCTTCTTCATTGTCTTCGAGTCAGTCCACTCGCGCCCCTTGGTCTGCAAGACCAGCACCAGGAAGCCCGAGGTCGCCTTTTGGTGGCGCATGTACTGGCCAACCAGTTGCCTTTCCAACGCGACCAAGTAGTCGTCCAATGTCCAGCGCTCGGACATCTTCAGCTCGATGGACGCGCGCCAGTCGTTCTTGCTGCACAGGATGTCCCGGCGCTTCGACTCGGCCGTATGAGACTCGACGGTCACGGAGTACCGCGCGCGCGCATGATGGTTCAGTTCGCTGGCGAGGAGCTTCTGGAAGTGCGCCTCCAGCGCCATGCCCGCCTTCTCGCCGTCCTCTACCTTCTTGTTTGCTCGCGTGAAGTCGAGCTCACTGAAGAAGCTGCGAAGGCTGTGCTCGCCGCGTTCGACGTCGTACTGAACAGCGCGGAGGTCAGCGTGCACGGCCATCGCGAACGAAGTCGTATCGGTGACATCCCCACGGAAGTTCTCCTCGAACTTCGGGTAGTTCACTTGCGCCAGCGGCTCCCGAGTGAGCTGTCGCTCGCGAAGCTCGAACTGCGTTTTCTTGATGTACTCGATAGTGAAGTCACCCGCGGGTAGCGCCCACCGGATCCGCTCCAGCGCGCTGTACGCTGCTTGCGACGTTGCTGCAGCGATTCCGCTGATGATTGCGCCGCGGAACCGCTCTGCGCTGTCGCGAGGGCCTGGGTGGTAGGAAACGCCCTCCGGCCGGTCCACGTCATACTTCGGATCGACCGCCCACCTCGTCCATAGGTACAGGTCTTCAAGCGCCAAGATGCCATGGTCGCTCCCCATGGCAATACGCCCCGCGATGCCCTCGCGGTCGCGACCGAATGCAGCGGCGAGGTCAAAGATGAAACGCTTCACGGCCAGCGGGTCCAATGGGCCCCAAGCGCTGACGGCATTGCGCCACCGCAGCGGACTCTGAATGAACCAGCGGGTGGCCCAGGTCAGCGCATGTTCGCGCTGCGCGCGCAGGGCCTCGTCGACTGAATCAGCCAGAGGCGAACAGTAAGCGGCCGTCATCTTCTGCAGCGCCAGGCGCTCGAAGTCATCTTGCGGGACCTTGCCTGGCACCGAGAGGGCGGCCTTCAGCAAGCGATTCACCACGTAGTCGCGCGACGGATTCACAGTTGCAAGGTGTGTCCATGCAAGGCCTGCGAGCGCTTCTTGGACCCGTGCAGGTGCGTCAGGAATGGATGCCAGTAGGTCTTCGGCATGCTTCCTGGATGTAGCGCCGTTCGCTGCCTCGCCCGCAATTGCAACCAGCTCAGGAACCGAGGCGGCCGGATATGCCTCGACGAGAGGCCAGAACCACTTCGGATAGCCATTTACTTCGAGGAGAGCGTAACGAAGGGCCCGCCGCACTTCCGCCTCGGTGAGAACTGGAAGCGCCGTCCCATCCCCAAGCTCAAGCTTGAGACCCTGCAAGCCGGCTGCAGTGATGTGGAACTTCGAGTTCGGCTCGGCCTCCTTGAAGGTCGGGTCCTTGTAGCGCCAGAGTCGGCTCATGCCCTGTCGGGCAGCGGCAGCAATCCTTGCTCCGGCGGCTTGCTCGAAGGCCTCGAAGTCGACCTCGCCGTACCGAGACGTGCGATTTGTCTGAAGCAGCCACCCGGCAATCCACTCTAGCGCCGGGGTATCCGTCCCGTCAGCCAGTGCGTTCAAGCGGTCGGTGAGCTGCCGCTTCGCTTTGGGGCCGACGGTGAGCTTCTCGGCCTTCGGCTTGACTGGCTTAGGCACGGGCTGCTGTGCGATGGCCTGCGCGTGTTGAGCCTGCCACTCTGAATACACGCGGGTGAGCTGCGCGTCGTTCACTTGAACAACGTCCTCGGGCGTGTACGTAGTAGGGCAAAGAAAACCAACAACCGCTCGAAGTAGGTCTTCGTCACTGAGCTGCCTCTTCAGGGTGGACTGCAGCACTGCGATGCGAACAGCGGCATTCGCATCTACCGCCGACCTCAGCTCCTGGATTGCGCTGCTCTGCAGGTAGCGGTCGTGGATGTCCCGAGCCGCAACGAGGTACAGGCGAGCGACCTTGACCGCCTGGGCGCCAACCGTGCGCACTACCAAGGCTTCGAGAACCTTAGCCACGAGGTCGACGTACTGTTGATCCTCGCGATTCTGCTTGTTCGTCACCTCTCTCTTCACCATGCGCACAACGAGCCCGCGCGCCAGGTGGTACAGCTGGCCATCCGTTGCCTCGGAAAGCATGCGTCCCTTCTCCAGGGAATAGGAAAGCTGGAACCCGCGCGGCCCGGCCAGGAACTGGTTGTCTACCATCACGGCGACATCACGGGGCGAGAAATAGCTCCATCCCAGCTCCCGCAACAGGAGGCTGACCACGCCTTCGCGCACTGTGGTGCTGGCCACTGCAGCAGCGGCGAGAGCCGCAAGATCGGCAGGCCGACGCAATGCAAGGAAGTAGCCGACGTCACTGCTGTCCGAAAGGACGAGGTCAAACTTGGACCCGTGACGCTTGAGAAGCTTTGCCCGCAAAGGCTCGATCTTGCACGCGGTAGCAATGTCGAGCAGGACGTCTCGCGCCCAGTAGTTGTCCTGGTACCGGTCGTAAAGGCTCGCGATGGTCCCAGCCAATCGGTCGGGCCCCGCCTGCCAGAAGTTCTCGGACGTCAGCCGGAACATGGTGCGGCCGATGTGGTCGCCCTTTTCCACCAAGCGCTTGATGCTCTCCGTCAAAGCGTCCTGAGCCGCCTTGGTCGGGACGGCTGGATTGCGCAGGTCACCGAAGAACGCCAACGCCTGCGGGTCCTTCTGCAGGATGACCTCGCGGCAATGCGCGTTCAGCGTGGCGAGCCATCCCAACATCGGCAAGAAGGCACGCTGCACGCCTTGCTCGCCGCTGGCCGCAGCCCAGGTGAAGTTCTCAAGGAGCCGCTCCGCCTGGTCCGGCGAAGCCACCAAGCCGGCGAGCCGTTTGGCCGCGAGGAACGGCGTGAGCTCATCGGGATAGACCTTGACCTGGTGAAAGCCGGCGTCAATGAAGAGCTGGGAGCTCAACAGCGCCTTGATGCCTGCCTCGTGAAGCATCGGAGACGCAATCAGCCTGGCTGACAGGGCCGTTTCAGGAATAGCCAGAGTCGCCTCGGGCATTTCGATGTTCACCATCTGGCACACAGCCGACGCTGAGGCCAGGCGCTGAGCCGCACCGGTCAGGACCTCCGGCGCAGGGCTGCCGGCGTCAACGAGCCGCTGGTCAGCGCCACGCAGAGTGCCGATGGCGTTCAAAACGCGCTCGAACACCTCGGTCAGGGAATCCGGCGGATTGGCCACCATGTCGATACGAGCAAGGATGTCCAGGCCGCCCGGGCTGCGGACGAAGCCCGCCAAGCCGCGCTCACTGGCAATCTCAATCAGTTGTTCGGCATTCAGGTCCGGGTATCGCCCCGTGAGGTACACGGCAGCTTGATCATCTTCGAGATGGGCCATGGAGAACAGGTGAACCGGCACCGGCTCTGGTGCCGGTGCCACGCTGGTCGCGCCGCCCGTACCGAAAGACCCCGGTCCACCAGAGCTCTCGATAGGCTTCGGCGCAGGCTTTGAAAGCAGCTCCGAGAGCTTTGCGAAGACGCCTGCGGTGAGGACTGCCGGCCGAGTCGAAATCACCCACCGGACATACTCGTTGGGCCAGCCGAGTTCGTCAGCAACGTCCCCAACAAGGTGGCTGATGCTTTCTGCCTTACCAACAGCGGCCGCCTCATCCAATGAGTCGACAAACACCGTGATGCGGCTGACTGGCGCTGCCTTCCACGTGCGATAGGCGTCGCGGTCACCGCCGGTCAGTGCCTTATCGAGACTGCCGCGATCCGCGAGTTGGCGCAGCGCGATGAACACGGCGGTTTCGCCGCTCGCACGTAGTCGCGCCGCTTGTTGGCGCATCTCGGTGGTCTTGCCAAAGTTCGCCGCTGCAACGATGACGCTACTTCGGTTCTCGAGCACCTTAGCCCACGCCACTTGCTTGCCACGCAGTTGCGCGGCGATGAGCTCGTCCTGATCGTAGTTCTCACGCTCGACGAAGCGCCGATTCAGATCGTAGTAGGCCAACTGTTCCTCCGCCGGATTTTTTCTGGTTTTTTGTGTCAGGCAGTTTAGCCATCGCGCCCACGCGAGAGCATGGGGGTGATGCCTCGCAAGATCGGGCGACGGCGGCCGTGAAACTACTTCGGCAGGCGTCCGCTTGGAAGTGCACGGAGGCACCTTTGAGCGAAGTTGTTGGAGATGTCGAGCTGCTCGGCCAGCTGGTTGTGAATTCCAGCTGGTCAAGCAGCAGGCTTGCCAGACGGGGCGGCCGACCAGACTTGTTCCCTGACAGCTGGCCCCGCAGGTTAGTCAGCACGCTGATGGGCTTGGCCGACACATTGCCGGTAAGCCGCTGCCGATGACCGCGCAACTGGCTTCAGAAGGGGTGATGTAGAGCGCCGATAGCGGTCAAGAGCGAAGGTACTCCGCAGACTTCAGAACGCGCAAGCGTACCTTGTCCACTCCCAGTCACTCACATGGCGCGCATAGGCCAGCCACTCGGCCTGCTTGGCGGCGATGAACTCGCCCGCCAGCACCGGGCCCAGCGCGGCCTGCACCACGGCGTCGGCCTGCAGCGCGGCCACCGCCTCGGCCAGGCTTTGCGGCAGCACCGTGATGCCCAGGCGCTCACGGTCCGCCGCCGGCAGCGTGAACAGGTCCAGCTCGCAGGCCGGCGGCGGGGTCATCTCGCGCTCGATACCGTCGAGGCCCGCGGCGATCATCGTGGCCAGCGCCAGGTACGGGTTGGCCGAGGCATCGGGCAGCCGCCATTCGAAGCGGCCGGGCAGGGTGCGCACCAGCGCCGTGCGGTTGTTCGGGCCCTGGGCCACGAAGGCTGGCGCCCAGGTGGTACCGGTGATCGAAGGGCCC
>CAKZXL010000387.1 GCA_937883885.1 uncultured Aquincola sp. | reverse complement strand
GCCGCTGAGCTACTACGCCAACAACATCGGCGGGCTGCTCACGGTGTGCGAAGCGATGCGCCGCCACGGCTGCCACCGCTTCGTGTTCAGCAGCAGCGCCACGGTGTACGGCAAGCCCGAGGCGCTGCCGATCACCGAGCAGGCCCGGCTGCAGGCCACCAACCCCTATGGCCAAACCAAGCTGATCGGCGAGCAAATCCTGGCCGACCTGGGCGCGGCCGAGCCGCAGTGGCAAACCGGCGTGTTGCGGTACTTCAACCCGGTGGGCGCGCACGAAAGCGGCCAGATCGGCGAAGACCCGCGCGGCATCCCGAACAACCTGATGCCCTACGTGGCCCAGGTGGCCGTGGGCAAGCGCGCGCGGCTGCAGGTGTTCGGCAACGATTACGACACGCCGGACGGCACCGGCGTGCGCGACTACATCCACGTGACGGACCTGGCCGATGGCCATGTGGCCGCCCTGCGCCGCCTGCTGGAACAGCCCGGCTCCTTCACCGTGAACCTGGGCACCGGCCGCGGCTACAGCGTGCTGGAGCTGGTGCGTGCGTATGAAGCCGCCAGCGGCCGCCCTATCCCGTACGACATTGCCCCCCGCCGGCCCGGCGACATCGATGCCTGCTACGCCGACCCCGCCTTGGCGCAAGAACTGCTGGGTTGGACGGCAAAACACGACCTGGCCCGCATGTGCGAGGACAGCTGGCGTTGGCAGAGCCTTAATCCTCAAGGTTTTCAGAAGCAAGATTCAGTATGAGCAATCTCAAGAACTCACTCGCCATAACCCCCGTCATCATGGCCGGCGGCTCGGGCACCCGCCTTTGGCCGCTCTCGCGCGCGGGCTACCCCAAGCAGTTCCTGGTGCTGTCGGGCAATACCAGCCTGTTCCAGCAGGCCGTCACTCGGTTGCAAGGGCTGGCCAGCGCCACGCAGCCGGTGAACCCGCCGTTGGTGGTGGGCAATGAAGAGCATCGCTTTCTGGTGCTGGACCAGTTGCGTGAGCTGAAGGCCGAGCCCAGCGCCGTGATCCTGGAGCCGCTGGGCCGCAACACCGCACCGGCGCTGACGCTGGCGGCGCTGCAGGCGCTGGAAGGTGGAGAAGACCCGGTGCTGGTGGTGACGCCCGCCGACCAGACGGTGACCGACACCGAAAGCTTCAACAGCGCGCTCCAACAGGCGGTGGAAGCCGCCGCCGACGGCACCATCGTCATCCTCGGCATCACGCCCGACCGCCCGGAAACAGGCTACGGCTACATCCTGGCATCGGCGGCCGAAGGCATTGCCGCGGTGGAGCGCTTCGTTGAAAAGCCCGACGCGGCCACCGCCGCACGCTACCTGGCCGAGGGCAGCTACTACTGGAACAGCGGCATGTTCGTGCTGCGCGCTTCGGCCTGGATGAACGCGCTGGAGCGCTTCCGCCCCGACATCGCCAGCGCCACCCGCGCCGCCTGGGCCGTGCGCAAGACCGACGACAAGTTCGTGCGCCCCGGCAAGGCCGAGTTCGCGGCCGTGCCGTCGGAGTCGGTGGACTACGCGGTGATGGAAAAGTGCCCGGGCAGCCCGGCCGCCATCCGCATGGTGCCGCTGAACGCCGGCTGGAACGACCTGGGCGCCTGGGAAGCCGTGTGGCAAGTGGCCCCGAAGGACGAAGCCGGCAACAGCCACGTGGGCGACGCCGTGTTCGCCGACAGCCGCAACACCCTGGTGCATGCCACCAGCCGCCTGGTGAGCGTGGTGGGCCTGGACGATGTGATCGTGGTGGAAACCGCCGACGCCGTGCTGGTGACCGACCGCGCCCGCAGCCAGGACGTTAAGAAGATCGTCAACCGCCTGGACGCCGAAAAGCGCGGCGAGCACACGCTGCACCGCAAGGTGCACCGCCCCTGGGGCTGGTACGACAGCATCGACAACGGCCCGCGCCACCAGGTCAAGCGCATCATGGTCAAGCCGGGCGCCAGCCTGAGCCTGCAGATGCACCATCACCGCGCCGAGCACTGGATCGTAGTGAGCGGCACCGCCGAAGTGACCAATGGCGACAAGGTGATCATCCTCTCCGAGAACCAGAGCACCTACATCCCCCTGGGCCAGACGCACAGACTAGCGAACCCCGGCAAGGTGCCGCTCGAGATCATCGAAGTGCAAAGCGGCAGCTACCTGGGTGAGGACGACATCGTGCGGTTCGAGGACACCTACGGCCGCGCGCCAAAGTAAATCGCGACATTGCTAAAAGTGGCGGCGGGCTGTAGAGCCGAGACCCGCCGCCGATAGGGCCAGGGCAAGCAGCTGCGCCGGCGTGGCAGCTGCGCACATCACTTCGCGTGAGGCCCTTGCCATGCTGCACTTCACCCACCACGGCGCCGTGCGCGGCGTCACCGGCTCGTGCCACCGATTGACGCTGCCAGACGGCCAGGCCGTGCTGGTGGACTGCGGCCTGTTCCAGGGCGCCGAAACCTCGCCCGACGGCGCCAGCGCCAGCCAGCTGGAGATCGACTTCTCGCTCGACAAGGTGCGGGCGCTGGTGGTCACCCACGTGCACATCGACCACGTCGGGCGCATTCCGTACCTGCTGGCCGCCGGCTTCAAAGGCCCCATCTACTGCAGCCAGGCCAGCGCCCAGTTGCTGCCGCTGGTGCTGGAAGACGCGCTGGAGGTGGGCTTTACGCGCAACCGCAGCCTGATCGCCAAGTTCCTGGCGCTGCTGAAAGAGCGCACGGTGCCCCTGCCCTACAAACACTGGCAGACCATCATTGCCGGCAGCCCCGGCCTGCGGGTGCGGCTGCAGCCGGCCGGCCACATCCTGGGGTCGGCCTATGTGGAGTTCGATGCCACACAGACCGGCCAGCCCAGCCAGCGTGTGGTGTTCTCCGGCGACCTGGGAGCGCCCTACACCCCGCTGCTGCCAGCGCCCCAACCGCCGATGCGTGCCGACGTGCTGGTGCTGGAGAGCACCTACGGCGACCGGGTGCACGACAGCCGCAAAACCCGACGCCAGCGCCTACAGGCGCTGTGTGAGCATGCCTTCAGCAACGGCGGCACGGTGCTGGTGCCCGCCTTCAGCATCGGCCGCACGCAAGAGCTGCTGTACGAGCTGGAAGAGATCATCCACCGCAACGCACAGCGGCAGGCCGCGCCGGGGCTGGCCTGGGGCGATGTGCAGATCGTCGTCGACTCACCGCTGGCCGCCGACTTCACGGCCGGCTATGCGCGGCTGAAAGAGCACTGGGACGCCGAAGCCCGCCGCAAACTGGCGGCCGGCCGACATCCGCTGGACTTCGAGCAGGTGACCACGGTGGCCGACCACGCGGCTCATCTGCAGATGGTGCAGGGCCTGGCCCGGTCAGGCCGGCCCGCGATCGTGATTGCCGCCAGCGGCATGTGCAGCGGCGGGCGCATCGTCAACTACCTCAAGGCCATGCTGGGCGACCCTCGGCACGACGTGCTGTTCTGCGGCTATCAGGCCGCCGGCACGGCCGGTCGCGCCATCCAGCAGTACGGGCCGAAGGGCGGCTGGGTGGAACTGGACGGACAGCGCATCGACGACATCCGCGCCAAGGTGCACACCCTGGCCGGTTACTCGGCCCACGCGGACCAGCAGGACCTGCTACGGTTCGTCAGCAGGATGAAGACGCCGCCGCGGCAGGTGAGGTTGGTGCATGGGGATGAGGGGGCCAAGCAGGTTCTGGCGGGCTGCATTCGCCAACTGCATCAGGGGGTCGAGGTGGTGGTGCCTTGATGTCGGGCAGACCGGACAGTCGCCTTGTCTGAGCTGCACCCCTGGCGGCTCGGCCTGACAAGTGTCGGTTGCGCCTGGGTGTAGATTTCACTCTCGGTGGCACGCCCGAAAGATCGGCTGAGGTGTACAGCGTCCTGCTCAGCGCCGCCACAGCGCGATGCGGCAGCGGTTGGTTCGCCGGGAACCCCTGTGCCTACGGTCAAGCCATTTTGCTGGGCCGGCCATTCGAAGATTCGGATCTCTACTTGGCCATTCGTGTCGTGCCAGATCCCGGCCGCAGCCTCCTGCTGGTGGCCGGACTCCTGCTCTTCCAGGCGCCGAGCGTGCGCGTGCGGTTGGTTCCAGCTACCGATGCGCGGCGCCCGCAGCACGGCACACCGTGAACAGCAGGAGACCGCGATGACAACACCCCTTCGTGCAATAGCCCGAACTGCCATCGAAATCATCTTAGGCACGGGGTGTCAAGCGACCTCGAGAACTGACCCCTGGGGGGCAGTATTGGATGTCGCCTGACAGGCGGCAACGTCGGATATGCGCTCTACGCACATGCACCTAACGAGTTCTCCTACGCGTTAAAGGTCGAGATGCATGAGAAATCGGCGGTGCCCGAGCTCGCCACCTGGGCACTGATGCTAATGGGCGCCTCCGTGGTGGCTTGGCGCCGGCAGAGCGCCCGGGCCAACTAGCACGATGGGATCCAACGGGCGTCTTGGCCCTGCTTGGCGCACTGCTCCTCGGGGAAGTCGGGTCTTTGGCACCGGCTCGATGACCCCGAGCCAGCGGGTCAGGTCTGGCCGCGGCGGGGCAAGTAACGGCGCAGGCCTGTGACTCCCAGCGGCGGCACAACAGCCCTCGCCGACCCACTGGCCCCGCATGGGCCACCCACCAGAGTGTTGGGGCAGCCTCGACCCGCGCTGCAGCGCCGTGGAGTTAACGACATCAACGGCTTCCGGTGCCCCGGTCGGTGTTCATCCCGCGGCGGCGGGCCAGCGTTGTCTGTGACCGCTCGGCTCCGCGCTGTGGCGTATGCTGATGCAGCCACCCGAGCACCTCATGCCGGGCTCGGGCTCTGCCCGGAAGGTGGCGCTGGTGTTCCGCCTGACACTGCCTAGATGAGGCAACAGAGCCGTCCCGGACGAACCGGCGCCCTTGAAGCGACCCACCAATGAGGGGCGTCGCGACCTGTTGGCCAGAAGATTGCTTGCAGACACCGCCACGTGGGAGTGAATCGGCCTTGCGCCCCATCCGGGAAAACGCTCGGAGACGGGTTATCCTCCGGCTACCCGCGTTTCTCCTCCAACCGCACGCTCATGACCAAAACTGCTTTGATCACCGGTGTCACCGGCCAAGACGGCGCCTATCTGTCGGAACTTCTGCTGAAGAAGGGCTACGTCGTGCACGGCATCAAGCGCCGTTCCAGCCTCTTCAACACCGACCGCGTCGACCACCTGTACCAAGACCCGCACGTTGACAATCAGCGATTTAAGTTGCATTACGGCGACTTGACTGACAGCACCAACTTGATCCGCATCGTGCAGGAGACCCAGCCCGACGAGATCTATAACCTGGGTGCGATGAGCCATGTGGCCGTGAGCTTCGAACAGCCCGAGTACGCCGCAGACGCAGACGGCATCGGCACGCTGAGGCTCCTGGAGGCGATCCGCATCCTGGGCCTGCAGAACAAGACTCGGTTCTATCAGGCCAGCACCAGCGAGTTGTATGGCCTCGTGCAGGAGATTCCACAGAAGGAAACCACCCCCTTCTACCCGCGTAGCCCGTACGCAGTGGCCAAAATGTACGCCTACTGGATCACGGTGAACTACCGTGAGGCCTATGGCATGTACGCGTGCAATGGCGTGCTGTTCAACCACGAGAGCCCGCTGCGTGGCGAGACCTTCGTCACCCGCAAGATCACCCGCGCGATAGCGCGAATCGCACTTGGTCTGCAGGACTGCCTGCACCTTGGCAACATGAGCGCCTTGCGTGACTGGGGACACGCTCGAGACTATGTGCTCATGCAATGGATGATGCTGCAGCAGGACAAGCCCGAGGACTTCGTCATCGCCACGGGCGTGCAATACAGCGTGCGTGAGTTCGTTCAAAAATCGGCTGCCGAACTGGGAATCACGCTGGAGTTCCGTGGTGAAGGTGTGGCGGAGACTGGCGTTGTGACCAAGGTCACTGGCGACAAGGCCAAGTGCAAGGTTGGCGATGTCGTTGTGCGAGTCGACCCACGCTACTTTCGCCCGACGGAAGTCGAAACGTTGCTCGGAGACCCCAGCAAAGCCAAAGCCAAGCTGGGTTGGGAACCGACGACCAGTCTTGATGAGTTGGTCAAGGAAATGGTGGAGGCCGACTATACCGCAGCCCGGCGCGACAGTTTAGTCAAGATGGCGGGTTTCCAAGCCTACGACTACAACGAGTAATCTGTGAAAGCCAACTCTCGCATTTTCGTCGCTGGTCACCGCGGGCTCGTTGGATCGGCCATTGTCCGGTCCTTGCAGGCTGCAGGGCACACAAATTTGCTGCTGCGAACACATGCTGAACTGGACTTGACCGACGCCGCGGCCACCGAAGCATTCTTTCGTGAAGAGCAACCTGAGTACGTGTTCCTGGCTGCCGCAAAGGTCGGCGGAATTGTGGCCAACAATACCTACCCAGCGGACTTCATCCGCGACAACCTTGCAATCCAGACGCATGTGATTCATGCAGCATGGCAAACCGGAGTCGCTCGCCTGCTATTCCTAGGATCCAGTTGCATATATCCGAAGCATGCACCGCAGCCGATGCCAGAGAGTTGCCTGCTGACCGGCCCTCTGGAGCCGACGAATCGTGCGTATGCGCTTGCCAAGATCGCAGGTGTCGAAATGTGTTGGAGCTACAACCGTCAGCACGGCACCCGCTATCTAGCTGCCATGCCTACCAACCTGTATGGCCCCGGCGACAACTATCACCCGACCAACAGTCACGTCATCCCAGCTCTGATTCGCAAGTTTCACGAGGCCAAGCTGCGTGGCGACAGCACCGTCACTGTCTGGGGCACGGGGACCCCGCGCCGAGAATTCCTTTACAGCGACGATATGGCACAGGCATGCGTATTCTTGATGGGCCTGCCTGACGATCGTTATAGCCTGTTACTAGGTAGCGATGAGGCCGTCTCCGGCCGCTTCGAGCCACCGCTGGTGAACATTGGTGTAGGCAATGACGTGACCATCGCCGAGCTAGCGGAGTTGGTCCGCACGGTTGTCGGGTACACAGGCAAGATTTCCTACGACACCAGCAAGCCGGACGGTACGCCGCGCAAGCTCATGGACGTTAGTCTGATCAATCGCTTTGGTTGGCGAGCCGAGACTACGCTGGAGGAGGGCTTGGCTAACGCCTATCGAGAATTCGTCGCTACCGGCACCTGAGGCGGATCGATCGCAGGGGCGCTCAAGTAGCGCCACTCTCAGCGACCTGCGGCGAGGCTGGGCAGGCCATGAACCCCACCACAGTCAATCTCAAAAAGCGCGCCTGCCAATGGTTGTGACTCCAACTGTTGTCGCGTGAGCCCCACTTTGGCCGATGTGACAAACAGCCGGTCAAGTGCCGGGCCCCCAAAGCATACATTGGTAACGTTGGAAACCGGCAAGTTTACACGCCTCAGCAATTCGCCATGAGGACCAAACCGACTGACGCAGCCTGCCCCCCAATGGGCCACCCACACGCATCCGTCTGCGTCAAAACACATACCATCCGGATAACCTTCTTCGGCAAGAAACTGCTTCCATATGCGCTTGCCACTGATGACTCCAGTCGAGACGTTGAGATTGAAGGAATAGATGACTCGCCGGCCACTGTCACTGTGCAGCATCAAGCCCCCTTCCTTATCAATTGCCGGCCCATTTGCGACTAAATATCCACTATCGACAAGGCTCGTAGAGCCAGTGCGCGGATCGACGCGGTACAACGCACCGTCAGGGCGAGTTTCATCGTCGTGATTAAGGGACCCGGCCCAGATGGCTCCGCTGCTGTCCGCTTTTCCATCGTTCAAACGTAGGCTTGGATTACCAGCAAACATGCGCGACAGCCAAGATACCTCAGATGCCTCCGGATCTTGCAGGCGGCCAATGCCTTCCTGCAAGCCCAGCAGCAAAGCCGAACTGTCCTGCTCAGTCAGCACCCAGCCGACGCGTTGAGGTAGCAGTCGCTCCCAATGGTCGGCTTTCCCTGGCGCAACGGCCAACAAGCGCTTCCCAATGATATCCACCATCCACAGGCGCTGCCGAGAAGGGTCCCAGTGGAGCCCCTCTCCCAGTTCAGCCCCGATACGTGCCGCCACGCTCCAAACACTCATAGTCGTCTTCAACCTTGAAACCCGTAGATTAACGGCAGTAGTCAACGCTCGGAGGACTATAAATCTCAGACCACCGATCGGCGTAAGCGCGACCCCACAACCCTGTCGAGGGACGCGGCTGCCTTTGGTCAGACGTCAAGGACGTGGCGCAGTAGCCCGAAGCCTACCCGCCACTTCGTTCCGTCCCCCGGGTCGATGCTGGCCGTGCGCTCATTGATGCGCAGGATGGTGCCCACCACCGTCTGCAGGTACTTGTCCTCGAAGGCCACCTTCTCACCACAGCGGAAGTCGTTGCGGGTAGGTTTGGGTGGTGCCGGCGGCGGCGCAGCCGCAGCGGCCTGCGCCCGGGCGGTTGGGTTGGGCGCCGGCGGCTCGATGGCCGCATAAGGCAGCTTCCATTCCCGGCGCTCGAGCAGGTCCTGCACGGTCACCTGCGTGTCCTTCATGGCCAGCACCTTGCCTTCACGCAGGCTGCCGTCGCGCCAGTCCACGAAGCGCACCGTCTGGCCCAGGTGCATGTTCACGCGCACGGCGATGATGCGCCGCGGGTCGGCCAGCAGGCGCTCGATCAGCGCGCTGAGCTGGAACAGCTGCAGGCTGCTGGCGCGGTTCAGGACATCGACGAGCTGAGGGTCTACACCGGGGTGGCTCATGCGGCACGCGGTACATCGGCTGCGGGCGCGACGGCCCGCCCGATGTTCCAGGGCAGCAGCTCGTCGATGCGGTTGATCGGATGGTCTGCGATGCGGCCCAGCACCTCGCGCAGGTACCCCTCGGGGTCGAGCCCGTTGAGCTTGGCCGTCTCCACCAGACTGTAGATCGCCGCCGCACGGCGCCCGCCGGCATCCGAACCCATGAACAGGTAGTTGCCGCGTCCGAGGGCCACGCCGCGCAGCGCACGTTCTGCCGCGTTGTTGTCGATCTCGATGCGCCCGTCGTCACGGTAGCGGGTCAACGCCTGCCACCGGGTCAGGCTGTAGCTGAACCGCCCCGGGTATCGCGGAGGCCCGTTGGTTTAAGTCAGACGGTCGCGGCCTGACCAGCGCGTTGTCGATGGTAGTGGGCCTCGAACTCGGCCGGCGGGAGGTAGCCCAGGGGCGCCATCAGTCGGTGGTGGTTGAACCAGGCCACCCATTCCAGCGTCTCCAGTTCCACCGCTTGCTTGGTCTTCCAGGGCCCCCTCCTGTGGATGACCTCGGCTTTGTAGAGCCCGTTGATGGTCTCGGCCAGGGCGTTGTCGTAGCTGTCGCCCTTGGAGCCCACTGAGGGCTCGATGCCGGCCTCGGCCAAGCGCTCGCTGTAGCGGATGGACAGGTATTGGGCGGATTCAACCGGTCATCGCAACACCTTCAT
>CAKZXL010000386.1 GCA_937883885.1 uncultured Aquincola sp. | reverse complement strand
GTGTTTTTTCCAGGGCAAACCAAGGCTTATCAGTACACGCACCGGCAAGAGGCTTGCCATTTGTGGTTCCACGATCACTCATTGGGTTTGACCCGGCTGAACGTGTACGCGGGTTTGGCCAGCCATCTGTTTTTGCGCGATGCGTATGACCTGGGCGTGGGCAATACCCTGGGCCTGCCCAGTGGCGACTGTGAGCTTCCCCTGACCTTGCAGGACAAGGCGGTCGACATGTTCTCGGGCAAGTACCAGTACATGCCTGCGTTGTTGGGCAAGAACAGCTGGCTTCCCGGCATTTTTGGCGATCTGTCCTTGGTCAATGGCGCCGCATTTCCCAAGATGACGGTGGACCGCGGCGTTTACAGGTTCCGCATCTTGAATGCGGCCAACTCGCGGCCGTACGCCTTGACCATGTCCAATGGCGCCAAATTTCATGTCATCGGCAATGACCAGGGCATGCTCAACGCACCCGTGCCCACCACCAGCCTGGAGGTGTTGCCGGGCGAACGCTATGACGTGCTGATCGATTTCAGCAATGCGTGGGCGGGCAGCTCGGTGGTGGTCTACAACACGGCGATTCCGCCCAATGCCGGTTTCATCTTCGGCTCATTCACCGAGGTCATGCGCTTCGACGTGCGCGCCACACTGGGGCGGTTTCGCACGCTGCCCACGCGTTTGCGCGGCGGCGTGGGTCAACGGGCCGCGTTGCCCAGCGCCAGCAGCATCGTGCCGGTGCGCCAGCGCACGGTGACCTTGGCGCAGGTGATCGACATTGCCTGCGGTACCAACTCGGTGCCACTGCAACTGCGGCTCAACAACCTGCGCTTCGAGCAAGAGGCCGACAACATGGCGGTGGGCCAGTGGGAACTGTGGAACGTGGTCAACACCACCCTGGAGTCGCACCCGTTTCACATCCATCTGGCCGAGATGCGCATCCTCAACCGCCAGAAGATGAACATGGCGGCCTATTTGCTGGCGCACCCGATTCCACCGGTGGCCACCTACTGGGCGCCGCCCGTCGATGGGTTTACCAGCGCCGCAGCCACTGCCCCTGCGGCCTGGGAAGCCGGCCGCAAAGACACGGTCAATGTGACCGCCGAGGCCGTGACGCGCATCCTGGTGCGCCTGCCCACCGCTGAAGAAGCCGGTTTCGACCCGCGTGCCTCTTTCACCAACGTCGAAGGGCAACGCTTGTCGGGCTACATGTACCACTGCCATCTGTTGGAGCACGAGGACTGCGACATGATGCGCCCGATGCAATTGGTCTGATGGCCGTGCGCTACGGCTGGTGAAGGCCGGTTTCCCTGGATGGCTGGCCCATCCGGCCTCTCAAGAAATCAATGAACACCCGCGTCTTCACCGGCAGCTGCTGCCGCCGCGGGTGGTAGATGTAAAGGCCATCGAAGCTCGGGCTGTAGTGGGCCAGCACCTCCACCAGCCGGCCCTGCGCCACATGAGGCGCAGCCGCCTCCGGCACCGTGTGGCACAGGCCCAGGCCTTGGGCGGCTGCTTCCACCATCGTCATCCAGTGGTTCACGATCAGCGGGCCGTGCACCGCCAGTGACACGATGCGGCGCTTTTCCAGAAACTCCCAGCGGTACAGCGCGCCGCTGGTGGCCATGCGGTAGTTGATGCAGCGGTGCTGCAGCAGATCGGCCGGCACCTGGGGTGTGCCGTGCTGCGCCAGGTAGCCCGGCGCCGCATAAGTGCGCAGCCGGAATTCGCGCGTCAGCGGCAGCGCGATCATGTCGCGCTGCAGCGATTCGCCCAGGCGTATGCCGGCGTCGAAGCCCTCTTTCACAATGTCGACCAGCGCGTCCTGGTAGGCCAGCTCCAGCGTGATGTGCGGGTGCAGCTGGTGGAATTCGCTCAGCAGGGGTTCGATCAACAACTGGCCCGTGACCATCGGCAGCGTGATGCGCAGCAGGCCGCCGGGCATGCTGGCCTGGGTTTGCAGGTCGTCGGTGGCTTCGGCCAGGCCGGCCAGCAGCGGCGCCACGCGCTCCCAGTAGGCGCGGCCGGCTTCGGTCAGGTTCACGCTGCGGGTGGTGCGCTCGAACAGGCGTGCGCCCAGCCGCGCTTCCAGCTTGCGGATGGTTTGCGACATGGCGGCCGGCGTCACGCCCAGCGCCGCCGCCGCGCCGCTGATGCTGCGCAGCTCCGCCGTGCGGGCAAAGGCCGTCATGGCCGACAGGATCTCGGGGTTCATTCGTAAGCCTTGCTTAATGGGGCATGCAGTTTCATTGTGTATCGCTGTCGAATGCGGCGCAGCACACTCGCGGCTTCCGCAAGACAGCCACCGCCATGACCACCACACTGAACATCAACGGCCGCCGCATGGCCGTGGACGCTGACCCGTCCACCCCCATCCTCTGGGCGCTGCGCGACAAGCTGCAGCTCAACGGCACCAAGTTCGGCTGCGGGGCGGCGCTGTGCGGTGCCTGCACCGTGCACCTGGATGGCCAGGCCATCCGCGCCTGTGTCACGCCCATCAGCGCGGTGGGCCCCCACCAGCGCATCACCACGATCGAGGCGGTGGCCGACGACAAGGTGGGCAAGGCCGTGCAAACCGCGTGGGTGCAGCACGACGTGGCCCAGTGCGGCTACTGCCAGAGCGGCCAGATCATGAGCGCCACCGCGCTGCTCCAGCAGAACAAGAAGCCGACCGACGCCGACATCGACGCTGCCATGTCGGGCAACGTGTGCCGCTGCGGCACCTACGTCCGCATCCGCGCGGCCATCCACGACGCCGCCAAGGCCCTGGCCTGAAGGAGCCCACGATGACCGACACCACCGTGGCACGCACCCCGGCGCTGCAGCGCCGCAGCTTTTTGAAGATGGCCGCCAGCAGCGGATTTGCCCTGGGCCTGTACCCGCTGGTGCAGGCAGCGGAGAACGGCGCCGCCGCTGCGCCGCAGGGCGCCGCCGTGGCCGCGGCCATGGCCGGCGAACTCAAGCCCACGCAGCAGCCCGGCGCCTTCGTGCGCGTGGGCAAGGACGGCATCGTCACCGTGATGGTGAACCGGCTGGACTTCGGCCAGGGCGTGCACACCGCGCTGCCCATGCTGGTGGCCGAAGAGCTGGACGCCGACTGGCAGAAGGTGCGCGCCGAGCTGGCGCCGGCCGGCGAGGCCTACAAGGACCCCGGCTTCGGCATCCAGATGGTCGGCGGCTCCAACTCCATCAAGAGCTCGTGGCTGCAGTACCGCGAGCTGGGCGCCCGCGCCCGCGCGATGTTCGTGGCCGCGGCGGCGCAGCAGTGGCAGGTGCCGGCTTCGCAGGTGGGCGTCGCGGGCGGTGTGGTCAGCGCCGGCAGCCGCCGCGCCACCTTTGGTGAGCTGGCCGAGGCGGCGATGCGCCAGCCGGTGCCGGCGAGCGTGGTGCTCAAGCAGCCGGCCGACTTCAAGATCATCGGCCGGCCCACGCGCCGGCTGGACGCGGCGCTGAAGTCCAGCGGCCGGCAGTCCTTCGGAATCGACCTGCGGCCACCCAAGGCCGCGGTGGCGCTGATCGTGCGGCCGCCGGTGTTCGGCGCCCAGCTGGCCACGGTGGACGACAGCCAGGCGCTGGCGGTCAAGGGCGTGCACAAGGTGCTGCGCGTGCCGCTGGACCGCGGCGCCAGCGGCCTGGCCGTGGTGGCCGATGGCTACTGGACGGCCAAGATGGGCCGCGACGCGCTGGGCGTGACCTGGAACACCGACGGCGTGGAAAAGGTAAGCACCGACGCACTGCTGCAGCGCTACAGCGAGCTGGCGCGCCAGCCGGGCCTGAAGGCCAAGGTGGCCGACACCAGCGCGCTGGCCACGGCGCCGCGCCGCATCAGCGCCGAGTACCGCTTTCCGTACCTGGCGCATGCGCCGATGGAGCCGCTGAACTGCGTGATCGACTTCCGCGGCGATGCCTGCACGGTGCACATCGGCTC